>VERA01000002.1 GCA_018882935.1 Burkholderiaceae bacterium | reverse complement strand
TTCCTCAGGCAGGAAGCCGGAATTCTTTTGGTTGCTTTTCCAGTTCTTCAAATCGATTTCTTTGTGCGCGATGTTCCAATCACCACAAATCACGATTTCGCGTCCGGATTTTCTCAGTGCTTCCAAATGCGGCAGAAATACATCCATGAAGCGAAATTTCGCTTGTTGCCGCTCATCGCTCGATGAGCCGGACGGGCTGTAAAGAGAAATCACCGACAGCTTATCGAAATCGCACTGCACATAGCGACCTTCCGCATCGAATTCTTCATTGCCAAAGCCGATGGTCACCGCGCTCGGTTTCAGGCGGCTGTAAACACCGGTGCCTGAATAGCCTTTTTTCTCTGCATAGTGGAAGTGGCCATGAAATCCGTGCGGTGCCAAAAACTCCGGCGTCATATCGACGTGTTGCGCTTTCAGCTCTTGCACGCAGACAAAGTCGGCATCTTGTTTGGCCATCCAGTCGAAAAATTTTTTCTTGGCGGCCGAGCGTATACCGTTGAGATTAGCGGAGATAATTTTCATTCGTTCGACTTTGTATCAAATACTTAACTTCGTAGAATCGCGAGGGCAGACAGGGTGATGGGGCAGGCTACAATAATCAACCTAAGTTATCAGCTTAATTTATTGGCCTAAGCTACCAGCTTAATTCATCAGCGTAATTCATCGAGCAAATTTATGAGTCAGCTTCGTCAGCAGTTTATCGAGTTTTCCGTCAGCGCCGGTGTGCTTCGCTTTGGCGAGTTCGTGACCAAGGCGGGGCGCCACTCACCCTATTTCTTTAACGCCGGCTTGTTCAATGATGGCGCGCGCCTGGGTAAGCTGGCTGACTTCTATGCGCAGACGCTCATCGATTCGGGTGTCGGTTTCGATATGCTTTTCGGCCCCGCCTATAAAGGAATTACTCTAGCCTCGGCCACCGCTGTTGCGCTGGCGGCGAAAGGCCGCAACGTGCCGTTCGCCTATAACCGCAAAGAAGCGAAAGATCATGGTGAAGGTGGCACGATTGTGGGCGCCAAGCTCGAGGGCCGCGTGGTGATTATCGATGACGTCATTTCTGCGGGGACTTCGGTGCGCGAGTCGGTACAGTTGATTCGCGACCAAGGCGCGACGCCATGCGCAGTGCTAATTGCACTTGACCGCATGGAGAAAAGCGGCGCCGAGGGCGCGCTGTCACAACTATCAGCAGTGCAGGAAGTCGAGCAAAGCTACGGCATGCCTGTCATTCCCATCGCCAACCTGAACGACTTGTTTGCCTATCTGTCCGGCCCCGGTGCCAGCACCGAGCTGGCGCGGTTCAAGCCGGCGGTGGCGGCGTATCGTGAGCGTTACGGCGTTAATAAGGCGCCAATGTTATAACAATATTTGCACTCGCGACCGATACGTAATAACATTGTTCCTTTGGCGAGGTGCTCATGAAAATCGCGATTAGACGTATCGGAAATTCGAGGGGGGTGATCATACCCGCTGTAATTCTGAATCAGGTCGGGCTTGAGGACCAGGCGGATGTGAGCGTCAGAGACGGCACGCTGGTCATCAGCCCGCCCAAAAAAAATGCGCGCACTGGTTGGGCTGAAGCCAGCAAACGCGTGGCCGCAGCTGGTGACGATGCTTTACTCATGCCTGAACTTCCCAATGCGGATGACGCTGATTGGCAATGGTAAAGCGTGGAGAAATTTGGCTCGTCAACCTCGATCCAACCGTCGGTAGCGAGATAAAGAAATCCCGCCCTTGTGTCATCGTCTCTCCTGCTGAGATGCATGATTACCTTCGCACTGTGATTGTTGCACCGATGACAACGGGCAGTCGTCCTGCCCCTTTTCGTATCGCGCTGACGCATGCAGGTAAACAAGGATTGATTCTGTTGGATCAGGTTCGGACGGTTGATAAGACTCGCCTCATCAATCGTCTTGGAAAAATACAGCCTAAAACTCTCGGTGTTGTGCTTGAAACGATGCAAGAGATTTTTTCTCCTTGATGGAGTGGCGTAACAAGCTAAACATTGGGAATCGGCCCCCTCAGTTATCCCAATTTTTGCTTCAACAGCTCGGTCAGCTGCGCAGGGTTCGCCTTGCCCTTGCTCGCTTTCATCGCTTGACCAATCAGCGCGTTAAAAGCTTTCTCTTTTCCTGCTTTGTATTCCTCGACTGACTTTGCGTTAGCCGCCAGCACCTCATCGACGATTTTCTCCAGCGCGCCGCTATCGGAAATTTGTTTAAGCCCTTTCGACTCGATGATCTCATCAGCGAGTGCAACTGAGGATGACTTCGCTTCCCACATCGCACTGAAGACTTCTTTGGCAATCTTGTTCGAGATGGTGCCATCGGCAATACGCTTCAGCAGTAGCGATAACTGTTCGGCGCTGACCGGTGACGCAGCAATATCAATACCCTCGCGGTTGAGCGTTGACGATACATCGCCCATCAACCAGTTCGCGGCCGGCTTGGCTTGCTCCTTGCCTGCAGCGGCAACCACGGCTTCGAAGTAAGACGCCATCGCCTTTGATTGCGTCAGCACCATCGCGTCATACTCGGGCAATTGATAGTCTTTGACGAAACGTTCGCGCATCGCGCCCGGCAGCTCAGGCAACGATGTCTTCACACGGTCTATCCATTCTTGCGCGATCATCAGCGGCGGTAAATCCGGATCGGGGAAGTAGCGATAGTCCATCGCATCTTCCTTGCTGCGCATCGAGCGTGTTTCTTTTTTATCCGGGTCGTACAGGCGGGTTTCTTGCACCACCTTGCCACCGTCTTCGATCAGCTCGATCTGACGCCGCACCTCGTAGTTAATGGCTTCTTCCAGAAAACGGAATGAGTTGAGGTTTTTGATTTCGCAGCGGGTGCCGTATTCTTTTTGTCCAACCGGACGCACCGAAACGTTCGCATCACAGCGGAACGAGCCTTCCTGCATATTGCCGTCGCAAACACCCAGCCACACCACCAATGAATGCAGTGCTTTGGCGTAGGCAACTGCTTCAGCCGCGCTGCGCATGTCCGGCTCGGTCACAATTTCCAGTAGCGGCGTACCGGCGCGATTAAGATCAATCCCGGTCATGCCGTGATAATCCTCGTGCAGCGATTTGCCGGCATCTTCTTCCAGATGAGCTCGGGTCAGATGCACGGTTTTCACTTCCGACTTACCGTCTTTCTCAAGCACGAAGCTGATCGTGCCACCCTGCACCACGGGGATTTCGTATTGGCTAATCTGATAGCCCTTCGGCAGATCAGGATAAAAATAATTTTTGCGCGCAAAAATCGATCGCGGTGCAATATGCGCGCCGATCGCCAGACCGAACTGAATCGCACGCTCGACAGCGCCTTTGTTCAAGACCGGTAGCACACCTGGTAAAGCTAGATCTACCGGGCAAGCCTGCGTGTTCGGCTCTGCGCCAAACGCAGTCGAAGCACCACTAAAAATTTTTGATTCGGTCGTGAGCTGTGTATGCGTCTCAAGACCGATTACGACTTCCCATTGCATAGTCATCAATCCTTATTCGACAGCGGGGCGGCGGGTATGCCAATCGGTGGCGAGCTGAAACTGATGCGCCACGTTCAGCAATTTGGCTTCAGTGAAATAGTTGCCGATTAATTGCACGCCGACAGGTCGTTGTGAATTTTTTTCGCCTTGGCCGAAACCGCAAGGAATCGATAATCCCGGCAGGCCCGCCAGGCTGGTTGAGAGCGTGTAAATATCGGCAAGATAGTTGGCCACCGGGTCATTCACGCGCGCGCCCAAGTCCCAAGCCACGGTAGGTGCAACCGGGCCCATGATCACATCGCACGAATGAAACGCCTGTTGAAAGTCATTGGCAATCAGGCGCCGAATTTTTTGCGCTTGCAAATAGTAGGCGTCGTAATAGCCATGCGACAGTACATACGCGCCGATCAAGATACGCCGTTTTACCTCGTCACCAAAACCCTCGGCGCGCGACTTGCGATACATATCGCTCAAATCGGCGTAATCTTTTGCACGATGGCCATAGCGCACACCATCAAAGCGACTCAGATTCGATGAGGCCTCGGCGGGCGCAATCACGTAATACGCAGGAATCGACATCGATGTTTTCGGCAGCGATATGTCGACCAGTGTTGCACCGAGCTTTTCATATTCCCTCAAGGCGGCCTCAATCGCAGCGCGCACATCCGCAGCCAAGCCCTCACCAAAATACTCTTTGGGTATGCCGATTTTCAAGCCCTTGAGTGAATCGCCGAGATGGCGCGTGAAATCTTCCGGATTGCTCTCTATGCAGGTCGCATCGCGTGGATCGTAGGCTGTCATAGCATTTAACAGCAGCGCACAATCTTCAGCGGTCCAGGCCATCGGCCCGCCCTGATCAAGCGATGATGCGAACGCGATCATGCCGTAGCGCGACACTCGCCCGTAAGTCGGTTTGATGCCCGTAATACCGCACAGTGCCGCAGGTTGGCGAATCGAGCCGCCGGTATCGGTACCGGTTGCCGCAGGTGTCAGACCGCCAGCGACCGCTGCTGCCGAGCCACCCGACGAGCCGCCAGGTACGGCCTGCTTATCCCACGGGTTTTTGACCGGGCCGAAGAATGAGTTTTCATTCGATGAACCCATGGCAAATTCATCACAGTTCAATTTTCCGAGCGTCACCATGCCTGCCGTGCGGAACTGTTCTACGACACTCGCATCAAATGGGCTGTTGTAGCCGGAGAGCATCTTTGAACCGGCGGTGGAGGGCCAGCTGCGGGTCACGAATATATCTTTGTGCGCGATCGGTATGCCGGTCAGCGCGCTGGCAGTGCCGCTTGCGATGCTGGCATCGGCCTGTTTCGCTTGCGCCAAGGTCTGCTCGGGATTCACGCTGATGAACGCATTCAGATCACTGTTGGCAATGCGGTCGAGATAGGACTGTGCCAGCTCGGTGGCAGAGAGCTGTTTGCTTTTCAGCAGCGTTGATAATTGCTTGAGTGTTTGCATGCGTATTTCTTGATCGCGGTGTTGGCGTTATCGGTGCGGTCGAAGGGGCGGGCCGAAAAGTTTTGAGAAGGCTTATTCGATCACTTTCGGCACCAGATACAAACCATCTTGCACGCTGGGCGCGGGTTGCTGGTAATCGTCTCGGCGATTCGGTTCGGTGACGCGGTCATCGCGTAGGCGCATCGCCAGATCATCGCGCCATGCAGCGACTGGGTGAGCCAGTGGCTCGACGCCGCTGGTGTCAACGGCTTTCATTTGCTCGACCAGGGCGAAAATGTCGTTCAGCTTTGCCAGCGTATCGGCGGACTGCTGAGCAGAGAGATCGAGTTGCGCAAGTTTCGCGAGTCTCGCGATGTCAGAAAGGGAGAGGGACATGGGGTAGCGAGGCAGGTTGCTAGTGACTAGGGTTCAAAAATGACAATGTGTTCGACTGACGAGCGGCGCTGGGACACTGGCGGGATGCGCAAGTTGCGCAGCATCGATGGCGTGAGCGTTGCCATTTCGCCGATGGGCGTTGGCGCGATTGGCGCATAACTCCGCGTCTGTTTTCGCTAAAGAAAGCTGAGGAAATACGGGCGATTCCGGGTTTCTAGCAGCCAATTTCACATTGATTATAAGGTAGAATGACAAGTTAAATAACGCACTCGGCAGCTATCGGACGAAGATCCGACGGCCATTGCTCTCGCCGGAAACGGCAAGTTTCAGGCGCTTCTGGGATTCATATTCATGTTTTCATTCCTTCGTAGCTATTTTTCAAACGATCTCGCGATTGATCTGGGCACCGCCAATACGCTGATTTACGTGCGCGGTTTGGGCATCGTGCTGGATGAGCCGTCCGTGGTCGCAATTCGTCAGCAGGGCGGCCCGAACGCCAAGAAAAACATTCAAGCGGTTGGTAAAGAGGCCAAACAGATGCTGGGCAAAGTGCCGGGCAATATTGAGGCTATTCGACCCATGAAAGACGGCGTAATCGCCGACTTTACTGTCACCGAGCAGATGCTCAAGCAGTTCATCCGCATGGTGCACGATACCAAGTTATTCAAGCCGTCGCCGCGCATCATTATTTGCGTACCCTGCGGTTCGACCCAAGTTGAGCGTCGTGCGATCCGCGAATCTGCGCTGGGTGCTGGCGCATCGCAAGTGTTCTTGATTGAAGAGCCGATGGCGGCGGCAATCGGTGCCGGCCTGCCGGTGTCAGAGGCTACTGGCTCGATGGTGGTCGATATCGGCGGCGGTACCACCGAGGTCGGCATCATCTCGCTCGGCGGCATGGTCTACAAAGGCTCTGTGCGTGTGGGCGGCGACAAATTCGACGAGGCTATCGTCAACTACATCCGACGCAACTACGGCATGTTGATCGGCGAGCAAACCGCCGAGACCATCAAGAAACAAATCGGTTCTGCTTTCCCCGGCACTGAGGTGCGCGAGATGGAAGTCAAAGGTCGCAACTTGTCCGAAGGTATTCCGCGCTCATTCACTATCTCGAGTAACGAGGTTCTCGAAGCGTTGACCGATCCACTCAACAGCATCGTCTCGGCAGTCAAGAACGCACTTGAGCAAACCCCGCCTGAACTCGGTGCAGATATTGCCGAAAAAGGCATGATGCTGACCGGCGGCGGCGCGCTGCTGCGCGATCTTGATCGCTTGCTGATGGAAGAGACTGGTCTGCCGGTGCTGGTTGCCGAGGATCCGCTGACCTGCGTGGTACGTGGCTCTGGTATGGCACTCGAGCGCATGGACAAGCTCGGCTCCTTGTTCTCTTACGAATAAGTGAAGGGCCGCGCCAGAGTGAGCACCCAGCGGCCCCCTTCAGTAACCGAGTCAGCCTCGGCGCTCTTGCATCGGTTGGGCGCTGATTTCCTCGTCATTCGCGTTTAATGGAATACAGTCCACCGCCACTGTTCAAGCAAGGTGCGTCGGCACGCGCAAAGATGCTGCTGTTCGCGCTGATTGCGGTCGGCTTGTTGATGGCCGATTCTCGGTTCAAGGCGCTCGCTGCAATCCGGCAAGCGGTTGGCGTCGCTTTGTACCCGGTGCAAGTGGTCGCCATGTTGCCGCGCGACGCATTCTTCGCCACCACCGACTACTTTGCCTCGCTCGCCTCGCTAAAAGACGAGAACCGCCAGATGCGCGAGCAGCAGGTGCTGAACGCGCAGCAGTTGCAGCAGAGCCGTCAGCTACAGGCCGAGAATGCCTACTTGCGTAAATTGCTGGAGGCTTCCGCGCGCACCCAGCTCAAGACGGTCATGAGCGAGATCTTGTACGACGCGCGTGATCCTTTCTCGCGTAAAGTCATCATCGATCGCGGTGATTCACATGGCATCAAGCCCGGGCATCCGGTGATCGATGATCTCGGTGTCATCGGGCAGGTGACGCGTGTATTCCCCTTCACCTCTGAAATCACGCTACTTACCGACAAAGAGCACGCGATTCCCGTGCAGGTCTTGCGCAGCGGCGTGCGCAGCGTCGCCTATGGTCGCGGGCAAACCGGTGAGCTGGAGTTACGCTTCATGGCGTCCAACGCCGACATTCAGCCAGGCGATGTGCTGACCACTTCAGGCATCGACGGTGTCTACCCGGCCGGGCTGGCGGTAGCGACTGTGATGACGGTAGACACAAAGACGCCCGATGCCTTCGCGCGCATCTTGTGTCAACCCGCAGCGGGTGTCTCTCGCCACCGGCAGCTATTGGTACTGCTTGGTGATCCGGCGGCGATGCCACCGCCACCACCGCCGGAAAATATCAATTCCGACCGGCCGCGCCGCGCACGCAAGGAGGGTGCTGACTGATGATGGACCGCGAGAACATCCTGTTGCCCGTGAGCCCAGGGTTCATTGCATTTAGCCTGCTGGCAGCATTTTTTCTGAATCTGTTCCCGTGGGGTGGCTGGAGCTGGGTGCCTGATTTCGTAGCGCTGACGCTGGTGTTCTGGAGTATCTACCAGCCTCGCAAAGTGGGCATTGGTATCGCTTTCCTGATGGGCTTGGTAATGGATGTGCACAGCGCATCGCTGCTGGGCGAAAATGCTTTGGCCTACACCTTGCTGTCTTATTTTGCGATTACCATCCACCGGCGTGTGCTGTGGTTCCGATCAACCGTGCAAGCGCTTCATGTGCTTCCGCTGCTGCTGGTGATGCAAGTGGTGCAGGTGCTGGTGCAGCTCGCGGTTACTGGTAAAACGCCAGGCTGGAGCTACTTCATACAGAGTTTTGTCTCGACCGCGGTCTGGCCGATTGTGTGCTGGTTGCTGCTGGCGCCGCAGCGTCGCGCGGTTGACCGTGACGATACCCGACCGATCTGATGCGACCGGCTGTCATGTCTGTGAGTCGTAGGCCCGCGCCGTGACTGAAATCAAAGATACCGAACGCGAGATACAGCTGTTCCGAGTGCGGCTGTCGGTGGCCGGCTTGGTGGTGCTGATCTGCTTTGGCTTGCTGATGCTGCGTTTCATCTGGCTACAAGCGATCCGTCATAGCGAGTATTACGAGCGCGCTGAGAGTAATCGAATATCGGTCGTGCCGGCGGTTCCTAATCGCGGCCTGATCATTGATCGCAATGGCGTGATCTTGGCGCGTAACTACTCTGCGTATACGCTGGAAATCACGCCGGATAAAATCAATCGCCCGCTCGATACGGTGATTGATGAGTTGGCAAAAATTGTTGATATTCAGCAGAAAGACCGCAAACGCTTCCGTCGGCAGATGGAAGAATCCAAATCGTTTGAGAGCTTGCCAATCCGCACACGTCTCACGGATGAAGAGGTAGCGCGCTTCGCAGCGCAGCGCTACCGCTTTCCGGGTGTTGATATCCAGGCGCGTTTGTTTCGCCAATACCCGTTGGGACAAACCGCTTCGCACATGATTGGCTACATCGGGCGCGTCAACAAGCGCGAAGCAGAGCGCCTCGAAGAAAGTGAAGATGCAGCCAACTACCGGGGTACTGAGTACATCGGCAAGGAAGGCATTGAGAAAAGCTACGAGCGCGAGTTACACGGTATTACTGGTTACGATGAAATCGAGGTGTCTGCCGGTGGTCGTGCTAACCGCACCTTGTCGCGTAGCGCACCAACGCCAGGTAACAATCTAATTTTATCGGTCGATATCGAGCTGCAGAAAATAATTGAAAAAGCATTTGGCGATCGACGAGGCGCCTTGGTGGCGATTGAGCCGGCTACCGGCGATGTATTGGCCTATGTCTCAATGCCCACCTTCGACCCAAACTTGTTTGTGGAAGGCATTGATTCCAAGAGCTGGGAAGATCTCAATACCTCGCTCGATAAGCCGCTGCTGAATAGACCACTGATTGGTTCCTACCCGCCGGGATCAACGTTCAAGCCCTACATGGCACTGGCCTCGCTCGAGCTCGGCAAGCGCACCCCGGAGATGGCGATTTCTGATCCTGGTTATTTCTGGTTCGGGAATAACCGGTTTCGCGATGACAAAGAAGGCGGACATGGTCGGGTCGACATGTACAAATCGATTGTTCAATCATGTAATACCTTCTATTACGTGTTGGCGAATGATTTAGGCATCGACGCGATTCATGATTTCATGAAGCCGTTCGGCTTTGGTCAGCTGACTGGCATAGATTTAGAAAACGAGCGACGCGGTGTGTTGCCCTCACAAGACTGGAAGCGCAAAACCTTCAAGCGCCCGGAGCTGCAAAAGTGGTACGCCGGCGAGACTATCTCGGTTGGTATCGGTCAGGGCTATAACTCGTTTACACCCATACAGCTCGCTCACGCAGTATCCAATCTGGCGAATAACGGTGTGGTGATGAAGCCGCACCTGGTGAAATCCATCGAAGACCCCAACTCCAAGGCGCGCAAGTTAACGGTACCTAAAGAAAGTTATCGCATCCCGCTTCGGCAGGAAAATATCGAGTTCGTCAAAAGCGCCATGATCGGTGTCACCAAGGAAGGTACCTCGGCCCGATCATTCGCGAATGCGCCGTACACCTCCGGTGGAAAGACCGGTACCGCGCAGGCAGCGGCGATGAGCAAAACCGTCAAATACGATGCCAGCAAAATCGCAGAGCGGCTGCGTGATCATTCGCTCTACGTCGCCTTCGCGCCAGCTGACAAGCCGAGAATCGCCCTCGCCGTCATCGTCGAGAACGCCGGCTTTGGTGCTGCTGCGGCGGCGCCGATAGCGCGACTTGCGATCGATTACTATCTTTTGGGTAAGCGCCCCGATGAGCCTGTGGCCAAGGTCGAGGTTGCGCCGGCAGAGTCGCAGAACCGCACTGATGCCACCAAGCCCGATGCAAAAAAGCCTGACACCAATAAGCCTGACACCAATAAGCCGGAGGCGAGCAAGGCTGAAGCCAAGAAACCGGAGGCTGGCAAGCCCGAGCCGCAAAAAGTAGAACCCGGCAAGCCGGAAGAAAAGAAGCCCCCTGCTGCCAAACCAGATCCTGCGAAAGCGGAGGCGGTGCGGTCAGAGCCAAAGAGTACTGAGGCGAGTAAGCCGGTCGCCGCGCCCGCGGCAAATGCTGCAACAGCTACCATCAAGAAAAACGAGCAAAGGAGCGCTCCCTGATGCTGTCTTACGCCGAGAACGCACGCGGTGTGATCATCGAATCGGTCAAGCGCCGATTGCTGATTTTTGATCGCTCACTCGCGATTATTGTCGGCCTGATCATGTTGCTGGGCTGTCTTGCAGTGTCATCCGCAGGATTGGATTTTCCCGGACGCTTCGAAGGTCATGTGCGCAACATCGCGGTCGGCATCATGGTGATGTGGGTTGCTGCCGCGATACCGCCGCAAAAACTGATGCGCTTTGCGCTACCTATTTATCTGATCGGGCTCGGGCTATTGATCGGAGTAGCGATGTTCGGCTTGGTAAAAAATGGCGCACGTCGATGGCTGAACGTCGGCGTCATTATTCAGCCTTCCGAGATCATGAAGCTCGCTCTGCCGCTGATGCTGGCGTGGTACTTTCAGAAGCGTGAGGGCATGATTCGTTGGCGCGACTTTATTGTGGCGGGCTTGTTGGTGCTTGCTCCGGTCGGTTTGATTTTGCGCCAGCCCGACCTTGGCACAGCAATGCTAGTGGTTTCATCCGGATTTTTTGTCATCTTTTTAGCCGGGCTGTCGTGGCGCTTGATCATCGGTATGATTATCGCGGGCCTGTCCAGTTTGCCGTTGGTGTGGTCGATGCTGCATGATTATCAGCGTGGGCGTGTGCTAACGCTGATCGATCCAACCTCAGACCCGCTGGGTAAAGGCTTTCATATTATTCAATCAACGATTGCCATTGGCTCAGGCGGCTTGATCGGCAAGGGTTGGTTGAATGGCTCACAGGCGCATCTTGAATTTATTCCAGAGCGAACCACCGATTTTATTTTTGCAGTGTTCTCGGAAGAATTCGGATTACTTGGTAACGCGGTACTGCTCGTTCTGTACCTGATGTTGATAGGGCGTGGCTTGCTGATCGCCGCTAATGCACCGACCTTGTTCTCAAGACTGTTGGCCGGCGCGATTACCTTGTCGGTGTTCGTCTATGCGTTTGTCAACATGGGTATGGTGAGTGGCATTTTGCCGGTAGTGGGTGTACCGCTACCGTTCATGAGCTATGGCGGTACAGCGTTCATGACGTTATCGCTGGCGATCGGCACCTTGATGAGCATTCAGCGCCATCGCAAGCTGGTTCAGACGTGAGATGGATTTTGCATTGAGTGCATCGTTAATCTGCCGAGCCGGTTTGCTTGTGCTTGCAGTGGCTGTGTCTGCCTGTAGTACGGTGTCAGTTCCTGAACGCGACGAGGGTCGCGCGCGCGAGCAAGCCGCTACCACTTCTTCCGGTGCGGGTTCGTCATCTAACGCCAAGCGTGCGGGTGCCTATTACCAGGACGATGGCCCACCCGATCGCGTGCCGCCGGGCTTGCTCAACACACCCGATGCCGATCCCAAGGTCGAGCCTTATCTGCGCGGGCCGAGCAAGCCCTACACGGTGATGGATCAGACCTTTGTGCCAATTACTGATGCACGACCGTATGTGCAACGTGGTGTCGGTAGCTGGTATGGTCGCAAATACCATGGCCGTAAAACCGCTTCAGGTGAACCGTATGACATGTTCGCGATGAGCGCTGCGCACCCGATATTGCCGATTCCTTCCTATGCCCGAGTCACTCATTTGCGCAATGGCAGGCAAGTGATTGTCAGGATCAATGATCGCGGCCCGTTTATCGCATCGCGCATTATCGATCTCTCTTATGCCGCAGCACTCAAGCTGGATATGGTGCGCGGCGGTAGTGCAGAGCTGGAGGTCGAGCGCTTATTGCCTGATGAAATTGCGCGGTTGCAGGCGGCCAAGCGCGCCTTGCCGTTGCAAAGTCAGGAACGCTGATCAGCTATTTCCAGTGCCATTGCATACAGCTTGTTTTTTTTAAGTCCGGTAATTTTCGCGGCCAGCGCCGCCGCCTGACTCACTGAACACTCTTCCAGCAGCAGCGTCAGTAGTCGACGCGCCTCATTGAATTGCTCGTCCTCCTTCCCGCCTCGATTCGCGCCCTCAATCAGAAGTACGAATTCCCCGCGCTGTCGATCAGTGTCTGCAGCGAGCCATGCAGGTGCCTCAGATAAACTGCAGCGATGAATTTGTTCGAACAGTTTTGAAAGTTCGCGTGCGATCACAATGCGGCGCTGATGACCAAAGGCCTCGCGCATGGCGGTAACCGTATCAAGCACTCGATGCGGCGCCTCGTAAAACACCAATAACGCGGTTGATTCCTTCAGTGCCTGCAGCGCTGAATCACGTTGCGCCTGTTTGGTTGGTAGAAAGCCGACGAACTGAAAGCCTTCCCCGCTCAAGCCACTGGCCGATAGCGCTACCACTGCAGCCGATGGCCCGGCAATCGGTACCACGGTCAGGCCTTGGGTAAGTACCGCGTCGACCACGCGCGCACCAGGGTCGGAGATAGCCGGGGTGCCCGCATCCGATACCAGCGCAATACGATCGCCGTTACGCAGGCGCTCGATAATTTTTTGTGCTGCTGCAGCTTCATTATGCTGATGCGTTGAAATCAATGGCTTGGAAAAACCATAGCGCTTGATCAGCTGCCCGGTGTGACGCGTATCCTCGCAAGCAATTGCATCGACCTGTTCAAGTACGCCGAGCGCCCGAATACTGATATCAACCAGATTCCCGATCGGAGTGGCTAGCACATACAATGCGCCCGCCGGAAAACGCTGCGCGGCTGCGTCTTCGGCGAGCGACTTCAGCAACGTGACGAGGTACGGCGAGAGAGGTGATGTCATGATTGACCAAGAAGAATTCGCTGCACTACCAAGCCGCAGGGCAACGCCAGCGGTATTGTACAAAACACGCTAACCACTCGATGAAGCAAAACACCACTGAATCAGGGCGGCAGGCGGAAGACCGCGCGCTAGCCTATTTACAGTCGCAGGGCTTGGTATTGATCAAACGAAACTTCCGAAGTCGGCGTGGCGAGATAGATCTCATCATGCGCGAGGCATCGACCTTGGTGTTTGTCGAGGTCAGGCAGCGCAAGGACCAGCGATTCGGTGGTGCAGCCGCTAGTATCACCGCCACCAAACAGGCGCGGCTATGGCATTCTGCACAAGTGTTTCTGCAGCGCTTCGCCAGCTTGCCCGCATGTCGCTTTGACGCAGTATGCATCGACGGCACTTCCCTGACCTGGTTGCGCCACATCCTCAGTGCCTGACATGAAGTGTGCCGCGCAGTGTCGCTGAATTTGGAGATTGCGGGTCACCTTGAATCGAGCGCGGCTTTATAATCATGGCTATGCGCAAGGAACGGATACTCGAGCAATTTCATGAGAGCGCCGAGCTGAACAGTCAGGCTGCAGCTACGCTGGCACAGCCAATTGCCGATGCAATCGATCTGATGTTTGCGGCGCTTGCCAATGGCAATCGTATCCTCGCATGCGGTAATGGCGGCTCGGCCGCAGATAGCCAGCACTTTGCAGCCAAGCTGGTAGGGCGATTCGAGCGTGAGCGCCTGCCACTGCCAGCGATAGCATTATCTACTGACACCTCGGTTCTGACGGCGATTGGTAACGACTACGGGTATCACGAAATTTTCGCCAAGCAGGTGCAGGCACTTGGGCAGGCTGGCGATGTATTGTTAGCGATTACCACCTCCGGGCAATCAGGCAACGTGGTGGCAGCGGTCGAGGCCGCGCAAGAGCGTGATATGCGTATCGTGGCGCTGACCGGGAATGGTGGTGGTGCGCTATCGAGTATCCTCTCGGAGATGGATGTCCATATTTGTGTGCCACATCAGCGCGTGTCGCGTATTCAAGAAATACACCTATTAACAATTCACTGTCTTTGCGACGGTATAGATGTCGCACTTTTTGGAGGAGATGCCGAATGAATCCAGCGCTACCGATTAACGCCCGCCGCTCGCTACTTGGGCTGGCACTAGGCGCCGCGTTGTGCGCGAGTTTGCAAGGCTGTGTGCCTTTGGTGGTGGGCGCGACCGCAGTTGGGTCAATGGCGGCTGTTGATCGCCGCTCAATCGGTGTACAAACCGATGACAAAACCATAGAACTCAAAGGCGAAGGTCGCGCCAGCAAAATTACGGGTGACAAAGGCCGCGTTGCGATCACCAGCTATAACCGTATGGTGGTGATCACCGGTGAGGTGACCGATGAAAAAATGAAGGCGGAGGTCGAGGCCCAAATTAAAACACTCGGTGACCTCAAGCGTCTTGAAAATGATCTTGAAGTTGCGCCAGTATCCTCTGTCAGCGCCCGCTCTGCGGATTTGCTAATTACCAGCAAAGTCAAAGCCGCAATCATTGATACCAAAGATTTGTACATCAGCGCATTTAAAATACACACTGATCGCGGGGTGGTCTACTTGATGGGTCGCGTCACTCAGCGCGAAGCCAAGCTGGGCGGTGAAGTAGCACGTAATGCTGCTGCCAACATTCGAAAAGTGGTTACCCTGTTTGAGTACATCAGCGAAGATGAATTACTCGAGCTGAAAGCAAAGCCTTCGCCGGAAAATGGCCGGGCGCCAGCGAGCACCAAGTAACAGGCCAGCCCGGTCGAGTCGTGTCTGAGCCGCCCGGGCGCCTATAATCCCTGACTATCGTATTCACCCTGGTAAATTTATGTCCAAGCATTTCCCGCGCCGAATCGCTGGCCTGACCATTATTCAGACAATGTCCATCCTGGCGATCTTGGGCGTTGTGCTTTTCCTGGCCCTATCGCTGCTCAAGCGTGAGCCGGCGCCTGTCGCCACATTTACCACCCTCAACGGTCAGCAGCTCAGTACCGAGTCGCTGCGCGGCAAAGTTGTCCTGGTCAATTTTTGGGCCACCAGTTGTGGCAGCTGCATCGCCGAGATGCCGCAGATGGTCGGCACCTTCAATAAATACCGCGAGCAGGGATTCGAATTGGTCGCGGTCGCCATGAGCTACGATCCGCCGCAGTATGTGCAAAACTACACCGAGACCCGGCAGCTGCCATTCACCGTAGCCCTCGATACCAATGGAAGCAATGCCAAAGCCTTCGGTGATGTGCAACTCACGCCGACATCGTTTCTGATCGATAAAAACGGGAATATCTTGAAGCGCTTTGTTGGAATTCCTGATGAGGCGGGGTTGAATAAGCTTATCGAAAAAGCGCTCTCTGCTTAAACCTGCTGCAAAGGTGCCGCTGACGTTGTTGCGGTCGCTGCTTCAAACAACGCCTGCTTGATGCGCTTGCTGATCAGCATGGTAAGAGCTGCGCACCATGGCGCCAACAGCCGCATGTACGAAGCCCATTTTCCTGGCTTCTTGCTCGAATAGCGCGAAGGTGTCTGGATGCACATAGCGACGTACCGGTAAATGGTCGCCGCTCGGCATCAGGTACTGGCCTATCGTCAGCATATCGACGTCGTGCGCACGAAGGTCGCGCATGACTTGAAGAATTTCATCATCAGTTTCGCCTAGCCCCACCATCAGCCCGGATTTGGTAGGTACATCCGGGCAGAGCGCTTTAAATCGTTTTAACAGTTCAAGCGAATAAGCATAATCGGAGCCGGGGCGCGCTTCGCGGTACAGGCGCGGCACGGTTTCGAGGTTGTGATTCATGACGTCCGGCGGCGCGGCGCGCAAAATATCGAGCGCCCGGTCGATCCGTCCACGAAAATCAGGCGTCAATATTTCGATTCGCGTCGCTGGTGAAAGGGCGCGTACTTTCTGAATACACTCAACAAAGTGCGCGGCGCCGCCATCGCGCAAGTCATCGCGATCTACCGACGTGATGACGACATAAGAGAGCTTTAGCGCCGCAATGGTGCGCGCCAGATTTTCTGGCTCGTTCGGGTCGAGCGGATCAGGACGGCCGTGCCCGACATCGCAGAACGGGCAGCGACGAGTGCATTTGTCGCCCATGATCATGAAGGTGGCAGTGCCTTTACCAAAGCACTCCCCGATGTTCGGGCAGGAGGCTTCTTCACACACCGTCACCAACTGGTTCTTGCGCAGAATATCTTTGATTTCGTAAAAGCGTGTCGTAGGTGAAGCTGCTTTAACCCGAATCCAGTCCGGCTTGGCGAGCTTCTCGGCAGGGACGATCTTGATGGGGATGCGCGCAGTTTTACCCGCACCTTTTTGCTTTTGGTTGGGGTCGTACCGCGTATCTAGGGTATCGCTGGAATCTGACATTTTTCAGAGCTTCAGGTTTTTTTCAAGCGCGCGCGCAAGTTGATCCTGCACCTCGTCCAGGCGGGCTCGCACGCCCAGGGTTTGCAGATCAATCGTCGCCAGACCGGCATAGCCACAGGGATTAATCCAGTTGAACGGTTGCAGATCCATCGCAACATTGAGCGACACGCCATGGTAAGTACAGCCGTTGGCGCGAATTTTCAATCCTAAGGCCGCCACTTTGGCGCCGCGCCAGTCACCATCGGCGATGTAAATACCCGGAGCGCCGGCCTTACGCTCGCCCGCACAATTATACGTGGCGAGGGTATCGATCACGGCCTGCTCGATACGGTAAACAAAGTCGCGCGGCAGCAGCCGCCTTCCATCGCGACGCAGATCGAATAGCAGATAGGCAATGGCCTGGCCCGGGCCGTGATAGGTGACTTCACCGCCGCGGTCGGTTTGAACCACCGGAATGTGGTGCGCATTAATCACGTGAGCGGGGTCAGCGCCCAAGCCCAGGGTGAATACGGGTGGATGCTCGACCAGCCATAGCTGGTCTTGGGTCTGACTGTTGCGCGTATCGGTAAAGGCGCGCATGGCGGCAAAGCACTGCTCATAAGGCTCAATGCCGCGACGCAGAATCAGCAGCTCCGGCATGTGCGCTACAGCACTACCTTGACCATCGCATGGGATGACAGCTCGCGATAAAGGTTATCCAGCTGTTCGCGACTCGTAGCGCGCACGGTCACGGTGAGTGCAAGATAATTCCCTTTGGACGAGGGGCGCATGCTCATTTTGCCAGCGTGGAAATCGGGGTCATGGCGTTGCACTACGTCGACCATGGTCTGCGCAAAAGTGTCTTGCATGATGCCCATGATCTTGATCGGAAAATCACTGGGGTATTCGATCAGACTGTCTGTGGGTAGTGGCATGCAGTTTGGCTCATGAACCGGGCGAATCGAAACACGACAGGCGGTTTACCGAATGCGTTAATGGGGTAACAGCAAACGCACCGTATCAATGGTACGCCCGACTATGGTTGCGCTCGGCGCAGATTCAAGTGCTAGTAGTGGCACGCTGTTGATAACCTGATCATCCGCCAGCAGCTTGAGTGTGCCAGTGGGCGCGTTGCGCGCAATCGGTGCTACCAAAGGATCGGTCCGCTCGATCTGCGTCGTGATCTTGGGCCGACTACCCTGCGGCACGGTGATATACACATCGTGATTAAAGCCAAGCTTGATCTCGTTGATCGACGATTTCCACACGGTCGGCGTTAGCACCACTTGGCCTTTGGCATATACCTTGTGTGTGTCAAAATTCTGGAAGCCCCAATTGAGTAGTTTTTGACTTTCTTGCGCACGCACCGAGTCAGAGCTCGTACCAAGCACCACCGACAGCATGCGCCGTTCGCCGTGCGCGCCGTTCGCGCGCTTTGCTGATGCGATCAGGCAGTAGCCAGCGGCTTGCGTATGACCCGTCTTGACCCCATCAACAGTCGGGTCCAGCCACAGCAAGCGGTTCCGGTTTGGCTGCGCGATCTTGTTATAGGTGAAGCTTTTGGTAGAGTAAATTTTATAGAGCTCGGGGAAGTCAGTAATCAGACGATTCGCCAGCACCGATAGATCGCGCGCGGTCGCATAATTTTCCGGATGAGGCAGGCCGTGCGGGTTAGCGAAGTGCGTATGTTTTAAACCCAGCGCTAACGCAGACCGATTCATTTGCTCGACAAATGCGGCCTCGCTGCCAGCCACTGCCTCGGCCAGCGCGACTGCTGCATCATTTCCCGATTGAACAATCAGCCCGTACAACAAATCTTGTATTCGCACAGGTGAGGATGGTTCGATGAACATCTTCGAGCTATCTCCATCGACTTTCCATGCATTCACCGATACATTCACGGTCTGCTGCAAGTCAAGGCGCTTATCGCGCACTGCAGAGAATGCCAAGTACGCCGTCATTAGTTTGGTGAGCGACGCTGGCTCAATACGCAGGTCAGGCTCGTGCGCGGCGAGTAGTTGGCCGCTGCTGGCGTCCATCACCAGCCATGAGCGTGCGGCAATGACAGGTGGCGCAAGCGATTGCGCACTTGCGCTCATGAGCAGACACAACGCAGCGCAAGCGACCAGAAAATTTTTCATTGAATGAAGAGGATGACACACCATTGATACGGCCCCGATTATAGCGCCGAGGCTGGTTCGAGCGGCTAACACCCGCAGTGGTAAGTGAGATTAGTACTACTGCGCTGACCAGGCAGCGATCACTTGTTGCTTGATGTGGTGAAGTTTACGATGAAAAAAATGATCGGCGCCAGGAATCACTACTACCGGCAGATCTTGCGGGCGCGCCCACTCAAATACATCATTGAGCGGTATGGTTTCATCAAGCTCACCGTGGATCAGTAAAGTATTTGCAGGCACCGGGGCCATAGCCCACTTGCCAGCAGCACAACCGACTAACACCAAGCGTTCAGACGGTTTACCTTGCCCGGCTAATTGCTGCTGCAGCCTGGAAAGCACAAACGTACCAAATGAAAACCCTGCCATTGCTACTGGTACATCGGGGTACGTTTTAGTCATGTGCGCATGGAGCAGCGCCATATCATCGGTCTCGCCGATACCATGGTCATGTGTTCCCGCGGATTCGCCCACGCCGCGAAAATTCATCCGAGCGCATGCATAGCCGAGCGTGACAAAGGCCCGGGCAAGTGTTTGTACTACCTTGTTATCCATACTTCCGCCGTACAGCGGATGCGGATGTGCAATCAGTGCAATTCCAAGCACCGCATCTTGCATTGGCAAATCAAGCTTGCACTCAAGCGAGCCAGCCTTGCCTTGCAGTGAAAAAGATTGGGTGTGCGCATTCATAGTAAGGGCAATACGCGGCTTACTTGATTGGTGGTGTTAAATCTTCAAGCGCTCGACTACCTGACCCGAGAGTAAATGTGAATCGATGATCTCGTCGATATCCTGTTGATCGACATAGGTGTACCAGACCGCCTCCGGGTAAATCACCATGACCGGCCCTTCTTCGCAGCGATCCAGGCAGCCTGATTTATTGATACGAATTTTTCCCTGGCCATTCATATCCAACGCCTTGATACGGCGCTTGGCATATTCCTGAATACCCTCGGCGCCTCGCTCTGCGCAGCAGGTGCGACCATCGTCGCGCACATTGTTGCAGACGAATACATGATGTTGGTAATAGAGATCACTCATGGCATAGTCTAGGGTCAGTCAATCGGAAATGAAGCAGTAGTCAATCGGTAGTCAATCGGTAGTCAATCGACAGATCGTGGTTGCCAATGATACCGCGCTACGCTTGGCGTGGTGTCGGGCTCAACAAAATCCATAATGCAAACGCGGGCCAGAATAAAGAGAGAAACTGTGCCGCGCCATTAAAGTTGAGGAATTTACCCTGCACCCATTCACTTAAGGTCGAAAGAAAATACGGGTTCGAGGGAAGTACATTCAACAGCAGCAGGCAGATCATCAAGGCCACAATCGCGGCACGGCGCTGCGCGGCGACTGGTGCAAATGATAATCCTGCCAGCATTACCGCACCCACCAGCAAGCCGCTCACTGCTGAGGGCGTCAGCCATGCAAAGGCATCAGAGGGTGAGAACAACACTGCATGCGCCAATGCCTTGGTGATGGTAGCAGTGAGTAGCAAGCCCATGGCCAGCAGCAGACGCGGCGCCTGACGTCGTGTCTGACACAGCAGCGTCAGCACCGCAGCGGTCATGCCGAGTGCGGTTACTACGATCTCTGCCAGCAGGAAGTGCTCGATATCCAGGCTGATATCGCGCCACAGCAGCTTGCCGATATCCACCGGCGTATCGAACCAATCGCTCAGCATGGTGGATAAGGTGGGTAGCCATAAACCATGCCCGAACAAATAAGGCTGCGGATAAATCTGCGCCAGTGGCCACAGCGCTATCACGATTAATCCGGCGCTTGAGCGCGCGCCGAACCAATCCGACTTGAGCGCACGCAGGCGGCTTTGGCGAAGTACAGGCACAGACAGTCGTTGGCCCGCCAAAGCACCCATCAAGACGCCTGCAGTGTTAGTGATCAGATCCAGAATACTCGGCACACGCGACGGCAGATAACTTTGTATGCACTCCAGTAGCAGTGCCAGCAGTACACCAGCGGCAACTGCGCACAGCACTGCGACCGCACCTGCCACACGCGGATACAGAGCAAACACCAGCAGCGCACCGAGCGGCACATAGCCAGCGATATTCGTTATCAAGTCAAACGTGGTCCAGTAACGCGGCAGACCCTCGAACAGATAATCCCACGGTGCCAGACCGGTAGTGCGCCAGCCCGCCCACGGATAGCAACTCGCGTAGATCACCAGCACCAAGTAGCAGAGTAGTCCGATGCGGACGGTACGAGAGCCGCCGGTATCCCATCGGCTGTGACGCGGCGCTGAGCTCGCGGGAGGTGGCGGTACGTCGAACATGCGCGGCAGTGTATTGGAGTTTGCGGCAGGCGTCATCTGCCTAAGATGGTACCGATAGTACCGACACTATCGATACTATCGATACAATGCGCACATGAGTACGCTGCTGGATGCTAATCGAATTACAAGCCTGTGCCGTGCAGCAAGCAATGACCTGTTGATCGAAGTCGTCTCACAGACTGTGTCTACCAATACCGATTTGCGGCAGCGTCTTGAGCAGTTAGATCGACCGGTTTTGCGTGTCGCTGAGCAGCAAAGCGCAGGACGTGGTCGCGCCGGACGGGTGTGGCGCGCAGCGCCCGGTGATAGTTTGTGTTTTTCGCTGGCCTGGCCATTTGCGCGTGGGCTCGGGCGACTCACCGGATTGCCGTTAGCGGTTGGTGTTGCAATCGCAGCTGCGCTGCGGACGCACGACTATCCGGTGATGCTGAAATGGCCAAACGATCTGCTACTCGGCGGCGCCAAGCTGGGCGGTGTGTTGGTTGAAACCAGTAGCAGCCGCCGTGATGCGCAGACACCGCTGTGGGCGGTCATAGGTATCGGTTTGAATATTCATCCCAACCGCGAGCGCGATGATGGCGTACCGCACCAGGTTGCGGCCTTGGGTCAGCGCGTTGACCGCGAGGCCTTGTTAGCGATGCTTGCAGATGCTTTGGTTGAGATGCTTATGATTTTTGATAATCAAGGCCTTGCGCCGTTTATCGAGCGTTGGCAGCAATGGGATGCTTATGCCGGCCAGACAGTGATTGTGACGGATCAAGATACTTTGTTATACGAAGGCGTTGCTCGCGGTATCGATGCCGCGGGTTGCTTACAGCTACACACTACAAACGGCGTGATAGCGGTAGCGGCGGGCGATGTATCGCTGCGCGTGCAATCCAACCACGAGGCCTAGATGCTGCTGTTAATCGATGCTGGTAACACGCGCGTCAAATGGGCGCTCGCCGACCCCGATGCTGATGTTGGTAGCTGGTACGCGAACGGTGCGTTGTTGCATGCAGAGCTCAGCGGTTTGGAAGAAATACTCCGCCAACATGAGGTGCGTCGCGTATGGATTTCCAATGTTGCTGGTGATGCTATGGCGACACAGCTCGCCGCGCTGCTGCAAGCAAGTGGTCTGAGAGATGCGCCATTACATTGGTTTCGCGCTCAGGCGCGGCAAGCGGGTGTAGTCAACGGCTACCGTGACCCAGAGCAGCTTGGGTGTGATCGCTTTGCCTCCTTGCTTGGTGCGCGCGGGCTGTTTCCTGAGCAGTCTTTGATTATCGTGACGGCGGGTACCGCCACCACGATTGATGCGCTGCATGCCTCTGGTCAGTTTTTGGGCGGCATGATACTGCCTGGGCTCGGCACCATGGCGCAGTCACTCGCGCTTAGTACTGCGCAGTTGCCGCGTGTGGAGACGCGCGACACCCGCCTTGATTTCGCTGACAATACATTAGATGCGATTGTCAGCGGCTGCCTGCATGCCCAAGTAGGTGCGATTACGCAAGCGCGAGCCAAACTACCCGATGCGCATTGCCTGCTCTCTGGCGGCGCAGCGTCGTACCTGCTGCCCTATCTGTCGGCGCCGATCGAGCAGGTAGATCAACTGGTGCTGCGTGGGCTGCATATCGCAGCATTATCAGAATCTTCGGAGTCGTGATGCGCGCTTTGTTTTTTTTACTGCTGCTGGCAAACGTTGTTCTATTCTTGGTGATGCAGGCGGCGCGCCCATTCGGAAGCGCCTCAGACCGCGTATCGCAGCAGCTCAATGCCGAGCGTTTGACATTGGTGGATGGTGCCGCACCGACATCCAGCGCAGGTGCAGTTGCGGTGGCGGGTAGCAGTTGTATCGACATCGGTGAATTCAATACCCAAAGCGGCGCGGCATTCGAGCAGCAGCTCAGCAAGCTTGCGCCTAACCTGAACCCGCAACGGCATGTGGTGCAATCCGCCGCCTCGCAGATCATCTTCATTCCGCCTTTGGCCAATGAGGAGGCGGCTAACCGGCGCCTGGCGCAGCTACGTGCCATGGGCTTCAACGATAGTGCCGTGATTCGAGATGAGCCAGCGCGGCGTTGGGGAATTTCTCTTGGGCGCTTCACACGCGCTGAACTCGCCGAGGCGCATCTCGACAAGTTGCGCGAGGCCGGTGTGGGCGACGCGCGCATTGGCGAGTATCCGTGGAACAGCACGCGCTACACCATTCAGGTCATGATTGACGACGATGCTCAGCGCGAGCAGCTGAAATCATTGGCGACGAAGACCGCCGGCGTTACCTTGCGCGGCTGCCGTTAGTCACTGCGGTCTCGAAAAATCGACCCGCCTGGCGTGCAGTTGGGAGTAAAATCGCGGGTCTCTTTTGCCCTCACTCAGCCAGCACGGTAATGCCCACTTCTGCGATCGCCCCCGAGATCAAAGCCGAGATTCTCGCCGAGGCACTGCCCTATATCCGAAAATTCCACGGCAAGACAATCGTCGTCAAATATGGCGGTAACGCCATGACCGAAGAGCGATTGAAGCACGGCTTCGCGCGCGACGTGATTTTGCTGAAGCTGGTCGGTATGAACCCGGTAGTGGTGCATGGTGGCGGTCCGCAAATCGATAGTGCGCTCAAGAAGATCGGCAAGCAAGGCAGCTTTGTGCAGGGCATGCGTATCACCGACGAAGAAACCATGGAGGTGGTCGAGTGGGTGCTCGGTGGCGAAGTTCAGCAGGATATCGTTATGCTGATCAATCACTATGGCGGCCAAGCCGTCGGTCTGACCGGTAAAGACGGTGGTTTGATTCGTGCGCGCAAGATGCAGATGCCAGATAAAGACAAGCCTGGCGAGTATGTTGATATCGGCTTTGTTGGCGAGATCGAGGCGATCAACCCGGCGGTTGTGAAGGCGCTGCAAGACGACGCCTTCATTCCGATTATCTCCCCGATCGGTTTTGGTGCAGACGGTCAGGCGTACAACATCAACGCCGATCTGGTGGCTGGCAAGATCGCCGAAATTCTACGCGCAGAAAAATTGATCATGATGACCAATATCCCTGGCGTGCTGGATAAAAACGGGCAACTGCTGACCAATCTTTCTGCGCGCGAGATCGACGATATGTTCGCCGACGGTACGATCTCCGGCGGCATGCTGCCAAAGATTTCGTCGGCACTTGATGCTGCCAAGTCGGGCGTGAACACGGTGCATATTATCGATGGCCGTATCGAGCACTCGCTGCTGCTTGAAGTGCTAACCGAGCAAGCATTCGGCACCATGATCCGCTCTCACTAAGCGCCTGTCACTCACTGCGAAATGAGGCTGTGCGTGGCGCGTAAGCTGGTCTGGTTATTCGATCTTGATAACACGCTGCATAACGCCTCGCACGCGATCTTCCCGGCGATTAACCGCAACATGAACGCGCTGATCGAGCGCGTGCTGCAAGAGCAAGATTTACCCTCGCACCCGGACGCAGTGAACGATATTCGCGTGCGCTACTGGCAACGCTACGGTGCCACCTTGCTCGGTATGGTGCGCCACCATGGCGTACGAGCGTCTGATTTTTTGCGCGATGCGCATCAGTTCGATAATTTGTCTGACATGATCCGCGCGGAGCGTGGCCTTGGACGACTGCTGCGCCGATTGCCTGGTCGAAAAATCTTGCTCACCAATGCACCACGCGCCTATGCGCACGCGGTAGTGCGGCAACTGGGCTTGCACCGTCACTTTGTTGAGCATGTCCCGATCGAGGCGATGCGCGTGCACCAGCAGTGGCGACCAAAACCTTCCAAGCTACTGCTGCACCGAGTGTTACGTCAACGTGGATTATCGGCCGCGCGCTGCGTGCTGGTCGAAGACTCGCTGGAAAACCTGAAGTCGGCAAAATCTCTGGGTATGCGCACAGTGTGGTTTAGTGGTTTTTCACCCAGCTTTTTTTTCCGCCCGGCTTATGCCGATGTGCAAGTAAAATCACTGCATAAACTGCCGGCGTATCTTTCGCGGTTGCGCCGCTAGCGACGTAGATTTCTCGGGCTGTTCCACTTTTGCCGGACTGATAAGACCATGCCGAATTCCAAAACAGGCGAGCGGAAATTACAGATCCTGCAGGCACTCGCAGGCATGCTGGAAAGCCCTAAGGCGGAAAAGGTTACTACCGCTGCGCTTGCTGCCAAGCTGGATGTGTCTGAAGCAGCGCTGTACCGGCACTTTGCGAGCAAGGCTCAGATGTATGAGGGCTTGATCGAATTTATCGAGACCTCGATTTTCACGCTGGTCAATAAAATCACCCAGAGCGAACCCGACGGCCGGCACCAGGCTTTGTCAGTGGCGCGCATGCTGCTCGAATTTTCCGAACAAAATCCGGGTATGACCAAGGTAATGATGGGTGATGCGCTAGTGAACGAAGACGAGCGCTTGCAGCGCCGCATGAATCAGTTTGTAGACCGTGTCGAGTTGGCGCTCAGGCAATCGTGGAAGTTGGCGGCCACGCAGGGCGGGCCTGCAGAAGACCAGGCCGCTGGCCGCGCTGCTCTACTGATGGCTTTTGTGATTGGTCGCTGGCACCGCTACGCCAAGAGCGGTTTCCAGCTCAAGCCGACAGATGGTGCAGCGCTGCAGCTCAGCTTGTTGGCGGGATAAATCTGGATCCCGGCCTTCGCCGGGATGACGCGCATTAATGCGCTTGTCTCTCAGCCGATCGCCCGCGTCGTGCTCGCGCACACGTCGCAGTCGTGGCTCTTTGCGGTGCGTATGGTGGTCCATTCCATTGAGCGTACATCCAGCATCAGCAAGCGGTTGGCCAGCGATTCGCCGATGCCGATTAACAGTTTCAGGGCTTCAGCCGCCTGTACGGTACCGATAATGCCGACCAGCGGCGCAAATACGCCCATGGTCGAGCACTGCACCTCTTCAAACACCTGATCAGGCGGGAACAGGCAGGCGTAGCAGGCGTTTTCAGCGCGGCGCGTATCAAACACCGCGACCTGCCCATCCATGCGTATCGCCGCGCCTGATACGAGCGGCACGCGCGCTTGCACACAGGCGCGGTTGATCGCATGACGCGTGCGAAAATTATCGGTGCAGTCCAGCACCACGCTGGCATCTGCCACCAGCGATTGCAGGCGCGCTTCGTCTGCACGCTCTTGTAGCGCAATGACATTCACCTCGGGGTTGATCCCGGCAAGCGTTTGCTTTCCAGATGCGGCTTTCGATTGCCCGACGCGTGCCGTGGTGTGAAGAATTTGGCGCTGTAAATTGGTGAGATCGACCTGATCATCATCCACCAGCGTGATGTTGCCAACGCCAGCAGACGCCAGATAAAGCGCCACCGGCGATCCGAGACCACCGGCGCCTATGATGAGCGCATGCGCTTCGAGCAGCTTTTGCTGGCCCTCGATGCCGATCTCGTCGAGCATGATGTGGCGCGAGTAGCGCAGCAGCTGTTGATCATCCATTACCAGATCTTGAATGAAAAACGGCCGCAGAGCATGCGGCCGCTGTTATCGGGTCGGGTGGCTATGACAAGCACGGCGACTGCCCGATCGTTAACTTATTACTCTTTTTTGCTATCCACTTTAGCCGTCTTGGATGTCTGTACCGGCAGGCCTTTTAAGTGGTTGAGTGCTTGCGCCAGCTGAAAATCTTCTTTGGTACCAAACTCCAGCGGCTTACGTTTCTTTTCCAGCGCAGATAAACGCTTGGCTTCTTCCAGTTCGTCGACAACTGCAGCGCCTTTGTCGGCCTCTTTATCTTTGTCGTTGGATAGATGTTTTTGCAGATCAGCTTCGCGCAAGCGCATGCCGTTCATGCCATCACCGTCGGCGTACTCGTCGACCAGCAGGTCAGGTACGATGCCCTTGGCCTGAATTGCACGGCCATTCGGCGTGTAGTAGCGCGCTGTGGTCAACTTGACCGCAGTGTCCGCAGATAATTGACGAATGGTTTGCACCGAGCCCTTGCCGAAGGTTTGAGTGCCCATGATCGCCGCGCGTTTATAGTCTTGCAGCGCACCGGCGACAATTTCCGAGGCCGAGGCCGAGCCTGAGTTGACCAGCACCACCATCTTCACTTTCTTTACGCCCTCGGGCAGGCGGGCCAGCGGGTCGGTGCCGGCACGTGTGCCGTAGAACTCACGCCGTGCGTAGTAGGTTGCTTTCGAGTCGGGCAACTGACCATTGGTAGATACCACCGGCACATCCTTCGGCAGGAAGGCGGCCGAGACCCCGATCGCGCCCGGCAATACGCCACCCGGATCATTACGCAGATCCAGCACCAAGCCTTTCATGCCCGGATCTTGCTGATACAGCTGATTGATTTTTTTGGCGAGGTCTTCAACGGTTGGCTCTTGGAACTGCGAGACACGGATCCAACCGAACCCCGGCTCGATGATCTTGCCCTTAACGCTTTGCACCTTGATCTCTTGGCGCATGATGGTGATGAGCAGTGGCTTGTCTTCTTCCTTGCGGGCGACAGTCAGCGTGATCTTGGTGTTGGGTTCACCGCGCATGCGTTTGACGGCTTCATCCAGCGTCATGCCTTTCACCGGCGTGCTGTCCAGGCGGGTAATCAGGTCACCTGCTTTTAGGCCGGCTTTGTAGGCGGGTGAATCTTCGATCGGCGAGATGACCTTGACGTAGCCGTCTTCCATGCCGACTTCAATACCCAAGCCAACAAATTTGCCTTGGGTGCCCTCGCGCAGCTCTTTAAAGGCTTTCTTGTCGAGGAAGGCAGAGTGCGGATCCAGCGACGACACCATGCCTGAAATCGCTTCGGTCAGCAGCTTCTTGTCTTCGACCGGTTCGACGTAATCAGTCTTGATCAGTCCGAACACATCGGCAAGCGTGCGTAGCTCCTCGATGGGTAGTGGCGAGTTGGCATTGCGCTGGGCCATTGCATCGAACTGCATCGAACCGGCGATGCCGGCAATCAGTCCGAGTCCTACCAAGCCGATGTTTTTCAATTTGCTGCCCATGTCTCACCTGTTGAGCCAAGCGAGCGGATCGATTGCCCGCCCTTGGTGCCTGAGCTCGAAGTATAAACCTGAATGTTCATTGCCGCCGCTGTTGCCTACAGTGGCGATCACCTCGCCTGCCTTGATCCGATCGCCGGGGCGCTTCAGTAGCGATTGGTTATTACCGTAGATGCTCAGATATTGGCCGCCATGGTCAACAATCATCAGGTTACCGAAGCCGCGCATCCAGTCGGCAAACACCACCTCGCCGGGTCCCGCAGCGCGGACCTCGCTGCCCTCGACCGCTTTGATGAAAATGCCCTTCCAGCTTGGCCCGTCGGCGCGTTTTGCGCCAAAGCTTGCCGCCAACTCGCCTTTCACCGGTAGCTTGCCTTTGCCACGCAGCGCAGCAAACGCACTGCCATCCGGGGCTGGCGGCGGCTCGGGTGCTGCTTGCTCAGCACGTTCAGGGCTCTTGGCTAATTCTGCCGACTTGGTCGCGGTACGCGATTGTCCTTTGCTTTCCTTGCGTGTTTTTTCTGCAAGCGCTTTTTCTCGTTCAGCGGCTGCTTCCTTCGCACGTGCGCGGCGCCTTGCCTCCTCCTCTTCGGCTTTTCTTTGCTGCGCGATCACAATCGCCAAGCGATCGACCAGTGCAGACAGGCGCGCCTCGTCACGTGAAAGGTTACCTGCTTGCTTACGCTGTGCAGATAACTTATCTGAGAGCTTCAGCACCAGTGCCTTGCGCTTGCTTTTCTCTTTTTCAAGCACGGCTTTTTGCTCGCGCTGTTCAGCTGCAATATCGTCCAAGGCGGCACGCGCCTCCTCGGCATCAGATTTATTGGTTTCTACTGCGGCGATATCGCGTTGAAGTTGTTCAATCGCCTTGATTTGCTCGGCCGTGACATAGCCGAGATACCGCAGCTCGCGTGCGATACGGTTCGGATTGTCGCCGGATAGCAGTAAACGCAAACGGTCCTCTTGTCCAGCACGGTACTGCTCGCGCAACATCGTCTCCAGGCGCTTGCGCTGCTGCGCTATGGCTGATTCCAGCTGCTGCAGGTCTTGCGACAGCGCTTGCAGTTGCTGCTGCGTGCGCTGCTGCTCTATAGCCAATTCACGCAATTTGCGGTTGGCATTCGAAATTGCTTTCTCTGATGAAGCGAGCGCATCAGCGGCATGGCCATGCGCTTGCTCGGTGTTGGCAATATCAGCCTTTAGATCATCGAGCTTGCGACGTAGTTCCGTGCGCTCTTGCTCGGCCTGCTGCTTCTGGCGCGCGCGCTCGACCGATTTTGGCTCGGCCGCCAAGACCTCTAGGTCGCCGAGAGCAGAAAGCGCAAGCGCAGCGATTAGGATGGCTAGCGGGCGACGAGCCGTCGGCATCGGGACTAGCTGGTCCGGCCCTGTTGTGTGATGGTCTTGATAGCGGCCTCAATCGCAGCGGCGTCACCCAGGTAGTAGCTACGAATCGGGTTCAGGTCTGCATCCAGCTCGTAGACCAAGGGCTGAGCATTGGGTATGTTGACCTTGACGATATCCGCGTCGCTGATCTGGTCGAGGTGCTTAATCAGACCGCGCAGACTATTGCCGTGCGCGCAGATTAGTATTTGCCGCCCCGAGCGCATGGCCGGCACAATCTCATTGTTCCAGTAGGGTAGCACTCGCGCTACTGTGTCTTTCAGGCATTCGGTCAGCGGTATCTCTGACCGGCTCAGACCGGCATAGCGCGGGTTGTCGAATGGCACGCGCGGATCGTTGGCTTCGAGTGCCATGGGCGGGATGTCGTAGCTGCGGCGCCAAATCATCACCTGCTCCTCACCGTATTTTTCGGCGGTGTCGGCCTTGTTCAGTCCTTCCAGCGCACCGTAATGGCGCTCGTTCAGGCGCCAGTGATGCACTACCGGCAGCCAGGTCAAATCCATGGTTTCCAGCGTCAGCCAAAGCGTGCGGATGGCGCGTTTCAGCACGGAGGTGTAGGTCATGTCAAAGGTGAACCCTGCATCGATCAGAAGCCTGCCGGCTTCGCGGGCCTGAGCCTCGCCTTTGTCAGTCAGATCGATATCGGCCCAGCCGGTAAAACGATTTTCGCGGTTCCAAACGGACTCGCCGTGGCGCATGAGGACAATTTTGTACATGGAGCGGGTGCAGCAGGGGTAGGGTTGGGGGCTAGGGCAGGTTGGTGATTCGGTGACAGGTGCAGCTTCGTGAAGCGCATTATTTTATAATGCGCGGCTGGGTACCAACCAATTTCTATGCCGTGACCTTCTTGACCGACAACATCTTACTGATTCTGATCGCACTGGTCTCGGGCGGCGCGCTGATTTGGCCGCTGCTGTTTCGTGCCAAGAACACGCTCTCTACGTTGCAGGCGACGCAGCTGCTCAATCAAGGCAAGGTAACGATTCTCGATGTGCGCTCGAATGATGAGTTCAAAGGCGGTCATTTGCAGCAATCGAAAAATATTCCGCTTGACCAGCTGGGCCCGCGTGCCAGCGAAATCGACAAGCAGCACCCGGTGCTGCTGGTGTGTGGTGCCGGCACTCGCGCGGCGCGTGGCGCATCGGTGCTACAACGGGCCGGCTTCGACAAGGTTTACGTGCTCGACGGCGGTTTCAACGAATGGCGCTCGCAAGGGCTGCCAACAGCCAAGTAACATTCAACCAGGGGGCGGCGGCGAGATGGGCGCGAAGGTCAAGATGTACACCACCGGTGTTTGTCCTTACTGCAACATGGCCGAGCGCTTGTTGCAGTCCAAGGGGGTGGCCGAGATTGAGAAAATCCGCGTCGATCTTGAGCCTGAACAACGTATTGCCATGATGGAGATGACCGGTCGTCGTACTGTGCCGCAGATTTATATCGGCGATACCCATGTCGGCGGCTTCGATGACCTGTCTGCGCTCGATCGCGCCGGTGGTCTCGAGCCCCTGCTGCGCGGCTGATACACGGCATCAGAACTTGACTCGTCAAATCAGCGTTTACTTCAGCGCCCGCCCATCATCGACGCAACCCTCGACAGCGCATATACCTTCGAGTGTGAACAAGCGCCGCGCACACGACCCATGCTTGACCAATAGCGTTTAACTTAATCACGCATGACCTATCACCACCCCTAAGCCATAAACACTCAAAGAAAGCGACAGATGTCAGATCAAAACTCTCAAGAGCTGCAAGCCAGTTTCAATATTCAGCGTATTTATCTCAAAGACATGTCGCTGGAGCAGCCGAATTCACCAGCGATTTTTCTCGAGCAAGATGGGCCTGGTATCGAAGTCCAGATTGATGTCGGCAATCAGAAACTGGCCGATGATATCTATGAGGCGACAGTTACCGTAACGATCACTGCCAAGATCCGCGACAAAATCGCTTTTCTTATCGAAGGCAAGCAAGGCGGTATTTTTGAATTGCGCAATATCCCTGAAGACCAGCTTGAGCCGCTGCTCGGTATCGCCTGCCCGAACATTATCTACCCTTACCTGCGCGCCAATATCGCCGATATGGTGACGCGCGGCGGTTTCCCGCCGATTCATCTCACCGAGATCAACTTCGAGGTGTTTTATCAGCAGCGTAAGCAAGTGCTGGCGCAAGCTGCAACCACACCGGTGCAGTAAGCATATGCGCCGATTGCGCGTAGCGCTGTCCATGCTGCTGCTGGCGAGCGTGTTGCCCGCCGCGAGTATCGCGGTGGCGAGTGAGTTCAAGTCGATAGGGCCGGGACCAGCGGTCTTGTTCGACACGCCCAGCACCAAAGGCCGCAAGCTGTTCGCGGCACCTGCCGGTATGCCGGTCGAGATCATTATCAGCAATGGTGACTGGAGTCGCGTACGTGACGCGGCAGGCGATCTTGCCTGGGTCGAGAACCGATCATTGTCGAGCAAGCGCATGCTGGTGGTCGAGTCGGCGCAGGCAATTGTTCGTAGCAGTGCTGACGAAAAAGCCGCTGTCGTATTCACCGCAAACAAAGGCGTGCTGCTTGAATTAGCTGAGCCAGTGGCATCGAGCTGGCTCAAGGTGCGGCACCGCGACGGTGATAGTGGCTACGCTAAAGCAAGCGACGTCTGGGGCGAATGAATATTGCACTACTCGGTGCGGGCGCCTGGGGAACGGCACTCGCTACCGCGCTGGCGCCGCGTCAATCGGTTTTGCTATGGGCCCGCAGCCCTGAGCAGTGCGCAGAGTTGTCGGCTACCCGCCGCAACGCGCACTACCTGCCGGGAATCGCACTCGACCCCGCACTCCTGTTTACCAGCCAACTTTCCGAGGCGGTCGCGCATGCCCGCAATGGCCTGCTGATCATCGCAACGCCAATGGCCGGGCTGCGCCCCATGTTGCATGCCTTAAAAGATGAGTCGCCTGACAATTTGGTTTGGCTGTGTAAGGGATTTGAGCAAGCCACCGCGTTACTGCCGCACCAGGTAGTGCAACACGTGTTCGGCGAGAATTTAGCTATAGGCGCGCTATCAGGCCCCTCGTTTGCGCTCGAAGTCGCACAAGGCTTGCCCTGCGCATTAACCATCGCCTCGCCCAACGCCGCCTTGCGTAGCACGGTAGTTACAGCGGTACACGGCGCGAACTTGCGGGTTTACACCACCGATGACCTGATTGGTGTTGAGGTGGGCGGCGCGTTGAAAAATATCCTGGCGATTGCGACCGGCATAGCCGACGGTTTGGGTATGGGAATGAATGCGCGCGCAGCCCTCATCACTCGAGGCTTGGCTGAAATCACACGACTCGGCACGCGCCTGGGCGGTCGCGCTGAAACCTTTATGGGCCTGACCGGTCTGGGTGATCTGATTCTCACCTGTACGGGTGATTTATCGCGTAATCGTCAGGTGGGATTAGGCCTTGCCGCTGGCAAGTCATTAGATGATGTGACTGCTGAGCTAGGTCATGTAGCCGAGGGCGTGCGCTGTGTGCAGGCAGCACGTGAACTGGCGGCGCGCCACGGCGTGATGATGCCGATTGTGGATTCGGTTGCACGCGTGCTGTTCGAGCGAGTCACGCCACAACAAGCGATTCATGACTTGCTGGCGCGTGAGGCGCGCGGCGAAGCTTGAGCCACACGCTACGCCTACAGCACGTAGCGCGATAAGTCTTCATTGGTGGCCAGCTCGCCGAGCTTGGCATCGACATATGCAGCATCAATCTGCACTGCCTGCGTATCGGATGTGCCGGCACTGAAAGAGATTTCTTCCAGCAGTTTTTCCATCACGGTGTAGAGCCTGCGCGCGCCGATATTCTCGGTTTTTTCATTCACCGAATAGGCGATTTCTGCCAGTCGACGAATACCATCCGCCTGAAACTCGATAGTCAAATTTTCTGTGGCGAGCAGCGCCTGGTACTGGCGAGTGAGGCAGGCATCGGTCGCTGTGAGAATGCGTTCAAAGTCAGCAATTGACAATGACTCCAGCTCAACACGGATCGGGAAGCGTCCTTGCAACTCCGGAATCAGGTCGGATGGCTTGGCCAGATGAAATGCGCCTGAGGCAATAAACAAGATATGGTCGGTTTTCACCATGCCGTATTTGGTGTTGACTGTTGTGCCCTCAACCAGCGGCAGCAGATCGCGCTGCACGCCGGCGCGCGACACATCTGCCCCTTGAGTGTTGGAACGTGATGCAATTTTGTCGATCTCATCTAAAAACACAATACCGTTCTGCTCGACATTACTAATGGCGCGCTGTTTAAGCTCATCTTCATTGACCATGCGCGCTGCTTCTTCGTCTAATAGCAGCCGCATTGCTTCAGCAATTTTCAGTTTGCGTGATTTGGTGCGGCCGGTGCCTAAGCCGGAGAACATGGACTTGATTTGCTCGGTCATTTCCTCCATGCCGGGCGGCGCCATGATCTCCATGGTAGCGCGCGGCTCTGCGACTTCAATCTCAATCTCTTTATCGTCAAGCGCGCCTTCGCGCAGCCGCTTGCGAAAAGTTTGCCGCGTACTGCTAGCGTTTTTATCTTCCGACTGGCCAAAACCGAAATCACGCGCAGGTGGTAGTAGCGCATCGAGAATACGTTCTTCAGCAGCGTCTTGCGCTTTTTGTTGAACGCCACGCATCGCCTGTTCGCGGCTTTGCTTGATACCGATCTCAACCAGATCTCGAATAATGCTGTCGACATCGCGACCGACATAACCCACCTCGGTAAATTTGGTCGCTTCGATTTTGATGAATGGCGCTTCCGCCAGCCGCGCCAGACGACGCGCGATCTCGGTTTTGCCGACGCCGGTGGGGCCGATCATTAAAATATTTTTCGGTGTGATCTCGTGCCGTAGTGGCTCGGGCACTTGCTGCCGGCGCCAGCGATTACGCAGTGCGATAGCGACCGCACGCTTGGCCTTGGCTTGCCCAACCACATGCTTGTCGAGCTCGATCACGATTTCTTGCGGGGAGAGGTTCATCAGGCTTAGTCCGGCGATCAGTGTCAGTCGAGCGATCAGTATCAGTCCAGCGTCTCGATAGTGAGCGACAGGTTGGTATAAATGCAGAGCTCACCGGCGATACCGAGGGATTTTTTCACTACCTCAGCCGGCGCAAGCTCGGTGTTTTCAAAAAGCGCCAGCGCAGCGGCTTGCGCATAGCTGCCACCGGAGCCGATTGCGCCGACCCCTTTCTCAGGTTCGAGTACATCGCCGTTACCGGTGATGATCAGCGTGGCTTCGCGGTCTGCTACCAGCAGCATGGCTTCCAGCCGGCGCAGCATGCGGTCGGTGCGCCAGTCTTTAGCGAGCTCGACCGATGCGCGTAGCAAATTGCCCTGGTGCGCTTCGAGTTTGGATTCAAAGCGCTCCAGCAGCGTGAACGCATCAGCGGTACCACCCGCAAAACCCGCCAGTACCTTGCCATGAAATAGCTTGCGCACCTTGCGGGCCGAGCCTTTCATGACGACATTACCTAGGGTGACTTGCCCATCGCCACCAAGCGCAACCTGCGCGCCGCGACGAACTGAGAGAATAGTAGTACCGTGAAATTGTTCCATGCGTATTTTTTTTAGAAAACCGCGACCACCCTGTCAGGGGCGACGATGGCTGATATTCAGCTTGCCGTGGCCGCTCATCAGCTGCAGCAGTGTTGAGGTCAGATAAGGCATTTCACGCCATTCTACCGGCTTGCCTCGCGCCAGCGCTGCGACGCCTGCCAGCAGCGGCGCAGCCGCATTGAACTCGATCAGTCGAAGTTGTTGGCAGTTGATGGTGATGGTATCTCTGTGTTGAGTATCTGCGCGTAGTGTCTCGAGTAAATCATTGACAGGATGACGAATCTCTATCGGTAAAAGAAGATGCGATACTTCCGGTATGTGATGGACGAGCAAGCCCAGCGCGGCTGGGGGTGACTGCTCGTAGGTAAGGCAGTAGGCAACGCAGGCATCTTCATAGCTGACTTCATCGCCGCTCACGCGCAATAATTCAATCAGAACGCGCCAGGCTGCGTCATCTTCATCGCGCCGCCCTTGCTGAATAGTGGCGCGTAGCATGTCGAGTAACGAGCTCGCGTGCATTAGATGGATATGCTTGCCGGCGCGGCACCACTCGGATAGCAGGCTCAGTAGCTCGCTACATCCGGCGACATCAATCTCTGTCAGGTTGCGCAGATCAAGCGTGAATGCCGACTGGCCTTGAGCCGCCTGCTTTAGCTGCGTCAGTGCCGGTACGGTGGTGGCCAGCAGCTTGCCACGAAACGCCAGCATTGGGCTTGCAGCCCGCGAGCTACGGTCGTGACCTGTATTCGCACGCCACTGTGGTGGTGAGGTTTCGAATCGCTCCGCGTAACGCAAAGCCAAACCTTCGAAGCGTGATTGATCGCCATCAAAACTGGCGAGCTCCAGCAGCATGTGCCAGGCCACTGGTTCAGCAGCTTCGTGAGTGGGTTGTTTTAACGCATCGAGTAGCAGTGAGGCTACGGAAGGAATCTGGCGATTCGCATACAAAATACTGGCTTCGGAAATACACTGCTCCATGCGGCTGCCCGCCAGTGGTTCGGCGACACCCTCTTGCACGCTTCCCAGCTCAGCGCTGATCTCTGACTCAATTGCATCGATTTTGCGCGCGGTTGCTTCACGTTGTGCAACCGTCGGTGTTCCTGACGGTCGCACATGTTTGATGGAATCCGGCGCTTGCTTGGAAAATAGATCGAGGAATTTCATGAGTGCATCGAGATAGCCTCAGATGCACAAAGAGTAATGCGATCAAGCCCATCACCACAATGCAAGTGGCATCTGACCAACAACCTGACCGCTGCATGATCGGGCGTGCTAAAAGCGCGCGCGCACACCGACAATGAAGTTGCGTCCGGGCTGCGGTACATAATCTTTCAGGAGCGATGTTGAAAGACGTATTTCCTCGTTCAACAAATTACGCGCACTGGCAAACCAGGTCAGCTCATTCTCGCCGATACGCTGCCGCCACGAGATGTTGGCATCAACCCGTGTGTAGCCGCGTGTTACTTTTTCAGTAGCGCTATCTTCAGATTGATAGACAGGGCTGGTAGCCAGACGGTTTTGCGCACTCGCGTTAAGTATGGATAACGTTGAGCGCCAATTTGCGTCCTGGTAGCCCACCGTGGTGCCTACGCGCATGACTGGCTGTAATGGCATATAGCCCAGGCTATCCAAGGTGCCGCGCGAGTCGTCTGCAAAGGCGCGGCCGAACCAGCCGTACTCATAGAGGTTGTAGCTGACATCAAGTTCATAGCCGCGGATGGTGGCATTGGCCTGGCTGAACGATCTTAATCTGAGCTCTTCATACTCATTGGGGTCGCAGGTCGCGGGATCATACAGATCACCATTTTTGGAGCACACCATGCCGCCTAAGCGCCCATAAACAAAGTTACTGACATTGTTTTGAAATAGATTGCCTTTCCATCGCAGTCTGTCCTCGGTTTTTTGCAGCGAGATATCAATATTTCTTGAGGTCTCTCTACGGAGGTTCTGGTCGCCGCGGTCATAGGTCTCGGTCGGATGATGTGCGCCACCAGAGTACAGCTCTTCCGTCGTCGGTGCGCGCTGCGCCAGCGACAAGGTACTGCCAAACGCATAACCTGGTGTGAATCCCCACAGCGCACCTATCGAGGCTGAGCCCAAGGTAAAGTCTCGCTGGGCGGTTCCGGTTGGCCGGCGCTTCACTTGCTCTATGCGCGCACCGGCGTTCAGGCGCACGCTACCAATATCGGTTTCTTCCACAATGAATGCAGCAGTTGAATTTGAGCGGGTTCGTGGCACAGTCGATTCTTCGGGGTGCTCGAGATTCAAGGCTTGTACCGTCGAGCCATCTGTCTGCAGACCGAGCCGGCCACGCCAGCCAGCGACGGGCTGATGCGACAGCTCGATACGTGATTCCAGCGAGCGGTTGGTGAATCTGACATGCGGGTCAGTACCGCCTTCAAGCTCGGTATGCCGGTAATCACTTTGGCCCAGCTTGATCCGCAGCGCGTCAAAGCCCTCGAACGGTGAGCGGACCAAGCTATCGATATCAAACCGGTTCTGCAACAGATCAATCTTCGATGATTCATGATGCCCGCGGATGCCGTACAACTTATCAATCTGCGACACCGATGCACCTACGTACCCCCAAGACTGAATCATCGAGGCGCCAGCCCCCACATTGTTTTCCCGATTACCCGAGAATGTCAGGCGACCGGTATCGCCATCGCCATCAATGCTGCTGTTACCCGGAATACGGTAGTCACCTGCACGCAGCATGCTGCCATCAACATGCACCCCGACATTGCCGACCGCACGGTCAGCACTGAACGCAAAAGCGCTGCCGCCATCCACGCTGCTCGCTCTTAACTCAGCTTCACCGGTGGGGCGCTGTTCCAGTTGTGTCGGAATGCGTCCGTTCACGATATTGACTGCGCCACCGATCGCCCCCGATCCATACAATAAGGTGGCAGGGCCGCGAAGAATCTCGATCTGTTGCGCGCTCAAAGTGCTGATGCCGACGGCATGATCGTTCGAGATCGCAGACAGATCACCGTTGCTCATTCCGTTTTGCAAAATTTTTACACGTGGGCCTTCGAGTCCGCGAATCACAGGTCGTGCAGAGCCAGTGCTGAAACCGGAGGAAGTGATGCCGGGCTCCTGCAGTAGCGTGTCGCCGAGCGAGCCACCGATTTTGTCTCGCAGTGCATCGCCTGACAGCACACGTGCCGGCGAAAGAATGGTGGCGTTTTCTTGCGAACCAAACGGGTCGGCGGTCACGACTACCGGCGCCAGGGATTTGTCAGACTGCTGGGCATAGGCGGCGATGCTGGCGCCGGCAAGCGCGCACGAAATAGCGTGCGCCAAAACAGATCGTTGAAAGCTCATGTGCTTCTCCACAAAAAGTACTGTGGTCGCTGATTGTCAGAATCAGCGACGCCTGATGCGCGATATCAGGCCAGTTGTGGAGGTGCGCGGGGTTGAAAGTGGCGGGCGGGTTGGCGGCTTAGACCGGTTTTGACTGGAGGCTGAGCCGCAGCGGTATGCTGAACAATCGTAACGTATGAAACATCACTGCTGGCCACGCTAGCACCGAGCGTGGCGGCATCAACTGCGGCGCAATGACTGGCCGATTTAGTGTGCTCGAGCGGCTCTCCGGCCGACGACGTTGCTGTTTGCGCTGAAACAATGCCGCTGTGTGCGATGGCGTGCGTCAGACCGACCCACTGCGACAGCAGCATGCTCAACACCAACAACGCGACGGTGAGGGCGCGTTGCGGATTTCGGTGTCGATGTATCAGCGTCATGAAAGACATAGCAAAATGTCAGCGTCGGTAGCTTACTTGCGCTGGCTGCGCAATTAACAGTTTCTCAGTCACCGTATAGTTTCTGCTTTAACTCGCGCCGCTGCTGGGCTTCCAGCGACAGCGTTGCAGTCGGTCGCGCCAGCAATCGAGGAATACCAATCGGTTCACCGGTTTCTTCGCACCAGCCGTAGTCACCGGAATCAATCGAAGCGATCGATTGCTGCACCTTCTTCAGCAGCTTACGCTCACGGTCGCGCGTGCGTAGCTCGAGTGCATGTTCTTCTTCGATAGTGGCGCGGTCTGCAGGATCAGGCACCAGCACGGTCTCGCGCAGATGCTCGGTCGTTTCATCCGCATTTCTCAGCAGATCGCGTTCGAGTTGTTGAAGGCGCGCTTTGAAGAATGCGAGCTGCGCGGGATTCATATAGTCCTTGTCGCTCATTTTCAGAATGTCTTCTTCGGTGAGCAGGGCGCCATTCGTCGACTTCGGGGTTTTGGTTGTAGTTGCCACGTCGCTTGCTTTCATCACTACGAGTCGGTGAATTCTACCCGCACACTATTTGCCAACTTTGCCGGCGCACAGTGCTTTCGGGCTTTCGTTTCGAGGCCCTGATCATGTCTCCTTGCAGGGTGGATCGAAATCGGCGGCTATTGTAATCACATTGTTGTCTGCTGCAACAAGCTTTCGGTTATTTTCAGCCAGTTTCATCAAAGTAACTCGCGCTTACTCGCAAAAAGGTTTTCAAACTTGTACCGAGAATCAGGCAAGGCACTGCGTTAAGCCCTGAGTGAACACTTCTTTTGGAAGGTTTTGTCCGATGAAAACTATTTTGCTGCCGCGCTGCTCGCTCTGCCCCCAGGGTGAACCCAAATCGCTTCCCATGGTTTGGTGCACGCCTTGAAAGATCACTTTGCGCGTTGCACCATCGAGCCACAGCACGCCTTTGTAGCGCAGCATGCGCGGGCCGAATGTCTGCACCAGGCCACCGATAAATTCTTCCAGCTTACCTGGGTCAAACGGGCGCTCGCTGCGGAAAACAAATGCCGAGATGTTGTCGGTATGTCCGCCGTGCGCATGACCATGCCCGTGCGCATGTCCGTGGGCGTGATCATCACCGTGTGCCTGATCACGGCCGTGGTGATCGTGATCATGCGCACAGTGCTCGTCGCAGGCGTGGTCGTGATCATCAGCTTTGAGAAAATCCGGATCAATCTCGAGTTTCTCATTCAAATTGAAGCCGCGAATATCCAGAATCTCATCGATGGGTGCTTTACCAAATTCCGAGCGCATGATGGGTGCGCGCGGATTGATCTTTTTCAGCCGTGCTTCCAGGGTATGGACAGATTCAGGCGATACCAGATCGGTCTTTGATAGCAGCATCCGGTCGGCAAAGCCGATCTGGCGTTGTGCTTCTTCGAAGCGATCAAGCTGCTGCATCGCCTGACTTGCATCAACCACGGTGATCACCCCGTCCAGCAAGTACGAAACACCTATCTCTTCGTCCATGAAGAAGGTTTGTGCCACTGGGCCAGGGTTGGCAAGACCGGTGGTTTCAATCACTACCCGATCAAACTGCACTACGCCATCGCGCCGTTTCTGTGCCAGCTGACTGAGACCTGCAATCAGATCGCCGCGCACAGTGCAACAGATACAGCCATTACTCATCTCGACAATCTGCTCATTGCTCTCCTGGACCAAAATTTCGTTGTCTATATTTTCTTCACCAAATTCATTTTCAATAACGGCGATTTTCATACCATGCGGCTCGCGCAGAATACGATTGAGCAGCGTGGTTTTACCCGAGCCGAGAAAGCCGGTGAGGATGGTAGCGGGGATCAGTGCCATGGTGTTCCAGTAAAAAATAAAATCAAGGATGGCGGGTAACAGGAAGTCATAGTAAGTGCCGGTGATTAATCGCGACCAGCGCTGCGCACTAGCTAATAAATGCCAACAGTAGCCACGATATGCGACAGTTCATCCAGCGATTATTTCAGCGTCGTGCTTATTCGTGCGAATGCTCTATTCAACGGCCACTTTGTTTTTTTGCGCGCGGATGGGCTGCATCATAGACTTGTGCCAGCCGTTGAAAATCCAGCGAAGTATAAACTTGTGTCGAGGCGATCGAGGCATGGCCAAGCATCTCTTGTACCGCGCGCAGATCGCCAGACGATTGCAGCACATGCGACGCGAACGAGTGACGCAGCACGTGCGGGTGAACGTTGGCGGGTATGCCAAGAGCTTGTGCATGGGCCTTGATACGGCGCTGCACTTCGCGTGCCGTGATGCGATGTCCGCGCGCCGATAAAAACAGCGCATAAGCGTCATGCCCAGTGTCGGCCCGCTGAAGCTGTGGTCGAACCGCAAGCCAGTCGCGTAATGCGGCGATGGCGGCCGTGCCCATCGGTACGCTGCGGCGCTTGCTGCCTTTGCCGGTAACAGTGAGCTCGCCCTCATCCAGAGCAATCCAGCTTTGCGACTCGTAGGCGGCAGTTTTTACGTGATGCATATCGAGGCTGGTCAGCTCCGCGACGCGCAGTCCGCTGGAATAAAGCAGCTCAAACATCGCCTTGTTGCATGCGTCGCGCACGGCCGATTGCTCGTCGCTATTGACGGTGCTTGATACCAGACGAACCGCGTCATCAACCCCCAGTGCTTTGGGCAGGGATTTAGTGCGTTTGGGTGCGCGCACACCATCGACCGGATTCGCAGCGATGGTGTGATGGAAGGCCAGCCAGGCAAACATGCCGCGCCATGCCGATAACTTGCGTGCGATCGAGCTGGGAGACAAGCCGCGCGCATGAAGTTGGCTGGTACAGCGCCTGATATCAGCTTGAGTCAGGCTAGCGAGTTCACGCGCAGGGAGTTGCTTTGCAATGAAATGCTTGAGTTGCTCAAGGTCGCGGCGGTAATTGTCGAGTGTGTGCAGCGACAGCTTGCGCTGAGTTTGAAGATGCTCGAGGTAGCCGGCAATCTGTGTGTCGGCGCTGCTCACGGCGCTACCTTAGTTGATGAGCGGCAGCAGCCGCGCGCTGGCAATATCGCTGACACGGGCAAGAATGTCGGTTGCCAAGTCGGCGGCGAACCGCTGCGGATCAGGCGAGCCCAACACCATCAACCCGAAGCTTGTCTCTGATCCGGATTTTCGTAGCGGTAGCAAAGCGACAGATTGCATCGACGTTGCATTATCCAGCCATAGGGTGCCGGGTTGCCGCGCTAGTGCGCCGCACACCGGGGCGCTGTGCGTATTCGCGAAGCTGCGCGCCTCGTCGTCATCGACAATAAAGTCTTCATCTGAAAATTCGGCTTTCGTATCCCAAAGTCGCAGGGTGGCTTCCGGCACATCAAAGCATGATCGAATGGCACCAACCAACTCGGCTGGACGCCGGGCGGGATCAGCATCGGAAAGCAGTTGCAGCGTCCACTGATGCAGATTGGCCATGATTAGCTCATTACCGCTGGCGTTGCGCATAAACGCAGCAAGCTTTAGCTCTAGCTGCCTAACCTTGTCGCGCAGTATCTCAACTTGTCGCTCTTGGAGCGAGACAGTGCGTCCGCCAAGTGCCGTGGTCAGCCGCAACTCGGCCACGATGTCCGGGTAGTGATCGAAAAAATCCGGATGCTGTTGCAGAAATTGCGCTACCGCTTCGGCATCGGGCTGTGAGTTCATGGTGTTGATGGGGTAATAGTGGGTAATGGGTGCGGCGGCGCAGATTTTACCTGCTTCACGCAGACTACCCGCAAGCAAAAAAACGGCACCCGAAGGTGCCGTGAAGAGAGGAGATTACATTCGCAGAAAACTCTGCAGGCTGAAACCAGACCAGCCTATCCAACACCGACTGGTGGGTCGGCGATGAATCTTGTTCGAGCCAAGGGGCTCGCGATAAATCAGAATACGTGACGCACACCCAGGTTGAAGGCTTTGTTGCTGGTGCCGTTTTCCGAGTTGTTACCCACGGTGTAAGTGGCGCTGCCGTCATTGCCGATATAGCCATAGGCCGCATACAGATTGGTGCGCTTGGACAAGCTATAGGTGTAGCCAATACCCCACTGATCAGCATCATTGGCGGCATTCGTTCCACGGCCATCGGCACGGATGTACGAGGCGATGAATTTGTGCGCGCCATAGGGTACGGTGGCACCAATCAGGTAATTCCGGCTCTTGCCCTGCTCGGCCCAATTGTTGTCGGAATACGCGGCAAACACCTTGGCGACTTCAAAGTCGTAGTTGGCAGCGAGCAGGGTGCTCTTCAGGCTGGCTGTATCAAACTGATTGTTTTTCTCGTAGTAGGCTAGCCGAACATTCAGCGGCTTGCTGTCGTAGCCCACCGATGCGGTAATAACGCGGTCAGCGTCACTATTGCCTGGAGTCTCGCCAAAACCATAAGCGATTTCACCGCTGAAGTTTTCAAATACCGGGGTCACGTATTTGATGGCGTTATCCATGCGGATCGCGCGATCAAGCGAGGTGATCGCGTTCCCGCTTGGGGGCAGCATCAGGTTTTGCGCGTTACCTGCGAGGCCGGCGGCAAATGGATCAGCCACTTGGCTAAGGGTAAGGAAGTAGGAGGTGTACTGACGGCCCAGGCTCAAGGTACCGAAATCACCCTGCAGGCCGATGAAGCTCTGGCGCGCAAAGCCCGAGCCAATCGTCACGCTGGCGTCGTCGTAGGGTTTATTTGCGTTGGTGGTTCGTCCTTGGTTGAACCCACCTCTATCGGCAGCGATACCCGTTTCCAGCACGAAAAATGCATTCAGGCCGCCGCCGAGGTCTTCCTTGCCTTTGAAGCCGAGTCGGGTGCCCGACTGCGCGCCGCTGGTGATTTTGTTGCCGGCAGCTACACCGCCACCGACGTTGCCTGTCTCGCGAACAAAGCCCACGTCCGCGATACCGTAAATCTCAACCGACGATTGAGCCTGAGCAGCACCGGTCATGGCGCCCGCGATAGCCAGCGCGATAGTCAATTTCTTCATTGTTTTCCCCAAGTGAGAGTTTTAGAGCAATCCGCACGAGTCGGATGCGCGAACATTAATTAACGAAATGGAAATAGCGACAACAGTGGCTACGTCAGCGCTCACCTCTTGGGACGCTCGTTGCGAGTTTGCAAATGACGTTGTTTTATTGACACTGCCTGACGTTGACGTGCCAGCAGTCAGACCGCAGAGTTCGGATGTTTTTGTTTTGATAATTTTTCCGACTCTGCCACCGCGTCATGGCCAACCGAGAGGAACTGCTAATCATTCGCTCTGCGCGCGCTGGCCATCCGCAGGCCCAGCTGGCGCTCGGTAAGCGCTACCTGTTCGGCAGCACCAACCTGCCTCAAAGTCACCCCACCGCGCTGCATTGGCTGGAGAAAGCCGCCGAGCAAAATCAGCAAGAGGCATGGATGCTGATTGGCGAACATGTGTCGTACGCGGTGGCGCTACAGGCCGAAGACCCGTTACGTGTGGCGCTCTGGTACGAGCGGGCTTTTGAAGGCAAATCGGCGCGCGCCGGATTGGTGTTCGCGATGCTGGTATTCAGCTGCTGGCTACGAGCTGACGACGGGCTGCGTCAAAAATCCATGCGGGCCCTGACCGGCGCAGCCGAGGCGGGCTTGGCTGACGCGCAGTGGCTGCTGGCGCAGCAGCTCGGACTGCACGAGCTGCTGAGCGGCGGTCCGCAGCCGGTGACAGCGCAGATCAACAAGCGACGAAGTCAGATCATCGAGTTAGTGACCAAGGCGGCGCTGGGCGGTATCGCCGATGCGCAATACGCCATGGCGGATTATTGGTGGCAGCAGGGCGACGCAAATAAATTCCTGTTGTGGGCGCTGCCGATCGCGCAAGATCTGGATCGCCGTTGCCACGGCCCATCCATACACCGTATCACCCCGAGCAAGACACAACTCAGCCTGTTTCTTCGCTGTGCACAGGCAATCATGGGCCAGGCTGAGGTCAATCTCCGCTTGGCCGAGCGGTATATGAGAATCGCGGCAGAAGGTGGAGATGCCAAAGCACAGCTGGAGTACGGCTTGCTGGCGGCGCGCATGGATGAAAATGGAAAACGAGTGCGGCGACTGCCCGGTGTCGCTCACTACAAAAAAGCCATCCGGTGGTTGTCGTTGGCCGCCGAGAGTGGCGAGGCAGCGGCTTGGTTTGCAATCTCACGAATTTATCTCAAGCCGGAGTTTTCACGTCGCAGCATCAAGGAATCGCGCCGATGTCTGGAGCTGTCTGGCGCGGCCGGCCATCGCGCTGCTCAACTCGAATTAGCGCATCTTGCGTGGCGATCGCGCCGTGTTGATCCGCGTGCCGATGTGCGCGCCGTGTACTGGCTGCAAAAAGCGGCAAGTCAGGGCGATCAGCAAGCGGCCGCCATGCTTAATCGTATTGCGCCGCCGGTGCGCCGCACCGAGTGGGCGATAGCGGCGCGCGCCTCGTTCAATCGTGATGTCAGTAGCCAGTATCCCTTCCTCGCCGCCCGCGTCGAATTGGCGTACTGGTTTGGCTTGAGTCGGGCCGAGGCATTGCTGATTAATGTGGAATCCTCAGACCATGGCCATTGTCTTGAGGTCGATATCCGTAAATCACATCCGCGTAGCCGACGTCGGCTGATACAGGTAGAGACGGGTGAACAGCGGCGCGCACTGGAACGCGCCGCGCGAATATTCGACATCGCCGAGCCACATGGCCGTGTCGGTCCGGAAGGAAATTACCGGCAGCGCTTGTACCGCTTTCGAAGTATCTTCAGCCCCAGAAGAGAATCGCAAAGTCGACGCAGCCGCTCGTCGTGAGCATAGAAGCCGCTCAATCCACGCCCGGCATGTTTTAGCTTTCGAAACTTCCCTCGAACACGCTCACCGCCGGGCCGGTCAGCATCACGGGAGACTCTCCGCCCTGCCAGCTAATCGTCAGCCGTCCACCGCGAGTGTCAACTGCGACGGGTGAATCAAGATCGCCGTGCAAAATACCTGCGACTACGGCGGCGCAGGCGCCGGTGCCACAGGCGAGCGTTTCTCCGGCACCGCGCTCGAACACCCGCAAGCGAATGTGGCCGCGGTCGACCAATTGCATGAAGCCGGCGTTCACACGGCGCGGAAAGCGCTGATGGTGCTCGATCAGCGGGCCTTGCGCGGCAACTGGCGCATCATCGACGTTGCTCACCCATTGCACCGCATGCGGATTACCCATCGACAGCGCAGCGATCGACACAGATGAGCCATTAACCTCAAGTGGCCACAGTGCGATCTGCCCAACTTGGCTGGGTTGCAAACCGCTGCTATCGAACGGCACGCGCTCCACTGCAAGCACCGGCGCGCCCATGTTGACCGTGACCTGACCGTCATCTTCCAAGCGCGGTGAAATAACGCCCGACATTGTTTCAACGCGAATCTCGCGCTGCTCGGTCAGCCCTTTTTCAACGACAAATTTTACAAACGCACGTGCGCCGTTGCCGCACTGCTCTACCTCGCCGCCATCCGAATTGAAAATTCGATAGCGAAAATCAATCCCCGCTTGTGACGGTCGCTCAACAACTAAAATTTGGTCAGCGCCGATACCAAGGCGACGATCGGCTAATTGCCGGCATTGCTCGGCAGTCAAATTCACCGACTGGCGTACTGCATCAATCACGATAAAGTCGTTACCTGCACCGTGCATCTTGGTAAATTTGATTTTCATGGTTGTCTGCGGATGGATCAATTTTTTAAAATTATGCCGGCCAGCGTTGTTATGCATATACGGAGGGCGCACCTTCCGGTCTGGTTTTGAAGCGTTTATGCGACCAAAAATACTCGGCCGGCGCGCGCATTACTTGCGCTTCGATGAACTCATTCATGCGCCGCGTCGCTGCGGTGATATCGTCACCGGGGAAATCTTTCCAAGCCGGGTGAAAACACACCCGCCAGCCTTGATAATGTGGTCTGAACTGCGTGGTAACAGGAATCACTTGTCCCTGCGTTGTTGCGGCGAGTCGTGCCGGCGCGGTGAGTGTCGCGGCCGGAACCCCAAAGAACGGCACGAAGATAGACTCGCGCGGACCAAAGTCCATATCAGGCAGCATCAGGAAAGGCCGACCATTTCGCATTGCACGAATAATCGGCTTGATACCGTCGCCGCGTGAGATCAGGAAGCGATCGGCCTCCTCGCGGGACGCAAAACGCGAGCGACCATCGCGCAGTGCCTGATCAAACACTCTATTCCGTTGCTGCGTGTAGATGGAGCAAAGCGGTCCGCGCATGGTGATCGCGACACCCGCCACCTCCAGACATACAAAATGCGGACAAAGAAAAATAGTCGGCTGCTCGATCGAGCTTTGCGTTGGCACTTCAGGATCGATATCAATCAATCGCTGCAACCGCGCGGGCGAGCCCCACCAAAGAATGCCGCGTTCCAGTACGCTGCGTGCGTACGAGCGAAAATGCGCGCGCGCTAGTGACTGCCGCTCATGTGATGACGAATCGGGGAAGCAGAGCGACAGGTTGGTCAAGGTAATCCGGCGCCGCTCACGCATTAGCATGTACAGCACTTCACCGAACAACTCGCCAATACGACCCAGCACAGGCAGTGGCAGCCAATGCAATACCCATATCAGCGCAAGTATCAGGCGCATGCTGGCACCTCGATGACGTGCAGCCACCGCAACGCTAGCAAAATGTAAAGCTGAGGGAATACCATTGCGGAATAAAGCGGGGCTTTGCTGATTTCGTGCAAACTCAGTAAAATACCACGCGTCATCACCGCCGAGTTAATAGACAACTTGCGAGGCGGTCTACAAATTTCGCTAAAGCGTCGCAGGCTCACCGAGTTGACCGCGACAACGTGTTAACCAGCTTTTGGGAGCTTGCATGTCTAACGAGTACTTGTTTACCTCCGAATCGGTTTCCGAGGGTCACCCGGACAAAGTCGCCGATCAAATTTCCGATGCAATTCTTGATGCCATTTTGGATCAAGACCCGCGTGCGCGCGTCGCCGCTGAAACGCTCTGCAATACCGGCTTGGTTGTGCTGGCAGGCGAGATCACCACGAGCGCGAATGTAGATTACATAAAAGTCGCGCGCGACACCCTCAAAGACATCGGCTACGACAACACCGACTACGGTATCGACTACAAAGGCTGCGCGGTACTGGTCGCGTATGACAAGCAGTCACCGGATATTGCTCAGGGTGTCGATGAGGGCAAAGGGCTTGACCTCGACCAAGGTGCTGGCGATCAGGGCTTGATGTTTGGTTATGCCTGCGACGAGACCCCTGATTTAATGCCTGCTGCTATTTACTACGCGCACCGTATCGTCGAGCGTCAGTCGCATTTGCGCAAAGACGGTCGCTTGGCGTGGTTGCGGCCTGACGCCAAGTCGCAGGTCACGCTCAAGTATGTCGATGGCAAACCGGTCGCGATCGATACCATCGTGCTGTCAACGCAGCACGCGCCTGAAGTCGAGCACAAGCAGATCGAAGAGGCATCGATCGAAATGATCATCAAGCCGGTGGTGCCCGCCGAGTGGCTGAAAAACACGCGTTATCTGGTGAACCCGACCGGGCGCTTCGTGATTGGTGGTCCGCAGGGCGATTGTGGCCTCACCGGTCGCAAAATCATCGTTGATACCTATGGCGGCGCAGCGCCCCACGGTGGCGGCGCATTTTCAGGCAAAGACCCGTCCAAGGTTGATCGCTCCGCCGCTTACGCTGGTCGTTATGTGGCCAAGAATATCGTTGCCGCCGGTTTGGCGTCGAAGTGCCAGATTCAAATTTCTTATGCGATTGGCATCGCCAAGCCAACCTCGGTAATGGTCACCACCTTCGGCACCGGCAAAGTCAGCGACGAAAAAATCGAGCAGCTGGTGCGCGAGCATTTTGATCTGCGACCGAAAGGTATTGTGCAGATGCTGAATCTGCTGCGACCGATCTATCGCAAGTCAGCGGCTTACGGTCACTTTGGTCGCGACGAACCCGAGTTCAGCTGGGAGCGTACCGACAAGGCTGCTGCATTGAAGGCCGCAGCTGGTATTTGATTATTCGTTTAGAATAGCGAGCTGCCAAGGAGCGTTGCGACGGGTTTTCACTCGCCAGGCTTGGCAAACTCAGCAACGGCGCTCACGTTACTTTTTTCGATTTAATGAAAGGAGGGCGTGATGAGCGCCGTACTCAAATCAGCTACTACCCACGATTACCACGTTGCCGACATCAGTCTGGCCGAGTGGGGCAATAAAGAAATCAGAATCGCCGAGACCGAAATGCCCGGTCTGATGGCGATTCGCGAAGAATTCGCTGCCAGCAAGCCACTCAAAGGCGCGCGTATCACTGGCTCTTTGCACATGACCATACAAACCGCTGTGCTGATCCAGACCCTTGAGGCGCTGGGTGCAGAAGTTCGTTGGGCGTCTTGCAACATCTACTCCACGCAAGACCATGCTGCCGCCGCGATCGCGGCGAATGGCACCGCAGTCTTTGCGTTCAAGGGCGAGAACCTCGACGAATACTGGGATTTCACGCACCGCATTTTCGAGTGGCCCGATGGCGGCTACTCGAACATGATTCTCGATGACGGTGGTGACGCTACCTTGCTGCTACATCTCGGTACGCGCGCGGAGAAAGACATCAGCGTGCTGGCGAATCCGGATTCGGAAGAAGCGGTATGCCTGTTCAACTCGATCAAGAAAAAACTTGCTACCGATCCGACTTGGTACTCGACGCGTCTGGCGAAAATCAAAGGTGTGACCGAAGAGACGACGACCGGCGTGCATCGCCTTTACCAGATGTTCAATGAAGGCAAACTGGCCTTCCCGGCTATCAACGTGAATGACTCGGTCACCAAGTCCAAATTCGACAACCTGTACGGCTGCCGTGAGTCGCTGGTCGATGCGATCAAACGCGCCACTGATGTCATGATCGCCGGCAAGGTAGCGGTTGTTGCTGGCTATGGCGATGTGGGTAAAGGCTCAGCCCAGGCGTTGCGCGCGCTGTCGGCGCAAGTGTGGGTGACCGAGGTTGATCCGATCTGCGCGCTGCAAGCGGCGATGGAAGGCTACCGTGTCGTCACCATGGAATACGCTGCAGAGCATGCAGATATTTTCGTGACCGCCACCGGCAACTACCATGTGATCACACACGAGCACATGAAGAAGATGAAAGACCAAGCCATCGTCTGCAACATCGGTCACTTCGACAATGAAATCGAAGTGGTCGCGCTGAAGCAGTACACATGGGAAAACATCAAGCCGCAGGTAGACCATGTGATTTTCCCGGATGGCAAGCGCATCATCTTGCTGGCCGAAGGCCGTCTGGTGAACCTCGGTTGCGGTACCGGTCATCCATCGTATGTGATGAGCTCGTCGTTTGCGAACCAGACCATCGCGCAGATCGAGCTGTTCACGAAAACCGAGAACTATCCTATCGGCGTCTACACCCTGCCTAAGCATCTCGACGAAAAAGTCGCGTTGCTGCAGCTGAAAACGCTCAATGCGCAGCTCACGAAACTGACTGAAGAGCAGGCGGCGTACATTGGTGTCAAAAAAGAAGGCCCGTACAAGCCTGATCACTATCGTTATTGATCGATGTCTATAGGGTGGGTGGCGCTGCTCGCGCTACTCACCCGCACCAACCCCCGAGGTTCGATGCGCTTGCTGCTCATCTGGCTCGTTAACACGCTCACACTATTTGTGCTGCCGCACTTGCTCGACACAGTGCAAGTCGATAGTTTTACTACAGCGCTAACAGCGGCATTAGTACTCGGCTTGGTCAATACGCTTATTCGTCCCATCATTCTGGTGTTGACCTTGCCGATTACCTTTGTCACGCTGGGACTGTTCATTTTTGTTGTCAACGGACTGATGTTTTGGGCAGTGGCCGACATCGTGCCCGGTTTTCAAGTGACCAGTTTCGGTGCAGCGATTATTGCTGCCTTTGTGTACAGCGTCGTGTCTTGGTTGTTATCCGCGTTTATTCCGAAATAAAACCATGCAACAAACTTTATTCAGTGTTGAATTCTTCCCACCTAAAACCCCGGAAGGTGCCGACAAACTCAGGCAGGCGCGTCAGCAGCTTGCTGCGATCAATCCCGCCTATTTTTCGGTGACCTTCGGCGCTGCCGGGTCGACCCAAGCCGGTACCCGCGATACCGTTCTCGAAATTCAGCAAGAGGGCTATCACGCAGCACCGCACCTCTCATGCATAGGCCGTACGCGTGACGATCTGCGTGCCATTATTAACGAGTACAAGGCGCAGAACATTCGCCATATCATCGCGCTGCGCGGCGATTTACCGAGTGGTTTTGGTGGTACTTTCGGTGAACTTCACTACGCCAGCGATTTGATCACTTTTATTCGCGAAGAGACCGGCGACTGGTTTCATATCGAAGCCGCGGCGTATCCGGAGATGCATCCACAAGCCAAATCGCCGCAAGACGATTTGCAGAATTTCGTTCGTAAAGTAAAAGCCGGCGCCAACGCGGCCATCACTCAGTATTTTTATAATCCTGATGCGTACTTCCGGTTCGTTGATGATGCTGCGCGCTTGGGTGCCGATGTACCGGTATTCCCCGGCATCATGCCGATCACGAATTTCTCGCAACTAGCCAGATTCTCCGATATGTGCGGCGCTGAGGTGCCGCGTTGGATTCGGCTCAAGCTGGCCTCGTTTGGCGACGACACAAAATCCATTCGGGCATTTGGTCTGGATGTGGTGTCGCAAATGTGTGATCGGCTGCTATCGGGTGGTGCACCCGGCCTGCATTTCTACTCATTGAATCAAGCGGCACCCACTTTGGCGATTTGGGAGCGATTGCGCCCGACGCCACGCGCCTGAGCATTGCAGCGCAGACTAGAGCGATTTTTAGTCAGTAAGAATGACATCCAGCGGAATGTCATGCGCCTCTGATGCAAAGCTGACCTTGGCAAATGCATAGGCAATGCCGATGGCGCGTGGCCGTGGGCTTTGGGCCAGCGTTCGGTCGAAGTAGCCGCCGCCAAAGCCAAGGCGCAGATTCTGCGCGGTGTAGCCTATGCAAGGCGCGAGTACAGCGTCGGGTTGCAGATACTCACCGCGCGCGCTCGGCGCCACCGTGCCGCTGGCGTCTTTGGCGACAGGGTCGCCCGGACGCCAAGCAACAAACACCAGCGGCTGCTGTCGCTCCAACACGACCGGCATGGCCAGCGTAATGCCATGCGTTGGCAGTGCATCATACAAGGCAGACAAATCGGGCTCACCCGGAATCGCCAAATAAGCGCCGAGTACCCGCACTTGATGATCCAGCAGCCAAGACAGTAATTTGGCCACAATACGCGCATCGGCAGCGGCCTTGTCTGTTGCCGACAGTGCGCGCCGCGCTGCGATCAATTGCTGCCTGAGTTCGGCTTTGGAAGTTGGCTGGTTCATGAATGACAAATCAAGTTAATCGGCAGAATCAATTTTTAGACGCGTGATATTCTAAGATCTTCTTTCACTGAGCGGCGCGCTTTGCAAGCTTTGCTAATGCCGCGCGCGGCCTGAACAGACAAGTACCAAGATCATCGCAGTGTAGTTATCGGAAACTCATGAAGCTTTACTCAAGATGGTGGTTAGGTGCAATCCTTTGCGCGGCCATCAGCAGCATAGGACCCATCGCGTCGGTATGCGCGGCTAATCGACACGCGCTCATGGTCGGCAACAGTGCCGACGCCGATTTTCTCGCGCTGAGAGAAGCCTCATTGCGCGGAGAAACCAGCGAAGCGGGGCGAATAGCAGGACGCTTGGGCAGTTACCCAATCCAATCTTATGTTGAATACTACAGACTATATCCGCGCCTGCCAGCAACGCCGGAAGGAGAAATTCGTCAGTTTCTCGATCGGTACGATGGTACGGCGATTGCCGATCGCCTGAGAAACGACTGGCTGTTATTGCTAGGGCGCGCGCATGACTGGCGCGTATTTGACGAGCAATACCCACGCTTTGTGCTGAATGATGACACGCAAGTCAAGTGCTATGCACTACAGTCGCGCCTCGCTAAGGGCGAGAACATTGCAAAGGCAGCACGTGATTTACTGCAGCAGCCGAAATACTATGGTGATGGCTGTGTTGAGCTGATTGGCAAGCTGGCACAAGATAAAAAATTCAATGAGTCCGATATCTGGCGTCAAGTTCGGCTCGCGGTAGAGAGTGGTGTAAGTAGTACCGCGCGGCGTATCGCTCATCACACCGATGTCAATGACAAACAACTCGCGCAGGCCATCGATAAACCGTTTGCTGTATTGGAGCGTGGCGCGGTCGGCGGTCGCACCTCACGCGAGCTATTCCTGATTGCGCTCGGACGGGCGGGCCGAGACAAGCTCGATAAAGCAGTACATCAGCTCGAGAAAGCGCAATCCAGGCTCACTGCTGAAGAACTTGCGATTGCATGGTCACAGCTTGCGCTGCAAGCCTCATTGGCGCTCGACAAAGACGCACCTGGTTACTGGCGACGCAGCTTTGACGCCCCCTTGTCGACCGAGGGCTACCAGTGGCGCGTACGTACTGCGCTTCGAACCGGTGACTGGCCGTTCGTGGCTCGATCCATTGATGCCATGCCACCTGATCTGCAAAAAGATCCGGCATGGTTGTACTGGCGTGGCCGTGCCCATGCAGCGCTCGGACGTGTTGACGATGCCAAGCAGTACTTTCACCAACTCGCAGGCCAGCATCATTTTTATGGTTTGTTATCTACCGAGGAATTGTCCCAGCCGATTCTTGCGCCAACCAAACCGGCCCCGCCAACAGCGGCTGAGTATGCCGAGGCAAGTTCCAATGCAGGCTTGATCAATGCGCTGAAGTTTTACGAGCTGGAGCTGCGCTTTGAAGGCAATCGCGAATGGAACTGGCAGCTACGCAAGATGAATGATAGACAGCTTCTGGCAGCAGCTGAATTTGCACGCCGCAGCGAGGCACTCGACCGCATGGTGGCAGCTGCCGATCGGGCCAAGGTCGAGCTTGATCTCGCGCAGCGCTACCCTACGCCACACGAAGACATCATGCACACCGCAACTGCCGGTATCGGGCTGGATAAAGCATGGGTGTATGGTTTGATACGACAAGAATCTCGCTTTGTAAAAACCGCGCGCTCGGTGGTTGGCGCCTCGGGGCTCATGCAGATCATGCCGCGCACCGCCACCTATGTCGCAAAAAAAATCGGCATGAGCGGTTTTTCATTATCAGGATTAAATGACACCCGCACCAATATCACCTTGGGCACGCAATACCTGAACATGGTACTAGCGAGCCTGGGCGGCTCACAAACGCTGGCGACTGCGGCGTATAACGCAGGCCCGAGTCGGCCGCGGCAGTGGCGCGCATTACTCGACAAACCGGTCGAGGGCGCGATCTTTGCAGAGAGCATTCCTTTTTCTGAAACGCGCGGCTACGTCAAGGCAGTGCTCGCGAACGCTACATGGTACGCGCTGCACTTTGACAGCCACGCGCCATCGCTCAAAGCGCGGCTTGGTACGGTGTCACCACGTGACGCACAGCTCATAGAACTTGGCGATTTACCCTAAGGCACACAATGCATCACGGCTCTGTACTTCTACTCGGCGGTAGCGGCTTCATCGGCACCCACATTGCAGCCCGCCTCGCGGCGTCGGGGCGTCATGTCATCGTACCAACCCGTCGCTACAATCGTGCGCGTCACTTGCAGGTTCTACCGACGGTGCAGGTCACAGTCGCTGATATCTTCGACCCTGCGGTTCTTGATCGGCTGCTGCCGCGCGTTGACTGCGTGATCAATCTATTAGGGGTGCTTCACTCATGGCCGGCGCGGCCATGGGGGCGTGCATTTGAACATGCGCATGTTGCTTTACCGCGCTTGCTGGTACAAGTGTGCGCGCGTCATGGCATCAAGCGGGTGTTGCATATGTCGGCGCTTGGCGCGGCAATTGACGGGCCATCGATGTACTCCCGTTCCAAGGCAGCGGGCGAGCGTATCCTGCTGGATGCGAAAGACATGCAAGTCACCTCGTTTCGTCCTTCGGTGGTATTTGGTGCTGAAGACAGTTTCTTGAATCTGTTTGCCAAGTTGCAGTCGCTGGCACCCATCATGCCATTGGGTGGTGCAGATACACGGTTCCAACCTGTGTACGTCGGTGATGTGGCACAAGCTTTTGTAGATGCTTTATCCCAGCCGGAGAGTATCGGTCACGTATATGAGTTAGTCGGTCCGCGTGTATACCGCTTGCGAGAGTTGGTGCATCTTGCGGGTAAGTACAGCGGCCACGCGCGGCCAGTAATAGGCCTGCCCGATTGGGTTGCGCGCCTGCAAGCGCTCATGCTTGAGCTCATGCCTGGGCCCACGCTCATGAGCCGCGACAATCTCGACTCGATGAAGCAAGACAATATCGCCAGTGGCCAGTACCCCACGCCGCCCCATTGGCAGCCGACACCACTCGAGGCGGTCGCGCCAGATTATCTGCGCCCGAGCGCATGACAGGTTTCAAGGCCTATGTGGTGGGTGGCGCTGTTCGTGATGCGCTACTCGGCCTGCCCGTTAAAGATCGCGACTATGTCGTGGTAGGTGCGACACCCGAGCAAATGCAGGCGCTTGGTTTCGTTGCGGTTGGCAAAGACTTCCCGGTATTTTTACATCCGCAGACGCATGAAGAATATGCCTTAGCGCGTACCGAGCGTAAAACTGCCCCCGGCTATGCGGGCTTTGCGTTTCACGCCACTGCCGAGGTCACGCTTGAGCAAGACTTGCAACGGCGCGACCTGACCATCAACGCGATAGCGCAAGATGACGACGGCACACTCATTGATCCGTATGGTGGGCGCGCAGATATCGATGCGCGGGTATTTCGTCATGTATCAGCAGCGTTTAGTGAAGACCCGGTGCGCATACTGCGCGTTGCACGTTTCGCCGCACGATTTACCGAATTCAGCGTTGCACCGGAAACCATGGGATTAATGCGGCAGATGGTGAGCTCGGGTGAAGTGGATGCGCTGGTAGCTGAGCGGGTCTGGCAAGAACTATCACGTGGATTGGCAGAGGCCACGCCATCACGAATGTTTGACGTGCTGCGCGAGTGCGGTGCGCTGGCGCGCATACTCCCGGAGCTTGATGCGCTGGTCGGGGTTGCATTGCACACGCCGATGCAGCCGATGCAGCCAATGCAACCATCGCAGCAGGCAACTACATCGTTGCCCACGACCCATCATCAGGCCGGTACTGCAGATGGTTTTACGCGTGCCATGCGCGCACTCGATTACACTGCTCAACAGCACGCCTCATTGGCGATACGGTTTGCGGTGCTGCTACCTGAGCTCGGCCATGCAATAACTGATAGCACTAACTTAACGACCGATCTGGCTACCGATGCACGCGGCGTTGCGATGGTCGAGCACCTCTGCAAGCGGTTACGGGTGCCGCACGAGGTGCGCGATTTAGCCATCATCGTGGCGCGTGAGCATGCGGCGGTCGCACGAGCGGAGGCTGCGCCTGCTGCCAATTTGGTGAGATTGTTTGAGCGTTGCGATGCATTTCGCAAGCCGGCGCGCTTTTCGGCCTTGCTGGATGCGTGCCAATGCATATACGTCGGTGGCGCCAACGCAGCCTTCCCGCAGAAACCCGCTTTGCAGTACGCCCTTTCGGCTGCGCAGTCGGTCGATGCCGGGGCAATTGCAGCCGCCATCACTGGCGCTGCGGGTGAGCGCGCGACAGAGAAGATACCCGATGCCATCCATGCCGCGCGCGTGCAGGCAGTAGCCCGCGCGTTGGCGTAGGCCTTGGTGTCGGCAGCGCAGACAAGCCGCTCCCGCCGTGATTTGAGGGAGTCTTGTACGAAGTTACGCCGCGCTGCCATACTTGCGTCTGTGCACACAGCATTCCCTAGGAGACCCTGATGAACGCCCCACTCGCATCCTTGCACGCCTTGCAGCCCGAGGCGATTACGCTGGATGACAAGTACACCCTCGAGCGGGGGCGGGTATTCCTGACCGGCACCCAGGCGCTGATTCGGCTGCCGATGTTGCAGCGGCAGCGCGACGTGAAGGCGGGCTTGAACACGGCAGGGTTTATCAGTGGCTATCGCGGCTCCCCTTTAGGTAGCGTGGATCAGACCGCGGCCAAAGCCCAAAAATATCTCGAGGCACATCATGTGCGGTTTCAGCCCGGTGTGAACGAAGACTTGGCTGCGACCAGTATCTGGGGCACGCAGCAGGTCAATCTGTTTCCGGGTGCAAAATACGACGGCGTATTTTCGATGTGGTACGGCAAAGGCCCCGGTGTTGATCGTAGTGGCGATGTGTTCAAACATGCCAATGGCGCGGGCAGCGCCAAGCATGGTGGGGTACTCGTGTTGGCTGGCGACGATCACGCAGCCAAGTCGTCCACCAATGCGCATCAGAGCGAGCACATCCTCAAAGCCTGTGGTATTCCGGTGCTCTATCCGTCTACCGTGCAAGAGTATCTCGATTTCGGTTTGCATGGCTGGGCGATGAGTCGTTACACCGGCTTGTGGGTCGCGATGAAATGCGTCACCGATATCGTCGAGTCGGGTGCCACTGTCGATATCGACCCTGATCGAGTGCAGATTATGCTGCCGGAAGATTTCGATATGCCGGCAGGTGGTTTGAATATTCGCTGGCCGGATGCCGTGCTTGATCAGGAAACGCGCCTCGTCAATTACAAGTGGTATGCCGCTTTGGCATATGCGCGCGCGAATCAACTCAACCGCATTATTTGGGATAGTCCGCGCCCACGCTTCGGCATACTCAGCGCGGGCAAAGCGTATCTCGATACGCGTCAGGCTCTGGATGATCTGGGTATTGACGAGCAAGTGGCGCGTGATATCGGCCTGCGTTTATACAAAGTGGGCATGAGCTGGCCGCTGGAGGCATCCGGTGTGCGTGCGTTTGCCACCGGGTTGGAAGAAATTTTAGTCGTCGAAGAAAAACGCCAACTGCTCGAGTACCAACTCAAAGAGGAACTCTACAACTGGCGCGATGATGTGCGACCGCGGGTAGTCGGTAAGTTTGATGACTCCGGCGAGTGGAGCAATAGTCGTCGTGCAGGTCATGGCGAGTGGCTACTGCCGGCTACCTATGAGCTGAACCCCACCTTGGTAGCGCGTGCAATTGCTTCGCGTATTTCAACTTACTTCGCAGGTCATCCGGTTGAGCAACGCGTGCGCGAGCGACTGGCATTTATCGAGGCCAAAGAAGCAACGCTCAAAGTGACCAAACCCGATGCGCAAAAAGATCGCATCCCCTACTTCTGCTCCGGCTGCCCGCACAACACCTCGACCCGCGTCCCGGAGGGGAGTCGCGCATTGGCGGGTATTGGTTGTCATTACATGGCGTTGTGGATGGATCGCTCAACCGCTACAGCAACGCACATGGGCGCAGAGGGCGTGACGTGGATTGGTGAAGCACCGTTTACCGATGAGCCGCATGTCTTTGCCAATATTGGCGACGGTACTTATTTCCACTCCGGTTTGCTGGCGATACGCGCCGCGGTATCGGCCAAGGTCAGCATGACCTATAAAATTTTATTTAATGATGCAGTCGCCATGACCGGCGGTCAGACGCATGATGGTCCGCTCGATCCCGCGATGATCTCGCGTCAAATCGCTGCTGAAGGTGTGCATCCGATTGTTGTCGTGACCGATGAGCCGGATAAATACGCAGCGGATACCGAATGGGCAACAGGCACCACCATACGCCATCGTAGTGAGTTGGATGCGGTACAGCGTGAGCTGCGCGAAGTTAAATCGGTCTCAGCCATTATTTACGACCAGACCTGCGCCTCAGAGAAACGTCGCCGTCGCAAGCGTGGCGCGTACCCCGATCCTGCCAAGCGTACAGTGATTAACGAGGCGGTGTGCGAGGGCTGCGGTGATTGCAGCGTACAGTCGAACTGCTTGTCCGTTGAGCCGCTCGAGACCGAGTTAGGTCGTAAACGACAAATCAATCAATCGACCTGCAATAAAGATTTCTCTTGTGTGCAGGGGTTCTGCCCGAGCTTTGTGACCGTCGAAGGCGGTCAACTCAAAAAGCCCAAGAAAGCATCCGGCAAAGAGGGCAGCCAGACAAGCGCGTTGGAGCGCGCTGCCATATTGCCCGTGCCTGCGCTGCCATCACTTGCGCAGCCGTTTGGCGTGCTGGTCACCGGCATCGGCGGCACCGGTGTCGTAACGGTTGGGCAGATTCTCGCTATGGCCGCGCATGTGGCCGGCAAGGCGTGCACCGTACTGGATATGAGTGGCTTGGCGCAAAAAGGTGGGCCGGTGATGTCGCATGTACGGCTTGCCGATTCAGCCGAGCATATTTTTTCAACGCGAGTCGGAACTGGCGGCGCTGATTTGCTGATCGGTTGCGATGTTCTTGTCGCCGCGAGTAAAGATGCTATCTCGCGAATGAATCAGGGTCGAACCAACGCAGTCGTCAACGCGACCTTGGCGCCAACCGCAGCATTCGTCAAAAATCCAGATTGGGTCTACCCCGATGCGGCATCGGTCGAGGCGATTCGTACTGCATGTGGTGATGATCACGTTGATGCCATACAAGCAGGCAGGATTGCCACTGCCTTGATGGGCGACTCTATTGCCACCAATATGTTCATGCTGGGCTATGCCTGGCAGCGTGGCTGGGTACCATTACCCGAATCAGCGCTGATGCAAGCGATCAAGCTCAATGGTGTATCGGTTGACTTTAACCAGCAATCATTTGCATGGGGCAGGCTTGCTGCGCATGATCTTGCGGCCGTAGAGCAAAATTTAAACGCGCAGTCACCCGCGCAAGTCATCGCCTTCAAGCGTAAACAGTCGTTGGATGAGCTGATCACGCATCGTACAGAATTTCTCACCCAATATCAGAATGCTCGCTATGCACAGCGCTATCGTAGCTTCGTTGAGCGCGTGCGCGCGGATGAGCGACGCATCGTTGGTGAAAGCGATAATCTGCAACTCACCGAGGCTGTCGCGCGCTACCTGTTCAAGCTAATGGCCTACAAAGATGAGTATGAAGTGGCGCGACTACACAGTAACCGGGCATTCAAGGCGCGCATTGCGAATATGTTCGAAGGCGACTACCAGATTAAATATCATCTGGCACCGCCGCTGCTATCCAAGCGCGATGATAAAGGTCATTTGATCAAACAGTCCTACGGCAGTTGGGTCGGTAGCGTGTTTCCTATCCTTGCCAAGCTGCGCTTCTTGCGCGGTAGCATGTTGGATCCGTTTGGTCATACCGAAGAGCGCAAGACCGAGCGCGCGCTGATTGAGCAATACTGCGCCACCATCACTTCGCTATGCGCTTCGCTGGATGCCAAAAATTTATCTTTAGTGACTGAGATTGCGCGCATACCGGAAGAGATCCGCGGCTACGGGCATGTCAAAGAGCGTCATTTGCATAACGCCAAAGAAAAAGAGGCACGGTTATTGGCACAACTCGAAACCGTACCTGAGCAAGCCAACCGTCACGCGGCTTAATATCCCCCGGTCTTTGCGTCGGCTGGTCGATGTGTTGGCTGGCTTTAGTGTCAGCGACTTTTAGTGTCGGCTGTTCTCGGCATCCGCTAGTCTTGGTGTGGGCCTGTCTAGAAACCTGTCGTTAACTTTATTTGCTCGATCTTGCCACTGCATACAGCCAGATCTTTCGGTTCCAGGCGTTTATCTGCTTTCGCTAGAGGTGAGAATCAATCGGCGCTTCGGCAACAGTCATGTCCCGCTAAATAGTCGTCAACCAGACGCCATAGGCGCTCGGCTTGAATTTGGCTGTAACAGTCAAAGGAAAAAGTGTCAGGGAAATCAGACCAAGAGACGATTAACTCTTGATTCTCGAAATTAATATGACCAACGCCAGACCCCAAGCGCTGCTGCCAATCCAAAAAACTAGCGCCGATATGTGCACAAAAATTCTTTAAGAACTTGACGTATCCGCCCCTTGGCCAAAATTCATCTAGCTCAAGCGCATATTTTTCGCCGGAGCTAAATGGCCTGATTCGAATTTCCATTGTGCGGAATCGCTTTTGTAATACGAGCAGGGTCAATATCACTCTGCAGACTTCTGATCCAGAATCGCAGAGTTACCAAGCGGCGGCCAACCAGAATTGCTACGCAAAGCTTTTGCTTCTGTTTTGGCCCTTTGTAATTGTGGTTCGAAAGCGCTTCGTTTTGAAAGGTGTTTTCGAATGAAAAATTTCTGATTTTGATACCGGGATGAGGCTTGCCGCACGATAGGCTGCTTTACCGATGTTGCTTCCGATATTCTGAGTTCGTAAGCTTATGGGCGTACAGAGTTAGTCGTTCAAATTCGCCTTCAATTTATCCAGGACCATATAAGCGCTGTCAGGTATAAGATTTTTCAGAGCCACCATACACCATATGGCCATACAGAAAGGATCCAAGCAAAGATCAATACGACAAAACAGAAATATATAGACCTTCCGGTAGATGACGCCTCAGCGATCCTCTGGTCCCTCGTCTTTCCGAGAAGATTAGTAACTATTTTCATTTACTAAGCTCATTTCCATAACTAGCAGGTGCCAAGTTCATGCCAGGGCTACCGATGCCTATTTCTAAAGCTGTTTTACCGTCATAAGAACAAGTTATGGTTTTCCCTAATCATCGACCCGGCCGCACATTCAGCCGTCGCACAATCTCTGCCACGAAATGGCGCATTTGGCTTTGATATGAATTCAATATTGAACATTTCTTTTCCATTCAGTGAAGAGAATTTTGTTGCTGTAGTTACGCTGTCAGTGAATTGTTCAAGCGGCGTATCATGGATATATATTCCTCGATCGCAAAAATGAGCATCCTTTAAATTTTTATAGATTTATAAACCGTCGATTCCCGATGCTAGCGTTATCGGAATGATTTTATTTTCGAAATCCTAGATATATAATTAGCGAGAAGCCTGCAAAAACTATAATCCAATAACCTGCCTTCTCACCCATTGAGTATTGTGAGTAAATCTGACCAAATGTTTTCGTAAATGCGTCTGCCAGTTTCACCCTATATGGTTTTTTATAATACATTTTATTCATTTTTCCATTCTTGTATTTTGGTTTTCGAGTCCATAATTAAGCGGTGTTACACCGCCTCCAGGCTGGGTCGAAATTCCGATTTCGATTGCTGATTTTCCGCCATACGAATGATTTATTCCCCCACCGATGTTGATAAATGGAACTGTTGGAATTGGTGGTACATATAAAATTCCTTGTGCTCCAGCGCCTCTTAAGAAGTCACTGGTCGACTGTGCATTTTTCCCGCCACTGATGATCCCGATATTGGCAGAAAACCCTGGAATAACTGAATATCCCGGATATGTCCGGCCAATTCCACCTTGCCAAAAGGTATCGCCATTGTGCAAGTTAATAGCTATGCCACCAGACGCGACATACCAACTTCCCTGCAAGGATAGATAGTCTGGGTTATTGCGAGCTTTGAATGGCATCATCCCTGCGGCACACTCCGCAGTAGCGCAATCTTTGCCACGAAATGGCGCATTTGTCTTTGATATAAGTTCACCATTGAATGTTCCTTTTCCATTAAACGACGAGAACATGGTTGTGGCGGCTACCTTGTCAGTAAATTGTTCAAGCGGCGTGTAGACAAACGCGTCACTAGCCTTCTGATCACGAACCCAAGTCAACTCGTGGCTGAGGGTTGCGGCTTCGGCTTGACTCACATAGTTCTGCTCGTACAGCGGCGTCCCTTTGGGGAATTGTGCCCAGCACTTCACTTCATAACAAGCTGCTTTCGTTAGGCGTTCCTCCAATGTCTTGTTGCCGTTGGCTTTGATCGCAATTCGCTGCTTCTCGTCGAAGTGTAATTGCCGATTATTCGCGTCTACCGCTAATGCGGTTACTGCACCAGTGGTACCGCCAACCACACCGCCCAAGCCAGCGGCCGTGATACCGCTCACATTCGCCGCCACGCCTTTTGCAATTTCTGCATTCATGCCAGACTTCACGAGCGTATCTTCAAGATGCGCCTGTAATTCACTGAGTTTGGGCGCCGCTATTCCTGCGGCGCCAGCACCCGCTGCACCAGTGGCGTCTCCAACAAGTGCACCCACAGCAGTGTGCATGAGCACGCGATAGCGACCACCTTCGTCCCAGCGCGCCTTCTCATCGATTAGCGCAGCCCGCTGCTTAGGGTCTGTTTCGGTCGTGAGTTTCTCTTTGAGCGCTTTGATCTGCCCATCCGCATACGTCGCTACGGCCTTGGGTGCTAAGGTGCTAAACATCTGCGTGATCTGCGTCTTCGCAGCTTATTGGCATCAAAGATCGTTAAATTTTCTATCTCTTTGTGAATTTCTAGATATATTTTTAAGTCTCGACAGTTATTGCATACTCCTATGAATAATGTACCAAATACTTCAAGACTTGGCTGATCCAGTTGAGGCTGTATTTTGAAAATTTAATGATAACTTTTAATGTTCAAAAACTTTTTTAAATACATTTCCATTTTTTTTGCTTGAGATATATTGTCACAATCAAATGCTAGTGCATCAGGGAAGTCTGACCAATAAACTGTTAGCATATTTCCTTCATAAGTTATGTGCCCAATGCCACACGCAATGCCTTGCCACCAATCTAGTAGCTCTCCATCCCCGACTTTGGAAAAATCAGTTAAGAACCTCTGGAACCCCCCGGGGGGATGAAAATCTTCTATTTCCAATGAATATTTGGAATTAGTGGCAAATGGAGTAATGCTAAATTTTAGAAAATCAGTCATTTTTCTGGCCAAATAGGAGAAAGATCAATATCACGACCGCCTGGGCGGGCTGAACTTTCGATAATCTGCATCCAACTCTTCCCCGACTCGTGAAGCTCATCTAACGTTGGACCAACGTGGTGTTTGTATTTCTCTATGTTTCGACTTTCAATGATTGATAGCCTTTTCGGTGGTGTCTTTTCATGGAATTGGAGCTTTATGTCATTACGCATTTCAACCGCCCATCGTGCAACAGTTTCCTCTGATTGGCCGGCCAGCAGCATTTTTTTTGCATCTGCCAGTATGTTTCTAATTGCAGTTTCATACTCCAATCGAATGTTGGCGAGTGGTACTCCGTCAATGACATTGGATTCAAACCGATGCCCATCGCGGTAAACATTATTTTCCACCTGCGCATTCGCAACAGCCCTCGCCTCTGCCTGAAGCGCCGCCTGCTTCTCCAGCGCTGCAGTAAAGGCCTTACTACCCGTCTGCTGCAGTCGTCCTACGATCGCGGTCGATGCGCCTGCAATCGCTAGCGTGTCAACCAAGGCCTCACCACGTACGGTGGGGTCTTCGCTGTTTAGTCGAGCTTTGATTTCTCCCGGTAAATCTCTCAGACCAATTGCAATAGCGAGAGCAGCATCGACAGCGCCGACCTCCATGACAGCCGCCGTCACTTCGTACGTAGTCAAGCCTACCCCAACCACCAGTGCAGGTGGTGTGAGCTTCATCAAGCCTTTAGCGATACCGAATGCGAATGGATTGTTTATCCGTTGCCGGTACAGGAATTCTTGTTCGTTGACTTGTCGACGTTCACTAGCTATCGATTGACTGATATCGTCACGTGCCACATAGCCCACTTGATAGCTTTGCTTGGCATCAGCGAGCGCTGCATACCAACCTTTGCACAGATCACTTGCCGGCAGCCGACACGCATCACTCACTTGTTGGTCGCGCCATTTATCGAGTGCGTCGATACGGTTGATCTCCGTCCGAGCCTGACTACGACAGGCGTCGTCTTTACAGTCGAGTAAGCGCTCGGTTGCAGCGGCCCGCTGGCGCGCCTCTTGGTGGCTTAAGAAATTGTTCGTTGTTTCGCTAAGTGCCGCGCCGGCGCCTTGCTGTCCGCCAACCGCACCGCCGATCAAGGTAGCTGTTGAGGCGACCAAAGCTGACTTAGCCGATGCCGGTAATTCAGCCTTATCAATGGCGCTTGCCACTTGCGGGGTCAATGCTGCACTTACGCCAGCGCCGCTGGCACCGGCGACACCACCGTTCAACCCACCAACCGTGGTGTGTAAAGCCACGCGGTAGCGTCCGCCATCAGCCCAATAGTCGATTTGCTGCTGTAACTCGTCACGCTTTGAAGGGTCTGTGGTTTCGCTCTGATGCTTCTGTAATTCACGAATCTTCCCATCCGCATACGTCGCTACGGCCTTGGGTGCTAAGGTGCTAAACATCTGCGTGATCTGCGTCTGCGCAGCGACTTCTTTCTGCACTTTGTCGGCATCGAAGATCTTTGCGATACCTGCTGCCTTATCACCGGTGCGTACTGTGGTGTCACCCGCTACCCCACTGATGCCGGCGTGTGTAGTGCTCGCAGCGCTATCGCTGTCTTTGCCGAAGCCGACGCCAGTGCCGCTTGGGGCGAGCTTGCCTTGGGCTGAGAAGCCAGCGCCGAGGTTGACGCTAACGGACTCGGCTTGGTAGTGCGCGTGATTCTCGATATCGGCTGTCGCTACTTGGCCGCCACCGCTGAACTGATTGCGCTTGGCATCAACCGCAGCTTGGGTGCTGCTGATCACGCCACCTTTGAGGGTGGTGTCGCCTGCGACCTTGATATCGAAGCCGCCATCGCCTGCCTTAATCCCCGATTGCTCGGTCACGCTGGTGTAGGTGCTGTCGATGTTGCTCTTTGCGGCATTGACGTTCGCGCTGGGCGCCGTGCCGAGGGTGGCGCTGCCGCCAAGTTGTTTCTGGCGTGAGGTGTAGGTGCTGGTGTCTTGCAGGCTTTCGATATCGAGCTTGCCGCCGGCAGCAACAGTTACTTCGGGTGCCGACACCACCCCGCCTTTGAGGGTGGTGTTAGCACCCGATTGCAGTACCACTTGCTGGCCACCGTTGACGGTGGCGTTAGTCCAGCGCCGGTCTTGCCCGCTAGCGTTGCCGCGTCCCTGGCTGGCTGATGCGTTCACACCCAAGCCACCTTTACTATCTAATATCAAGCCCACACTTGCGCTTGAACTGCTGCTGGTGCCGGTCTGCGTTTCGGTATTGTCTGCAGCCTGTAGTGTGAGCGCGTGCTCGGCAACCAAGTTGACCTGCGCGCCAGCAGCAATTTGACTGCCTTGTACGGTCAGATCGCTGTGCGCTTTATCGCCCTCTGCAGTAATACGCACATCACCACCGGCGCTGACGCTCGATGCCACGGCGTCACTGGTGCGAACGACGGTGCGGCTGTCACTCTTTGCACTGCCAACACTCATCGATAGTTGTATGCCGCCGAGCTTATCGACCACATTGGCGTCACGTGAGCTTGCATTACCCGCAGCATCAGTACCGGTACCGATCTGATCGGCCTTGCCATTCAGGCTGCGGCCTTGGCCGGCAATGACCGCATCAACCGCATTCTTCGCAGCCATGGCCGTGTTGGCAGCCGCCAGCGCTTTCATGCGGGGGTCGGTTGTGTTGGACGCCGCTTGTCCCATGGCTTGGGCGGTTTGTACGGCAGTAACGATCGGGTTGGCTACTGCGACCGTTAGGCCACTTTGCTTGAATTGCGTCTCGGTGACGGTTGTCTGCTTGTTACGTGCTTCTACGATATCCACCTTACGTGCAGCGATAGTCACATCACCCTGCGGTGCGATGACCTTGCTCCCGGTTTGCGTGAGCGCATCGCCCGCCTTGATGATCACATCGCCTTGCGTGCTGCCGATGGTGGCGGCGGATGCGGTGCTGGTAGTGGTATCGCTGTGGGTGCTTAGGCTGCGGGTGCCTATCGTCAGGCCGAAGCCGCCAGAGCGCATTAAGCCTGAGGTTCTTTTTTGTTCGAGGTGCGTTTCGTTGTGGGTGTTGGTAGCCGCTTCAATGCTGACATTGCGTGCTGCATCGAGCGCGGTGCCTTGGCTACTGGCGATATCGCTGCCACTGACCTTGATATCTTGCCCGCTCTGCACACTTACCCGGTTGCCGGATAACAGTGTCCCGTGCTGGGTGGTTTGGTCGAGCGTGTGGCGTGAGCTGGTGGTGGTGCGCGATAAGAAGCCGCGACGGGTATGGCGGTGGGCTTCGTCTACGCTGACGTGCGATTCGGCTGTGCTTAGTACCACATCGCGTGCAGCGCTTAGGCGGATATCGCCAGATGCCGCGTCTGACGGTGTGCTGGTAAGTGTGCTGGTGGGTGTGCTGGTGGGTGTATTCGTCAGCGTACTTGACGGCGTACGGATCTGCGCACCGCGCAAGACGATATCGCGACCGGCTGCGATATCAACTGCGCCTGCAGCATCAATGGTGGTAGCGATATCCGTTTGGCGCGCTTCGCGCCGGTAGTTACCACCACCCCAGTTCACGCTCTCGCTATGGGCTTCGGTAACGGTATCGAGCCGCACATCGTTACCCGCTGCGAGCATGATGCGGCCGGTGGTTGGCAATGGAGTTACTGAAGTGTTTGAATCAGAAGTCGGTACTGCATTTGAATCAGAAGTTGATGCGGCGTTGGCAGTAGTATTCGACGCCTTATCCGACACCCTATTCGCCGCTACATCGGTAATGCTGTTTGATATCGCCGGCATACCTTGCTGTATCGCGGCTGCTTTTATCGTCAGGTTATGCCCAGCAGCGACTACCATCTGCCCATCGTCATGATTCACATACAGCCCGGCGGTGCGGTCAATGTCCGTTCGACTGCCTTGTGCATTCGACGAGCTGCGTGTGGTCGACGCGATCGTGATGTCATGACCAGCCGTAAGCGTCAGCGCACGCTCGGCCTTGATGCTGCCGCCAAGGCTTTGAATATCGTGCGTGGCATCTACGTTCACGCTACCCCCAGCGATGGTGCCACTGAGGTTGTTGATGTTGGCCGCACTCAGGTTGACGTGCTGCCCTGCGGCGATGGTGCCGCTATTGGTCAGATCGCCTGTGAGCGACAGCGTCACCTGCTCGCCACCGAGCAAGGCACCATCGGGCTTCAGATCACCTGCGCGCACCTGCAGATAGACCTGCGGCACCAAGGCGCGTGTTACCTGACCATCGGCAAGCGTGATGTCCTTCTCGACCAGCCAGACGATATCGCTGGTAAGCGCTGCCATCTGCCCGGCGGACAAGGCAATCCCCGGGCGCAGGGCATAGGCCTTGGCAAATGTGCTGGCGTTATCCATCAGCGCCTGGAACTGCGCCTCGTCATGACGATAGCCCGGCAAGAATCGCCGCCCGGTCAGTTGTGCGATTTGTTCGCGCACCAGCCGTTGCTCATAAAAGCCATCCCCCAGCCGCTTGTGCATCTGCTGCGGATCAAGGGCGAGTTGTTGCAGGAGATAGTCCGAGCCTAGCCATTGCTTGTAGTTGGTAAAGCGCGGATCAGTCTCCACCACATAGCCGCGCGCCTCGGGCGCTACGCGGTAAAGACCGCTGTTGGGTAGGGTCGCAGCAAGCGGGATGCTGCGGGTAGATTGCCCGTTGCCGTGGCTAATATCGGCCCCTTGCGCCGCGGTGGATGGAGTCTGGCCTTCATAGCCCACCACCCCGAGCGAAATACTTTGCACCAGCGGCGGTGGCTCATACCCGGCCTCACTCGAGCCGGTTCTATCGCGTCCCTTTCTATGGTCGCGCCAGAAGGAATCCACCGCGCCGATATCCGTCGTGGTTCGCGTGCCGGTGGCGTCGATGTTGTTGAGGCTGGTGACCTGTACATCAAGGTCGTTGCCGGCCACGATGCGGCTCTTGTCGTTGGTGAGGGTCTGACCACGCACGCGAAGGTTACCGCCGGCGATGATCTGCGCGGGGCTCGAGGTGGCGGTGACTTCTTCGGTAATGGTGCGCTGGTAGCGGTAGCGCAGCCAGCGCTCGTAATTACCCTCGGGGGTGTGCAGGTGATACGACTCGTCAATATAGGCGTAGACATCCGGTGCGTCAGGTGCGTAGCGGTTCGGTGAGCCTTCACCGGCCACCTCGACGATGGACTGGGGCGAACGGGTCTGGGTGCGCGTGCTGTAGTGGGTGTTGATGTTGTGGATATCATCGACGGCCAGGTACATATCGCCACCGGCTTCGATGGTGGCGCTTAAGTTGTCAAGCCGCAGCGCTTGGCCGCTGGCGTGGTTCTCTGTATCGAGATAACGGCCGATCGCCAAGTCACCCTCGCTATAGAGCAATGCGCCATCGCGGTTGGTGATGTGCTTCGCTGCGATATCTAGCCGTGAGCGCGCGGCGATGACGGGGGTAGTGTTGCTTGCGCTAGGGGTGGCTGCTCCACCAGCAGCTCCACCAGTAGCGTTATCAACATCGTTGACCACCCTATCTGCCTCAAGCGCGATATGGTCGCCATAGATACGCCCGGTACCCAGGTTGGTAATCGTCGTGCCCTTTAACAGCACGTCGCCGCCATTGATCAGGCCGGTGTTGGTGATCTCTGACGTACTTTGCAGTGATACGCTGTTCGCTGCTGTGATGGTGCCGGTGTTGTTGATACCCGCACTCGTGACTTCAAGCCGTCCTGTGCTATCAATCCCACCGGTGACTTCGAGCCGGCCCGCTGCAGTGATGTGAATCTCTGAAGCCCCACCCCCCAATATGCCCGCATGACGCACACCAACGCCCGCCTCGGTACCCACCAGCCAGATCTTGCCGGCGTACATACCACCAAGCGCACTGACATCCAGTGCGAAGCGGGGTTTGTCGTCACTACCGGGTTTATCGTCACCACCCGGGTTATCGCCACCTGCAGCAATGACGCGCGTGTGCAGATCACGTGCGCCGATCTCATTGCTACCCGCAACAACATTCAGCGCACGCGCATGAAGCGCAGCGTTCACCTGTACCGCGCGCGATAGCACATCGGTGAAATCGGCACCTTTAGTATCAAGCCCGTCACCATTAAAGCTGACCGTGCCGCGTCGAACCAGATAGCTATCCAGATTGCCGCTGGCGCTGTACTGCGGTACCCCGGTCGTCAGCGTTGCGCGGCTGGTATTAATAAAGCCGCAGCCATCACAGCGAATACCTGAGGGGTTGGCGACGACCACCTGCGCGCGCTGCCCCGCCACCTCCACGTAGCCATTTAGGAAGCTAGGGTGGCTGGAATTGACTTCATTCACAATGACCGATGCGGCTCTGTCGAGCAGCGGGTTGGCTTGTACCCAGCCGGCTAGCGCCGTTGAGGTTGCTTGCGTTGCGTTGTTCAGTATCGCGCCATTGCGCTCTACATCAAACTGACTAAATACATTGCGCGAGACACCGCCGGCAGTGGGGGTTTGTATATGAACCAAAGGCACGCCGTTCGCAGCTGCGCCTACGATCGCTTGCTGCTTCGCCGGTGCAGCTGCATCAGGAATGATCTGGGCGTGGGCAAGCACGGGTAATAAGGTCACCGGCAGTAGCAGTGTCGGCAAGGTCGCGAGCGTCGACCCTATCCGCATCATTGACGCGCATGGTGCTACTGATACGTTTGGCACCATGGATGGCAGTGAAAACATCAAACGCACCACCCCACCCGCAAACAGTCGCATACCACCACCAGTAGCACCATGGCTGCATGCCGTCTCGGCAACGGCCATCAACAAGCCACGTGCGTGGTTGAACACAAGACGATAGCAGCGCTGGTTCATATGACGATCTCTGATTCAGAAGTGAGGGATACGGGTGCGATGCCAAGGTCCGAACTCAGGCCAATCGGTCGAGCGGCGCACCACGCATCAGCCTCGATGCGGTTGAGTGCAATACCGCGCAAGCGTTTGATACGAGACCCGCGCTCTACACCGCGGTGATGCAGATAGCGCATGCAATGCGTTGGGAACAGTTCTCTTTGTAGTAGACGCCAAATAGATGCGGTGTGACCGAATGGTGCGATCCAGTCGATAACCCACTGACGGTCGCCACTGGCCCAGTCGGCATGGGTGATCGCCGCATGTGGTCCATTGATATAGGTTTGTTCGGCGGCTACAGAAAAATTTGCCCATGACGCATAAAACACCGGGCGATCACCTTCGGTGGCGAGCAAAAACTGTCGATGCACGATAGGCGGCAACAGTAAAGTCGATAGCCATTTGATGGGTGTCTCGCGTCGCGTACTGGCCTGCATCCATAACCAGGTCGCAGCGCCGAAGATTTCGGATTCACGCCATTCCTGTTGCAGTAGCCCGGGGGCGATCACATCAAGTGTGGGGGCAGAGGCAAAGCGCATCGTTGCCCCTGTTAATACGACCAGCTGAGGCTGAAACCGAGGTTCAGCCCTTGCGTTGTGAAAGCCCTGGGTGCGGACAGTGCACGACCAGCGAACAGGTCATAGGTCATGCCATGCGCGCCACCACGTAGGCCGAGTGTCAGCCCGGCTAAATGTTTACCCAGCAGTTGCTCGCTGTGACGGCCATATACCTCGCCATAGTCCAGCCCAAGATAGGCTTCTTGTCCCGATCCACCCAGTGATAGGCCAAGATCATTGCGTATCAGCCAGCCGCGATCAGCCGAGAGAATGCGCTGCTCGTCGAAGCCGCGTACTGAGAAACGGCTACCGATGCTGAATCTGTCTTGGGGTAATAGCGAGGTTGATGCGTGTTGTGCACGCATTGCCAGCGTGTAGCGCAAGCGCTGCTCTGCAATGGAAAACGGTTGGTTGTACTGTGCGCTGATGTGAAGAATGCGTGGACGCGTGCTGCCCTCGATAGCCTCGTCAATCAGTGCATAGCGCCCGAAGATGCTGCTACCTAGCCTGTACCCTGCGTTTAGATCGATCGTTGAATTACCCAATACTTGGCGATGCGTTAGGCCTGCTTCAAAGCCACCAGACTGACGCCGTTGCACCGAGACCTCGAGGTCACCGACAAAATTTCGCGATTGCTTCGCCCACGCACTCAGATAAGCGATCGTCCTGCTATTTGCGTCGCGTGCCAAGACGCGCGATAGCTTGAGTTCTTGATTCGCACTCTCGCCGCTAAAGACTAAAGTACCGAATGTGTTGGCTACCGCTTGGCGATACTGACTACTACTCACAGTGGCGCCGAGCAGCCAATACCCGAAAGGCAGCGAATAGTGGACTGTATTACTGCTGGTGCCGCGCGGGCTGGGCGCTTGCGCAAACAGACTACGGCTGAGACTGACATAAAAAAGATCATTCAGTGTCAGTGCATGGTCGTACGACAGCGTTAAACCACCCTGATAGCGGCCCGTAGATTCAAGCCCGGAGTTGTCGGCATACAGGTTGAACCGAAATGGAAAACGCTGTCGCCACTCGACCACAAGATCGCTATAACCGGGGGATACATCATTACCACTAGCGGGCTCGATTCGAATATCCGCTTCCGTGGTCGGTACGCGCTTCAAATTTTCGAGTGCTTGCTCGATTGCGCGAAGGTTCAGCAGGTCGCCGGCTTGTAGCGGTACCGCGTTCAAGATCGTTGCGCGCGTCGAAGTACCTTCAGCAAAACGGATTGCGCGTATACGTCCTGGAAAAAGCGTTATGGTCAGTACGCCATGCGTCAGGTCTTGCGGACCGGCCAGCACGCGGGTAGTAACATAGCCGCGTCGTACCAGCTCATTTTGCATGCGCCGGATGGCAATACCAATACCGTTAGCACCGATACAGCGACCGGTAACCGCATCAATAGAACCATCAGCTGCACGGTGAGCAGCATCGGTGATGTCAGCAAAGCGCCCCGACATCTCGCCGACCAAGTCAATGCGGGTAATTTCAAAGCAAGGCGATTCATTTGCAGGTAGCCGCGGTGTTTGCGTCGCTAACCAGGGCTGTAGCTGCAGATCAGGCCGAGACTCAAATTGCTGCTGCAATTGAGATGCCCGCTCTTGTTGACGAAGACGCTGAGTATCATCCGGTTCGGCGGCAGCAGATGTTTGTGCTGATACCGACGTAAACAAAAATGCAGCGGACAGTGCGCCGCATAAGATAAAAAATCTGCACATACAACAATCGAAAAGACATGTACTTGTAACTTCTCATCGGCATGATCACCAATTCAAGCCGGAGAGAAGAAGCGCGATTGTTTCGTATGCAGAAAAAATTAAAAAGATGATTAGCAACCAAACCCACAAAAATTCATAGGAATCGTTGTATTACGGAGAAAGCGAGTGCGGTGAAGTGCGAATATCTTGAGCTGATTTTCGATGAACGGACAAGCAAGACACTCAACGCTTAATCGAAAGGGTTCGTGGCTTGAAAATTTTTGTGGCACTTAGCACTTCACTGCTCTAAACGTTTCGTGTTTCTAATGGTTTTGTAGCTCTAAAGATCTCGTGGCGCTAAATGTTTCGTGCCACTAAAGGTTTCGTAGCCTTTGATACGTAGCTCGCACGCCGGACATTGACCGCAGCCGTAGCCCCAGTCGTGCAGCAGCGTACGTTCACCGAGATAGCAGGTGTGTGTCTCGGTTCGGATCAAGTCAATTAGAGCCTTACCACCGAGCTGATCAGCTAGCTGCCAAGTGGCAGCTTTATCCAGCCACATCAGCGGCGTTTCAATTTCAATCGGCGCATCCATGCCTAGCTGTAGCGTGGCTTGTAATGCACGCAGGGTCTCATTGCGACAATCCGGGTAGCCAGAGAAATCGGTCTCGCACATGCCGCCGACCAGTACGTCGATACCGCGTCGGTAAGCAAGCGCTGCCGCCAGGGTAAGAAACAGTAAATTCCGGCCAGGGACAAAGGTGTTTGGTAAACCGTTGGCTTGCATGGCAATGTCACTGTCACGCGTGAGTGCTGTCTCTGATACATCACCCAGCACCGATAAATCCAGCACATGATCGTTTCCCAACCGTGCAGCCCAGTCAGAATCAAGCGACCGTATGGTCTGTAATATTTTTGGCCGCACACTCAGCTCAATCGCATGGCGCTGCCGATAATCGAAGCCAAGTGTCTCAACGCGTGCGTAGCGCGATAGCGCCCAAGCAAGGCAGGTAGTGGAGTCCTGCCCACCTGAAAACAAAACCAGTGCAGCGTTGTCCAAGGGCTTCATCGAGTTGATTGAATTAAATTGACTGAATGCGTGGGTGAATACAAGTCCAAGTCAAGTCCAAGTTAGCCGCCAGCGAATGGTACTGGCCTATTTTGCGCTAATTTTTGTGAGAGACAGCTCGATCCGGTTACCGCTTTTATCTTCGTGCAGCAAGCGCACCGGATACCACTGACGATCTGGCGCCAGCCAAAGATCGAATTGTTTATCAAAGCTCTGTGCGCCGGGAATGACCGACAAGCGCCAAGTACTCACCTCGCCGTCAGCTAGCTTTAATTGTTCTTTGCCACTGATTTTTATTCGCCATGCATCTACGCCTCTGGCGCTGGCAACCAGCATTTCCATATGCAGACCGGCCTCGAATTTGCCGGGGTCACCACGGCCGAGCGAGGCGAGTTGCCAGATCCAGCTGCCACGATCTTGCTCGCCGCCGTTACTTGGGATAGTCGCGGTCGATGCAGAAAAGCTGATCAGTTTGGATTGATGCTGAAAATGCGTATTTGTTTCCGAACGACCGAAGCGCTTCTCAACATAAAGATTCGGCGCAATACCCAAGCTGCCGAATTCGCCTTCGCTGCGGTTCTTCGCCAGCGTGAACATGAGCGCTGTAATTTCCGTTTCAAGTGAGTAGCGTTGCCCGTCATGCCGCCAATGCATGGTGCCGCTGCCGCTCAAGCTACGACCATCTTTGCGCACACCAACGGCGTTAAAACGCAGCTCGGCGGGCGGCGGCGGGTTGGCCTTGTCGAACAATGCACTGATGTTCGGCAGTGCTGGTTCCGAGCTGCTGGGGGCCTCAGCCGTGGCGCTGGCGGGCGGCTCGCTGGAAGCCGGCGGTGGCTCAGTGGTGGGCAATGGTGTGCTGGCAGTCGGCGTCGAGCTGCTGCCTGATGATGCTGGCGCAGTCGCAGCCGGTGCGGGCTCTGGTGCAGTGGATGCCGTGGGCGCGGCAGTCACGTCAGCGGATGGGCTCGAGCCAGGCGTTGGCTTATCAAGCGCTTCAGCGGGTGTCGCTATGGGTTTGGCAGGCGCCTCACTTTGCACTGGGCTTGGTGTTGGTACCGAGCTGGATTTGCGTGGAGGTGGCGCCTGCTGCGATGGTGGCCGCAGCAAAGAAACGCTGATGGCGCGGCCATCATCATCGTCGTCTTCAAAAAACGCGATACTTTGCAGCTGCTCATTCAGCCAATGCAATACCAGCAGGTGCGCAAGCAGAGTCAGTAGCAGCATGACGACCACCAGCGACCAACGACGTGAGGGTCGGCCGGGTAGGCGTTTAGACGCAGAAGAAGCGAGCATCAGCCTAGTGTAATGGTTTGCCGGGCGGCTTGAGCGAAGTCGTTGCACTTGGTTGCATTCGTCTCCTGCCGAGCACTATCTGCTACCCTAAGCCTCTCTTGCGGTTCGACGACAAGGAGCCAGACCATGCCTAATCAGCAGTCACACGATTACTCGGGTGCCAACCCGATGGGAGATACGCTGGCCTTCGTGAAGCAGCTGTGGTCCGGCATGAAAATTCCCGGCATGAGCATTCCTTCGCTATCGCCCGAGGATATCGATAAACAAATCGCCGACCTGAAAGCGGTCGAGTCTTGGCTGCAGGTGAATATGAATATGCTGCGAAGTTCGATTCAAGCGCTGGAGGTGCAAAGCGCCACGCTGACGGCATTACGCTCGATGGGCGAGAGTTTCGCCAAAGCTGCTGCAGGTGCAGGTGCAGGTGCAGGTGCGAGTAACACCGATGAATCAGAGGACAAACCATCGTTCGAGTCACCCTTTCAGTCGCCTTTTCAGTCGCCGTTCCACGCCTCTTTTCAGTCGCCGTTTCAGGCACAGCCACAGACACCCACCGAACCCGCCGCGCAGCCCGGTACTTCAGCACATGCAGCGGCAGCAGATCCTTCGGCGATGGCTGCACCGTTCGCCAACGCTGCGGTGTGGTGGAACGCGATGCAAGAGCAGTTTTCACATGTGGTGAATCAGGCGATGCAGCAAGCGACACCACCTGAGGCGAAGCCTGCCAAGTCGCCCGCTTCGAATAAAACTGCCAAGGCGGATGCATCTGCTTCACGCAAACACCCACCCAAGCAAGCACCTAAAAGTGCTGCCAAGCGCCCCGGTAGTGGCGCGAAGGGGGCTTCGTCAAGCGCATCAAAAACCGGCAAGAAAAGTACGCAGAAAGCTGCACCGGAAAATACATCCAAACGCGTATCGGGTAGCGCAGCGCAGCGTACAACCAGCAGCAATACCACCTACTCAAGTAAAGAATCGGATACGCCTGACGCAAAATAAGCACGCCACCGCTGTCAGGTTCGCGCCCTTGTTTTAAGCCAGCGCATTAAGCCACCAACCACGGGGAGTTTTTCATAGAGCTCTTCGGCGACATCCCAATAGTCGCGGTGGTAGGTAATACGACCATCAGATGCGAAACGCAAATGACTGGCACCGCGTATGCACTGCTCGTCATTTGAGAAGCGCTTCATGTGGAATAAAAAATCCCAGGTCAGGAAGGCGTGATCTTCTTGCGCCATGCTGTGCGTGACCACAAACCGTGGCGCGTCTAATTGCTGAAACATATGGCTAAAGATGTGACGCACTGGCGCTATGCCACGTACTTCATTGAACGGGTCTTTAAACCAGACATCCTCGGTATAGATATGTGACAGCGTGTGTACGTTATCAGGGCTGATCGTCTGAAAGAAATCGATCACGCGCTGTAAATCGTCGTGGTGCTTCATAAACCGGTGACCTTATGAATCAACCAAAAATACCAACGGTAGGGCAGTAGTTGCGCGAAGCGAAGCCAGTTGGTAAAGCGGCGCGGGAAGTGAATATGAAACTCGCCTTGTTCGATCCCGCGCACAATATTTTCCGCGGCTTGCTGTGCGCTGATCAGCGCAGGCATCTCGAAATCATTTTGCTTGGTCGCCGGTGTATCGACAAAGCCGGGGTTAATGAGGTAGACACCCACGCCCTTCTCATGGACATCCAGATACAGCGTCTCTGCCAAATTAATCAGCGCCGCTTTGGTTGGGCCATAACCCAGAGCGCGTGGCAGGCCACCAAAACCGGCCACGGAAGACACAATGCCGATGCCGCCATTGCCTTGCGCTAGTAGCGTTGGCATCACCGCATCAATAGCATGGAACACCGAGCGCAGATTTACATCCAGCATTTGCTCTACTGCGGGTATATCGATCGCGTCTGCGCGCATCTCGCGATAAACACCCGCCACCAGCAGCACCAGATCAAGCCCCTGCCACTCTGACAGTAATTGGTCGCGCGCTTGCAATAGCTGCGTACGGTGAGTGACATCGAGCGGTAAAACTAATGCCTGACCACCGCTGGCAGCGATTTCCTGCAGCGCTGACGCATTGCGCGCCGATAATGCGACGCGTGCGCCAAGCGATAGCAGGTGCCTCGCAGTCGCCGCACCGATACCGGTTGAAGCGCCCACCACCCAAACGCGCAAGCCACGCCAATTCGCAATTTTTGGGTTCATGGCAGCGATGGCATGAGCATGTGGTTGATAGCGAGCAGAAGCGTCATGATTCAAGACTCGCGCTTGCGAAACGAAAGCGTGACCTCGCCGAGCCGGAAGCCGAATTTGCTCATGACAGCGCGGTTCAGCATGACCTTGTCATCCATCATGAACATCCAGTCATCAAAGCTGACATGGTAGGTGCTGCCATCAACCGGCAAGGCCAGCGTGTAGCGCCAATTGAAGGCATTGCCGCCAGTAGAGCCAGTCGCTTCACCGATCACATCCGAAGCCGTACCCGTGTAGCGATTGTCGCCTATTTTTTTTAGCGTCCAGATACGGCGCTGTTTAGTGCCGTCGGAATAGGTGAAGTGCTCATCCAGCGTGCCGGTATCACCCTCCCATGTGCAGTCCATCACCACCGTGAAGCGTTTGACAACCTTACCGTTACGGTCTTGAAACACACCCCAAGCATCAACGGTGCCATTGAAATACGATTTCAGATCGAGCTTAGGCTGCTCGGCAGCGTAGTCAGCGGGTTGTAGTGTCGCGCCACAACCTGCGAGTGAAAATACGACGAATACATGCGCGCCTACCAACAGTGCACGCCAAGCAGATGTCCACATACGCATTTCTCCTTTTATATGTCTGATAAAGGCGCTCGCCACAGTACTAGCGCGGCACAGATTTTTAGACCACAGGGCAACACCGCATAAGCAAGCGTCAGCGCCGATAGAGCGCTGGCGTCTGTGGTGCCTGGCGTGTAACCAAGCCAGCCTAGTAATGGCAATGAAATTCCCGCGGCGAGCGCAAGATTCATTTTGGTGACCCAGCTCCATAAGCCGAAGTAACTGCCTTCATGCTCACCGCCGTGGCCCGCGCTGCCTATCACCCCGGCGAGCAGCGCCGGCGGTAGTGCAAGGTCTGCGCCGAGTGCGGCGCCGGTCAGTACGCAAATCACTGCGAATGGCAGCATGGCACCCGTCGCTAATTGCGCAGTCCACAAGAACGCAACCACTGCAAGCAGCATCGCTGACAGCCAGGCGCGCGACTCGCCGATACGCGCTGCCAGTCGGGTCCAGAGTGGTAATGCTAACGCTGCAGATAAAAAATACAGCAACAAAAATAATGGGGCTTGGTCGGGTAGCAATAGACGATCCGACACAAAAAACAAAAATAATGTGGCAGGTACGGCAGCAGCAATGCCATTGATTGCGTAGATCGCAAATAGCCAGCGAAAGCGTGATTGTCTCAGCGGCAGTAACCAATGAGATGGAGATGTAGATACTGACGCGCTGACTGCGCGCGGTGCTTGACGTAGCAGCAAAAAAGCGGTGAGCAAGAGTGCGATGACGAAGCTGATGCACAAGCCCGTGCGCCCGGCCAGTGGCGGTAAGACCGCCGCCATCACTACGCCTGCCAGCGCGCAGCCCTCACGTAGCGCGGTGAGGCGGGTGCGTTCGCCACGCTGCTGAGTCAGGCGCGCGCCCCAACTATTGTGTGCAATGGTGGCTATCGAGTAGCCAAGATAGACCAGAATCAGGCTCGCACTAAACCACAGCACTAAAGTATCGGGCGCCAGCGTCGGCGGTAGCATTAATGCCGCAAAACCGATAGCCAGTAGCGGCAGTGACAGCAGAATAAAGTTCGGATAACCACCCGACCGCGCACCATCCATCCAACGCCCCAGCGGCGGGTCAATGAATGCATCAAAGGTGCGCGCGGCGAGAAGCAAGGTACCAACGGTCGCCAACGACATACCCAGCTGCGCAGCATATAACTGCGGCACCATCACATAAATCGGTAGCGCAACCAGCGCCAGCGGAAAACCGAAGGCGCCGTACGCAAACAGCTGCGCACGCGTCAATGACATCACCGACCGAGCAGTGCAGTGCGCAACTTGGGCGCAGTCGTTTTCGGGTGCAACCAGATCGCAAAAAACGCGGGGCCAAACTCGGGATCAGTGATCTCGCCGATCGCTACCCCGTTACGAAAAAATCGTGTCGCCTGACCGGGAGCATAAAGCCCGGTGAGTTGCGTGGTCTTATCCACATCCGGAAAAACCTGCCGCATCGCCTCGCCCCAGGCTTTATGCTGAGCGGCGCTACCGATGCCGAGTTTTTTCATTTCATCGATGCTGGCCTCAGCGATGCGCTTACCCTCCAGCGTGCGCGCATAGTTGAGCTCAAGCGCTAGCGGAGCGCGCTGCCAAGTATCCGGATTAAAGTTGCTGCGATCTACCCACAATGAGGCATCGTACAGTTTCAGCCCAAGCCAGCGGAAGCTGCCGCTACCGATTACCGAGGCTTCGGGCAGCAGCTGTTTAACTGCAGCAGCATTCGCCACTGCAGTACGCGGCGTGGTCGCCAACATAATCAGCAGCGCACTGGGCAACGACAGCAACAACAGCCACAGCAACAGCGCGCGACGCACGCCAAATCGCATCAGCACGGTTTTCACGGTTTGCGCAGTGTGAACTGGAATAGATCGATATTGTGCTCGCGGAAGCCGGCCTCGCAGTACGCAAGATAAAACTGCCAGGTGCGGATGAAGCGCTCATCAAAGCCTTGCGCTCTTACCTCCGGCAGCACCGCGTTGAAAGAAAGGTGCCACTGCGCCAGCGTGCGGGCGTAATCGAGCCCGAATGCAAAGGCATCGACCACCTCGAGCCCGTGTCGTTCTGCATGCGCGCGGAACACGCTGGGTGACGGCAGCATCCCGCCCGGGAAAATATACTGCTGAATAAAGTCACTACCTTTACGGTAGCGCTCGAATAGCGCGTCATCAATCGTGATGGTCTGTATACAGGCATGCGCACCGGACTTCAGCCGCGCCGCGATCGTGCTGAAGTAACTGTCCCAGTACTGCTCGCCCACTGCCTCAAACATCTCGATCGAGGCAATACCGTCGAATTCGCCGGTCACATCGCGGTAATCTTGCAGCCGGAGTTCAGCGCGCCCGGCCATACCGGCTTGCTGCAGGCGCTGTTCGGCAAATGCCAGCTGCTCGGTCGAAATCGTCAGCCCGGTCATGTGCATGCCGTTACGCGTGGCAAGCTCGGCAAAGCCGCCCCAGCCGCAGCCAATCTCCAACAAGCGCGCGCCTTCGCTCACGTGCAATTCCGACAGAATGCGCGCGTACTTCGCCTGCTGCGCCTCTTGCAAGCTCATGCCTGGGTGATTGAATAGTGCGCTGGAATAGGTCATGGACGGATCCAGCCACAGACGATAAAACGCATTACCGATATCGTAGTGCGCGTGAATATTGCGGCGACTACCGGTTTTGGAGTTACGGTTGAACAGGTGCCGCACGCGGTACAGCAAACCGCCCCACCAGCTGCCGTAAATTGCCTGTTCCAGGGCATTGCGATTACGTACCAGTAGCTGAAGCAGCGCGGTCAAGTCATCGGTATGCCAGTCGCCAGCGATAAAGCTCTCGGCGAAGCCGATATCGCCCGATTTCATCGCCGCCATGCAGGGCTTCCAATTGTTCAGACGCAGCGCAACCGGTGCATCAGATTCACCAAATTGCAGCACGCTGCCATCCGGGCAGGTCAGTCGTAATGCGCCATGCTGAATTCGGCGCAGCATTTGCAGCAATACCCGCGCTTGCGGCGGCATCGGCATTGTGCTTGTATCGTGCGAGGGCGATTCTGTTGTCAGCTCCATGCTGACACTAAGTGATTTGTTCATCGGCTGAGCGCTTTCTGTGGAGGATGTGGTTTGCTGAAAAAAGGTACGCGCTTGATAAAGAGCCGTAGCGCTTGCCAGTGGATACGGGCAATCACACCAAAGCTCATCAGCGGGTAGCGTAAAAACGCTTGCGCTGCGCGTACATCATTTAAAGCGAGTAACTTGCCGCTGACACTGGTCAGTAGCAAGGGACCTTGTGCATCGTGATACTCGATGCGTGCCACTATGCGCTCTGTATTGGCGCCTTCTTGGTTATGTAATGTGCGCATGAAGCGGAAGCGATAACTTCCATCCACGGCACAAAAGGGTGAAACATGAAACACTTTGCTGGCAGTGTGCGACTGCCCCCATTGCATAGGCCCGCCGGTGTCGAGCAGGTAGCAGTGGCGCTCGCCAAAGGTATTATTGACCTCGCAAACTATGGCGCGCAGGGCGCCATCAGGGCGGTGACAAAACCAGAACGACACGGGATTAAACACATACCCCAGCACGCGCGGAAACGTCTGTAGCCAAACCTCGCCATCCGCGTCGGTAATGCCTTCACCGCGCAAGAGCGTATCCAGCCACTGCAGCAGCGGGGATTTGCCGTCGCCATGGTCGCGATCATAAAACGACAGCAGATTAAATCGATTACGCGAGCATAGCTTAGTACTCAAACCACCATCGCCAAGGGTGCGCAGCGGCAGCATCAAGGTGAACACGCCATAGCTGAACGTGTTGGCTGCTGGACGCAGCCGCTGATGTCGGACTGAGCCCATACTCAGCATCACGGTGTTTGCATTCATCACAGTCATCGTCTGACAACAGCGCTAGGCAGCCTGCTTGACCGCAACACCGACGCCGGCAGTAATCGCTGCGGCGACCGACAAACCGGATTTCAGACCATCTTCATGAAAACCGTAGCCTGTCCATGCGCCGGCAAACCAGGTGTTACGCGCTCCCTGCAGCGACAACAGCTTCTGCTGCGCACTCACCGCTGGTCCATCGAATACCGGGTGCGCATAGTCGAAGCGTGCCAGTACTTTAGCGGGATCGGGTGCGTGTATCGGGTTGAGTGAGACGATTACAGGCGTTTTAACCGGTAACGGCTGTAGCTTGTTCAGCAAATAGTGCACGCAGACACGTGATTCGCCCGGGCCCGTACTCTCGTAGTTCCATGCCGACCAGGCTTTGCGAGATTCGGGCAAACAGCTGGCGTCGGTGTGCAACACCGCTTTATTGGGTTGGTAGCCCACCGCCGCCAACACCGCACGTTCTGCATCGTTGGCATCGTGCAGTAACTGTAGCGACTGATCGCTATGCGCGGCCAGCACAGCATGATCAAACAGTTGCACACCGCGCGATGATTCAATACGAACCTGATAGCTTGTACCAAGAGGCACACGGCGCACGGAGCTCACTGCAGTGTTCAGGAAGCGGTGCGGAATAGCTTCCAGCATTTTCTGCACATAATGACGCGCGCCACCTGTTACGGTGTGCCACTGCGGACGGTCACTCACTTGAATCAGGCCATGGTTGTGACAGAAGCGCACGAAGGTCGCCAACGGAAACGCCAGCATTTGCTCGGTAGGGCAAGACCAGATACATCCGGCCATCGGCAACAGGTACCAGTCTCGGAACTCGGTGCTGTAGTGGTTTGCGGCCAGAAAATCACCAAGCGACACTTCATCCATGGCAGTAGCAGTCAGTGCCATTTCGGTCGTTTGTCGATTGAAGCGTAAGATATCGCGCAGCATGCGCAAGAAACGTAGCGAAAACAGATTACGCCTTTGCGCAAACACGGTGTCGAGGTTACTGCCGGCCCACTCGAGAATGCGCGCATCGGGTGATGATGTCATTGGCATCTTTACTGCGAATGACATATCGCTGGCGCTGGTATGAACCTTCAGCTGCTCGAACAAGCGCACCAGATTCGGATACGTGCGGTGGTTGAACACCAAAAAACCGGTGTCCACGCCAAAGCGCTGCCCGTCGATATCGACATCAACCGTGTTGGTGTGCCCACCGAAGTAGTCACCGGCTTCGAACAGCGACACCTCGTGCCCGTCGCATGACAATTGCCAAGCGGCAGACAGTCCGGAAATACCGGATCCAATGACTGCGATCTTCATGTCGAGTCCTGACAATCAAGAATAAAAGTGCTACGACGCCCGACAGGAAGTGACTAGGATCGGGGGGAAGGTCACCCTGGCGTGCCGCCAGCGGTCAGCCGGGAGGCGTCGCAGCTTAAAAGCTTGCGCTACTGTGGTCCGAGCGCTTTTTCGAGTGCGCTGACGAATGATTTATCGTCAGGCCGGGTCATGCTGCCAAAACTACCGACCAGTTTGCCATCGCGGTCGATCAGATACTTGTTGAAATTCCAGGAGGGCTCTTTCGCGCCGGCCTTGGTCAGCGCGGTGAACAAAGGGTTCGCTTCCTTACCCTTTACCGAGCTTTTCGAGAACATCGGAAACTTCACGCCGTAGGTGTTGTGGCAGAAGTCAGCGATTTTTTTGTTGTCGTCGGGCTCCTGCGAAAAATCATTCGAAGGAAAGCCCAACACCACCAGCCCTTTGTCTTTGTACTTGGCGTACAGCTTCTCAAGGCCATCGTACTGCGAGGTGAAACCGCAATAGCTTGCTGTGTTCACCACCACCACGGCTTTGCCGGCATACTGACACAAATCCTGCTGGGTTTCGTCTTGCAGGCGATTAAATTTATGATTCAGCAGCGCAGGGCAGTTGGCCGCAGACGCAAACACAGGCAACAGGGCTGACAGCACAATAATCGACGACGCGATCGGCTTCAAGCGCAGAGTCAGAGGAGTTTTCATCGCTTTGACACCTATAGAAATAATCCCAATGCGGTCAGTCTAGCCTACTTTGAAAAATCTTTCCGGCGACTGATAAATTGATACCGTGGCGGTAAAAAGCGCGTCTATTCAAGTGGCCGCTATCGATAGTATCTTTTGTGTCAAATCAGCATCTAAACAACCCCAAACCCCAGCGATAAGCCGAACAGCCGATAGCGCGGGCCGATCAAAGAAAGACGTGATGCGACATTTAATCCTTGTGCTCGGTGACCAGCTCAGCATGCACAGCCCGGCGTTGTCGGACTTCGACCCGGCGCAAGACGCCGTGCTGATGATCGAGGCCGACAGCGAAGCCACCGAGGTCTGGTCGCACAAGGCCCGCATTGTGATGTTCTTGTCCGCCATGCGGCATTTTGCCGGGCAATTGCGCGCGCGCGGCTGGCCGCTGGACTACGTCGCGCTGGCGGCGCATGCCGACACCTCATTTGCCGCACGACTGGCCGCGGCATTGCAGCGCCATCGACCGCAATCACTCAAGCTGCTCGAGGCGGGTGAATTCCGAATGCGTAATCTGATCGCCGAGACCTGCAAGGCGGCGCAGCTTCCGTGTCATTGGGTTGATGACACACACTTTCTTTGCAGTCGTACCGAATTTGCAGCATGGGCCAAAAACAAGCGCGAACTTCGCATGGAGTTTTTTTATCGCGACATGCGCAAGCGCCACCAAGTATTGATGCAAGCAGGTGAGCCTGTTGGCGGGCAGTGGAATTTTGATGTTGAAAATCGCAGCAGCTATCCCAAAAAAACCGGACCCGGCGCGATACCGCTGCCCGCTGCTTTCGCACCAGACGCGCTGACTGCGACGGTGATCGCCGAAGTAGAGCAGCGTTTCCCTGATCACCCTGGGGCTACCCAGCATTTTTTCTGGCCGGTGACACGCGAACAGGCACTGATCGCGCTAGACACATTCATTCGCGATCGACTGCCAAATTTCGGCAAGTATCAAGACGCGATGTGGACTAACACGCCCGCGGGCTGGCACTCACTGCTATCAGCGGCGCTCAATCTGCATTTGCTTGACCCGCGTGAGGTGATCGCGGCTGCTGAGCAAGCCCACTACAACGGCACAGCGCCGCTCGAGGCGGTAGAGGGATTCATCCGGCAGATTTTGGGTTGGCGTGAATTCATTCGTGGGGTGTACTGGCTTGATATGCCGGCTATGCGCGAGGCGAATCATTACGGTCATCAGCGTGATTTACCTGCATGGTTCTGGAGCGGTGAGACGCACATGGCGTGCGTGCGTGATTGCCTGCAACAGACCCTGGCCTATGGCTACGCGCATCATATTCAGCGCCTGATGGTGACGGGTAATTTCGCGCTGTTAGCCGAGCTATCGCCGCAGCAGGTCGAGGACTGGTACCTTGCGATATATGTCGATGCGATTGAATGGGTCGAGCTACCCAACACCGCCGGCATGGCGCTCCACGCTTGCGGCCCACGCTTTACCAGCAAGCCGTATGTCGCGAGCGGCGCTTACATCCATCGGCAGAGCAATTACTGCAGCGGTTGCCGTTACGACCCGGCCCAACGCACCGGCGATAGCGCCTGCCCGTTCACCACCTTGTACTGGAATTTCATCGACAAGCACGCAAAGGCGCTCGGCAGCAACCCGCGCACCGCGCTGATGGCAAAAAATCTGAGCCGGCTCAGCGACCCCGAGCGCGCGGCAATTCGCAAGCAGGCGGCGGTGATGCTGCAGAATTTAGACGCACTCTGATAGCAAATTGAAAATTAATCGCTGAGCCATCGTCGGGCGTCATTGACGCGCAATCGTCATCGAGCATTATTGATAAAATCGTGGCAATTTCTTGGCTTCGCTGGATTTTTCTCATGTTGTACCCCGAGCTTTTCCGATCTCTTGAGCAAGTCCGCTGGAACATGGAAACCGATATTCCATGGGATCAGTTCGACGCGGACAAACTGTCCGACGAGCAGGCGCGCACCATCAAGATGAATGCCATTACCGAGTGGGCCGCGCTGCCGGCCACCGAAATGTTCTTGCGAGATAACCGGGACGATAGTGATTTTTCTGCATTCATGTCGGTCTGGTTTTTTGAAGAGCAAAAGCACGCTTTGGTGCTGATGGAGTACTTGCGCCGCTTTCGTCCCGATCTGCATCCCACCGAAGAAGAGCTGCACAAGGTGCGGTTCGAATTCGACCCGGCGCCGCCGCTGGAAACCTTGATGCTGCACTTCTGCGGTGAGGTTCGGTTAAACCACTGGTATCGCTGTGCGGCTGAGTGGCATACCGAGCCTGTCATCAAGCATATCTACAAAACCATCAGCCAGGACGAGGCGCGTCATGGTGGCGCATATTTGCGCTACATGAAGAAAGCACTGACCGAATTCGGCGATAACGCGCGTGCGGCGTTCGCCAAAATTGGTGTGTTAATGGCCTCGGCGCGGCGCACCGAAAAACCTTTGCACCCAACTAATTTGCACGTTAATCAGTCGTTGTTCCCGAATGACACAGTACAAAGCCGCTTGCCTGATCCGCAGTGGCTGGAAGCCTGGCTCGACAAACAGATCAAGTTTGACGATCAGTGGGAGACCAAGGTAGTTGACCGTATTTTGCACAACTTGTCACTGCTGTTCGAGCGTAGCTTCACCAGCGTGCAGGAATTGAATCGCTATCGCAAAGAGGCTCTGGCCCGCCTTACCCCGGTTACCACATAGCCTGCTTCAAACTGGACTCCGGCCTGCGCCGGAGTGACGAGGGAGTTGCGCGCATTGACCCAAAGTCTAAAGCCCAAAGCCGACCATGGAAGGCTGATCGAGCCGTCATGCCGGCGAAGGCCGGCATCAAGAGCAAAAATGTCGTCTCATGCTGGCCTGTACTGCGGTGACGGGGTTTAGGTTAATCACTATTTCCTTTGTGATGCTGCCCGTGATGCTCATGCATCTCGCCTTTCTTCATTGGCATTTTCATGTCCACCACGTCGACCGTGGTTTCAATTTTCCCCGCCTGACGAAAGTTTAGGGTTAACGGAAACTTGTCGCCCACCGCGAGTGGTTTTTTCAAGCCCATCAGCATGATGTGTATGCCGGCGCCGGGTTTCATCTCGAGGCGCTGGCCGGCTTTCAGTTCAAGCTGATCAAGTGCGCGCATTTTCATCACATCACCTTCCATCGTCATCGTGTGAATCTCAATGCGTGACGATGCGGGCGAGCTGCCCGACAACAGCACATCGTCAGGCCCTTTGTTTTCAATTTGAAGGAAAGCCGCGCCGTTCGGCATTTTGCCGACGGTAGCGCGCGCCACCGCTTTATTGATGACCACCGATTGCGCCTGCGCAGTACCCATCACGCTTAGCAGACACAGTAGGCAAGCACGCCATAAAATTTTGCTCATGAATACTCCATAAAAACGCTGCAAAAACCGGATTATAGGCTCAAGCGCCACCCTCAAAATTGTGCTGGCGCCAAGCCTCGAACACCACAACTGCAACAGCATTAGACAAATTCAGGCTGCGATTATCGGGTCGCATCGGCAGCCGGATGCGCTGAGTTGGTGGAAAGCTATCGCGCAGCGCTGGATCCAGGCCGCGTGTTTCTGCGCCAAACACGAA
>VERA01000157.1 GCA_018882935.1 Burkholderiaceae bacterium | reverse complement strand
GCCACATTGTGTGCTGACTTAACTTCTGCAACAGCATCTGCCGCAAAGGTCTTGGCGCACACCACATCGGTCGGAATAGGCACGCTGGCACCGCGCTGCTGCATTAACGCGATGATGGCTTTCGCTTCATCAACCAGTTCGGCCTCTGCCAATGACTTGCCAATGGGTAGACCTGCGGCCAGCATGAAGGTATTGGCAATGCCACCACCGACAATCAGCCGGTCTACTTTGTCGGCGAGCGATTTCAAAATAGTGAGCTTGGTTGATACTTTGGAGCCTGCCACGATGGCTACCAAAGGATGTGCCGGTTGACCAAGCGCCTTGCCTAATGCGTCAAGCTCTGCAGCGAGTAAAGGACCTGCGCAGGCAACCGGTGCAAACTTGGCGACACCATGCGTAGTGGCCTCGGCGCGATGCGCAGTGCCGAAGGCATCATTTACATAAATATCACACAGCGCAGCAATTTTTTTTGCCAACTCTTCGTTGTTCTTCTTCTCACCTTTGTTGACGCGGCAATTCTCAAGCAGCACCAACTCGCCAGGCTGGATGGCTACGCCGTCGACCCAGTTGGCTTTTAATGGCACGGGTCTACCCAGCAACTCGGACAAGCGCTTCGCGATCGGCGCTAACGAATCCTCCGGCTTAAGCTCACCTTCGGTCGGCCGCCCTAAATGAGACGTCACCATCACAGCGGCACCGGCACCAAGTGCAGCCTGAATTGCTGGCACCGAGGCGCGAATCCGCGTCTCTTCGGTGATATGGCCGGCGTCATCCAGCGGGGCGTTGAGGTCTGATCGGATCAACACGCGTTTACCGCGTAGTTGGTCTTGTTGAATAAGGTCCGTAAGACGCTTGAAATGCATCATGGGCAAGGCAGGGTTACAGGTGGAAAGCCCGCCATTTTACCGCAGCAGCTGCGGCCAAAATCATTGTCAGATGGCTACCGAAACCCTGCTCAGAACCACACGCGCAGTGCGGTGAAGCACAGCATGCCGATTAATAGCGTGCCTAACATGTGCCGTGTGACCAGAAAGAACAGTGTCGCTACCAGGGCGGAGATGAGTTTAATGTTGAGCCAGGGCTCGACCAGCGCGCCCTGCACCATCAACAGGTCGGGCGCGATAATGGCTGACAGGGCAACGGCAGGCACGTGCGACAACGAACGCTGCAGCCAGTCCGGCATGCGACGCGCACCGCCGACCATGAAGAAGAAACTGCGCGTGACCAGCGTGCCCAAGGTCATCAGCAGTAGCAGCAACAGGTAATCCGGCCAGGTCATGTTCATGCGGGCTCCTGACGCTTCACTGCCCATTGCTCTACCATCACAGCGCTGACGATACCCATGAGCATCGCGACCACCAGACCCAGCCGGTAAGGCCACTGCACAGTGGCCACTGCGACAGTACACGCGACCACGACACCCACCACCGTTGGCTTGTTTTTTACGAGCGGTATTGCAATTGCCAGTAGTGCGAGCGACCCCGCAAAGCCGATACCCCAGCTCGCAGGTATCTGCTGCGATAACAAAATGCCCGTGAGCGAACCGAGCTGCCATGCCAGCCAATTCGACATAGCGAGACCGGTGAAATAGCCCTGCTTACCGGCCGGCTTGCCGAGCGTGTGCGCCGGAAAACGTTGCGGAAAGAAACCCATCACCAGATCGACGTTGTTG
>VERA01000105.1 GCA_018882935.1 Burkholderiaceae bacterium | reverse complement strand
GACGCACGCTCGGCTTATGCCTACGGTAGTTACCGTCGGCGTCGAGCTCCCACGCATTATGATTGTCTTTCAGGTATGGCTTGAGGCCCTCGTCGACCACACGTTGCTTTAGATCGGGGTCGAGCACCGGGAATGCTACTTCAACACGGCGAAACAAATTACGGTTCATCCAATCTGCGCTCGCCAAATAGACATCGTTTTTTCCATCGTTGTGAAATAAGAAGATCCGGGTATGCTCGAGAAAGCGACCGACGATTGAGCGCACCCGAATATTGTCTGATAGCCCCGGCACGCCGGGTCGCAGCACGCAGGCACCACGTACAATCAGATCGATCTGCACACCCGCTTGCGATGCCTCGTACAGAGCGAGAATAATTGATGCATCCTGCAGCGCATTCATTTTGGCGATGATGCGCGCTTCGCGTCCTTCAGCGGCAATCGCGGTCTCATGCCGGATTGCTTTTAATAGTTCACGACTCAGATCAAAGGGTGCCAGCCACAGATGATTCAACTTTTTCGGACGCGTGAGTGTGGTGAGATTGATGAATACTTCATTTACCTCACGCGCCATGGCCTGATTCGCCGTCAGCAGCCCGAAGTCGGTATAAAACTTGGTGGTGGTGGGATGATAGTTACCCGTGCCAAGGTGAGCGTACATGGTAAGTTTGCCGGATTCACGGCGAATCACCAGCGCCATCTTGGCATGTGTTTTCATACCGACCACGCCGTACACGACTTGCGCTCCGACACGCTCGAGCTTGTCAGCCCAATTGATATTGGCCTCTTCATCGAAACGCGCCATCAACTCGACGACCACGGTAACCTCCTTACCGTTTTGCGCCGCCGCGATCAATGCTTCCATTAATTCCGAGTTCATGCCGGTACGGTAAATGGTCTGCTTGACCGCGACTACTGATGGGTCAGCAGCAGCGGCTCGCAAAAACTCGATCACCGGCTGAAATGATTGATAAGGGTGATGCAGTAACCAATCACGCTGAGCAATCTGGCTGAAAATATCTTCATGCACCAGTGGCATCGATAAGTCAGGTATGAATGGCTTGAATCGAAATTCAGGGCCTGAGGCGAAATCAAGCAGCTCATTCAAGCGCACCATATTCACCGGGCCATCGACCGGATACAAAAACTCGGGCGTAATATCGAATTGCGCCAGCAAGAAATCTGATAGCTTTTGCGGACAATTCTGCGCCACCTCAAGCCGCACCGCAAAACCAAACTGGCGCGTTTGTAATTCACCTTTCAGCGCCTGTCGCAGATTTTTTACTTCAACTTCATCTACCCACAAATCACTATCGCGTGTCACCCGGAACTGTGAATAGCCGAGCACCTGACGACCCGGAAAAAGATCGGCAATATGCGCATGAATCACCGACGAGAGCAGGCAATAGGCAGCGCCGTTTCCGTTCAAGCCCTCGGGCAAGCGAATAATTCTTGGCAATACACGAGGCGCTTTCATGACGGCGATCGTAGTGCCTTTTCCGAAGGCATCTTTACCGGCCAACTCAACAATAAAGTTAAGACTTTTATTAACGACTTGCGGGAATGGATGCGCCGGGTCTAATACGATCGGTGTCAGCAGCGGTCGAACCTCGCGCTCGAAGTAATCTTTCACCCAGACCCGCTGCGCCTCGGTCCGGTCAAGGTGTCGCAACAAGTGCATTCCCTGTTCGGCCAAGGCTGGCAAGATTTGCTGGTTGAGTGTGCGATATTGCTCATCCACCAGCTTATGCGCCGCGGCACTCACTTGATCGAAGTCTCGCATCCAGATCACCTGACCCGAGGCCTCTTCACGATCGCGCGCCAGCAAGCTTGCTACGCGCACCTCGAAAAATTCATCCAGATTACTGCTGACGATACACAAAAACTTGAGACGTTCCAGCAAGGGGATATCCGGATCTTGCGCCTGCGCCAAAACACGCCAGTTGAAGGCCAATATCGATAGCTCCCGGTTCAGGAAGGTCGGTACAGGTGGTGCCGTCGAAGGGGTTTTTGCGCTCACGTGGGCTTTGGTGATGGTTTTCATGACGGAGCGTAGTGCAGCCAAGTGACAGATTGGTGACAGCGTTATAAACCAAATAATTTTTACAGAAAAGCTGTCATAAGGCTGACATATTGATTACGTAAAGTCCGCGCAGTCGTCTGTAAATGGCATAACAACCCCCAAGTAACCCCCAAGGAGTATCTATGCGAAGCAAGCAACTGTTCAAGAGTCTCGCGGTCGCCACCGTTGGCGCTGCAATCAGCCTCTCGGTGCAGGCGGCCGAGTTTACCGGCGCTGGCGCTACCTTCCCATTCCCAATCTACTCGAAGTGGGCCGAGGCTTACAAGGCATCGACTGGCATTGGTTTGAACTATCAGTCGATCGGCTCCGGCGGCGGCATGCGCCAGATCAAGGCTAAAACCGTTGACTTTGGCGCCTCTGACCAGCCGATGAAACCCGATGAACTGGAAAAAGAAGGTCTGCTGCAATTCCCGGCAATTATCGGCGGCGTGGTGCCGGTGTTCAACCTTGAGGGTATCCAGGCCGGTCAGTTGAAATTTACCCCTGAAATTATCTCCGGTATTCACCTTGGCAAAATCAGCAAGTGGAATGACAAGGCGATCTCCGCCGTTAACCCGGATGTGAAATTGCCCGATCTGGCCATTACCGTGGTTCACCGCGCCGATGGCTCGGGCACCACTTTTTTGTGGACCGATTACCTTTCCAAGGCGAGTGCCGAATTCAAAGACAAAGTAGGTACTGGTAACGCGGTCAAATGGCCGACCGGTGTGGGTGGCAAGGGTAACGAAGGCGTGGCCGCCAATGTGCAGCGTGTCAAAGGCGCTTTTGGTTATGTTGAATATGCCTACGCCAAGCGCAACAAGATTCCCTATGGCCAAATGAAAAATCGTGACGGCGAGTTCGTGATGCCCGACGATGAAACCTTCAAGGCAGCCGCCGCCAGTGCCGACTGGGTTAACACCCCAGGTATGGGTGTTTTGCTGACCAACCAGCCCGGCAAGCAAAGCTGGCCTGCGACTGGTGCCTCTTTCATTCTGATGCACAAGACCCAAGCGGATGCGCTGACCGGACGTGCTGTACTGAAGTTCTTCGACTGGGCCTACAAGAATGGTGGCCAGATGGCGACTGAGCTTGAGTACGTACCGATTCCGGCGCCTGTCGTGAAGCAGATTCAGGAATTGTGGAAGTCATCATTCAAGGATGGCGCCGGCGCGCCGATATGGAAGTAACAGCGGTTAACAGCAGACGCTGTTAAAGGCTCAACATCTCCAAAATTTAAGCCCGCCCCGGCGGGCTATTTTTTTGCCTGACGCGCCACTGCCCAGCGCGACAGGGTGATTTGATCGCGGTGCAGCTTCTGTCCCCTAGAATAAGGCAATGAGGCGAATACATTATTTTTTCAAGGTACTGCTGCTGCCGGTGCTATGGCTCACCACCGGCGCTGCGTGGGCCGCCCGCCCGTTCGTTACTGATGATGCCAGACTGACCACCGCCGGCAGCTGTCAGTTGGAAAGCTGGGCCCGGCTGTATCCCACCAGTACAGAGCTATGGGCGCTGCCCGCGTGTAATCCAACGGGCAATCTCGAGATCACGGTTGGGGGAGGTGCGGCCAAGCTGGAGGGCGCCACCGCTTGGACCGATGATTACGTGCTGCAGGCAAAGACGCTGTTCAAAACACTCGAGCCCAACGGCTGGGGCATAGGCGCGGCGGTGGGTACGATTCAACATCCTAAAATCAATCCCGGGCCCAACTTGCTCGGCAACCGCTATGTCTATATGCCGCTATCGCTGTCGTTCGCGGACGATAAAGTGGTGGTCCATGTTAATGGCGGCTGGTTACGCGATACAGCCACAGGCAAAGATCAAACTACGTGGGGCCTTGGTACTGAGCTAAATCTCGACAAGAAACTCACGCTGATTGCCGAGAGCTTCGGTAATAGTGTTGACCGACCGTATTGGCAAGCGGGTACGCGCTACAGTGTCATTCCCGGCCTGTTTCAAATTGATGCCACTGTGGGTCGTCAATACGGCAACGCGGGCGAGCATCGCTGGCTGTCTTTTGGTGTGCGTTACACGCCTGAGAAGCTTTTCTGAAACGTGAAGGTTTTTCAACCTTGGCGCAGCAGCATCGCGCTACGCGGAAACTGAATCGTGAATTTACTGCCCTTACCCGCTTCGGACTGAACATGTAACTGGGCATCATGTCGCATCAGTACATGTTTTACGATCGCCAAACCCAGCCCGGTACCTTTGGTTTCACGCGAACGGCTCTTATCAACACGATAGAAACGCTCGGTGAGTCGCGACAAGTGCTCCTGACTGATACCAATACCGGAATCCGAGACGGTACATTTAGGCCCGGCATCGCTCTCCGACCAATGAATATCGACCTGCCCACCGTCGGGTGTGTAGCGCACGGCGTTCGACACCAGATTACCAATCGCGCTACGCAACTCTTCGGTATTATCGCGTAGATCAGGGCCATCGACTACCAAGCTGATCTGATGCCGACCCGCTGATAAAGCATTAGCCTCAGCTTCAATTTGACCCAATAGCTCGCGCATGTTGATCTCTTCTTCGCGCAAGGGATAATCCATCGACTCCAGCCGCGTTAATACCAACATGTCCTCAACCAGGTGCTGCATACGCTGACCCTGCTCGACCATTAACTTCATATGACGGGCACGGGTCGGCCCGTCGAGCTCGGGCTGATTGGCTGTTATTTCCAAAAACCCGTTAATCACCGTCAGCGGCGTTCGCAACTCATGCGAGGCATTGGCGATAAAGTCGCGTCGCATCTGATCGAGTCGTTCAAAATCTGTCACATCATGCGACACGAGGATGTGGCGACGGTTTTCAAAAGGGATCAGCCGCACGATTAATTTGCGATCGTCAACCGTCAGGGTCAGCGGCTCTTCATAACGACCCAGAATAATGTAGTCAATAAACTCGGGACTACGAATCAGGTTGGTCACCCGCATACCTTTATCGGTAGCAAGCGAGAGACCAAGGTGTTGCTCGGCGACCGGATTGCACCACTCCAGGAACAGCACATCGTCCATGATGACCACGCCATCGGGCAGCTGGCTCATGGCCTGGCGAAATCGCGACAACCACTCGGCCAGTTCGGCACGATTACGCTGATCCTCGCGCCGCATGCGGTACAGCTTGGCAAAAATCTCGGTCCAGGTACCGCCGCCATCATCTAGGCGAATTTGCTCCGGGTCTTCCAGCCACGCCGACAGGCGATACATGTAGAACAGTTGCTGCAGCAGCAAAAACGCCAGCGCCAAGAGTGCGATCGATACGCCCGCCAGCAAGCCCCACACGTAGCCAACCGCCAGGCCGACCACACTGACCAGCGCCAGGCGCAGGGCAACAGGTATCCAGAACAGGGCTTGATGCGTCATGTCGAAGCGTTCGGCTATCCCGGCTTACGCCGGCGTATGGGTTTCGCGGCCAATGTCGGGCTGGCGCGATTGTACTGGAGAGTGCTACTTCTCCGACAGCATATAGCCCACGCTGCGTACGGTCTTGATCAGGCCGTCTGCCGGAGCCAGCGCCTTGCGTAAACGGAGGATGTGGACATCGACGGTACGCTCTTCCAGCACCACATGGTCGCCCCACACCTTGTCGAGCAACTGGCTGCGGGTGAACACCCGCTCGGGATGCGCAATGAGAAAGCGCAGTAGTTTGAACTCGGCATGACCCATCTCGATCGGCTGCCCATCAATGCTGACACGGCAGCTGACCGGGTCTACCGTGAGAGCACCGGCGCGCATCTCGAGTTCGGCGTGCTCGGGCGTTTTACGTCGGATTAGTGCCTTGATGCGCGCATTCAATTCGCGCGGCGAGAAGGGTTTGGTGATGTAATCATCTGCGCCTTGCTCCAGGCCTTGCACCTTGTCTTCTTCCATGCTTTTTGCGGTAAGCATGATGATGGGCAGCGCAGAAAAATTGCGATCAGCACGAATGCGTGACAGCAGCTTGATGCCGGATTGATCGGGCAACATCCAATCGAGCAGAATCAGTTGTGGGCGTTTCTGCTGCAGATAGGCCCATGCGCTCGCAGTATCGCCGACCGTGTCGACTGCCCAGCCGGCGCCTTTTAGCGAAAAGCTGATCAGCTCGACGATCGCAGGCTCGTCTTCGACAACCAGAATAGTAGGGTCGGCTGATGCCATACTTGACGCAGCGCCTCAGGCAGCGCCTTGCTGCAAGGCATAGTCGGTATGGCGAATATCTTTACCTTCAACGATGTACACCACGTACTCGGCTATGTTTTTGGCATGATCGCCAATTCGCTCGATCGCTTTGGCTACCCACAGGGTATCGAGCGATGCCGAGATGGTGCGGGGATCTTCCATCATGAAGGTAATGATGTTTCGCATCACCGCACGAAATTCATTATCGACTTTTTCATCATCGATAATCAGGCGAGTCGCTAACTTTTGGTCCAGCCTGGCGAAGGCATCCAATGATTCATGGAGCAATTTGCCGGCATGTTCTGCCATCACGCGGATAGTATCTTCATGGGCAATGGGCACCATGCCGCGATGCTGCAGCTGCGCCGCAGCGCGCGCGATTTTAGTCGCCTCATCACCTACACGCTCAAGGTCGGTAATCACCTTAATGGTTGCCATCACGGTACGCAAATCATTCGCTGCGGGTTGCCGCTTGACGATCAGGTGACTACAGGCATCATCGAGTGCCACTTCCATTTGGTTGACTTCAAGATCAGCGGCAATAATTCGCTCAGCCTCTCTGGCATCAAGTAAACGAAAGCAAGCAAGCGCATCAAAAAACTGCTTTTCAACTAATCCGCCCATCTGCAAAACGCGCGAGCGAATGGCTTCAAGGTCTTGCTCATACTGACGCGACGAGTGTTCATTCGGCATGGTGCTCTCCGTATCAGCCGAAGCGGCCGGTGATGTAGTCTTGCGTTTCTTTTTTGGTCGGATTCAAGAAGATTTTATCGGTCTCGCCGAATTCAACCAGTTCACCCAGGTACATGTAAGCGGTAAAGTCAGAGCAGCGCGCCGCCTGCTGCATGTTATGGGTGACGATAGCGATGGTGTACTCTTCTTTCAGCTCGCTGATCAGCTCTTCAATTTTTACCGTCGAGATAGGATCAAGCGCCGAGGTGGGCTCGTCCAGCAGCAGTACATCGGGCTTCACAGCCACGCCG
>VERA01000029.1 GCA_018882935.1 Burkholderiaceae bacterium | reverse complement strand
TTTGGATGCCGTGAATATCATTGACCCTGACGTCGCTATTGTGACCAGCGTCGATCTCGATCACCAGCAATACCTGGGCGACACGCGCGAAAAAATCGGCTTTGAGAAAGCAGGTATCTTCCGCCCACAGCGCGCAGCGATTTGCGGTGACCCTTCACCACCGCAATCACTTGTCGAGCACGCAAACAATATTAGTGCTGATTTATGGTTGTTCGGTCGTGACTTCAACTACTCAGGCGATCGTCAGCAATGGAGCTACGGCGGTCGCTCCGTTCGACGACATGCGCTGGCCTACCCAAGTTTGCGTGGTGCGAATCAGTTACTGAATGCCAGTGCTGCGTTGGCTGCGCTTGAAGTGTTGCGCGATCGTTTGCCGCTCGGTGCGCAAGAAGTTCGTGCCGGGTTGGTCTTGGTTGAACTACCTGCGCGGTTTCAGGTATTACCGGGTCGGCCGGCAGTGATTCTTGATGTTGCCCACAATCCGCATGCGGCTGCAACCCTTGCACAAAATCTTGATCAGATGGGGTTCTTTCCCTACACCTACGCAGTGTTCGGTGCCATGTCCGACAAAGATATTGCGGGCGTGCTTTCGCATTTGAAAGACAAGATCGATCACTGGTACCTCTGCGACTTACCGTTACCGCGGGCTGCGAGCGCTGAATCGCTGGCGGCGGCTTTGGGCTCCGCAGGGTTCGTCGCGGGTAATACGGGTGGCACCGAGCGCAGTGTTCAGTGCTTTGCAACGCCTGCCGAAGCCTACGCGGCGGCGCGGGATAGCGTTAGCGAGAATGATAGAATCGTCGTCTTCGGATCCTTCCTCACGGTGGCCGGTGTGATGGCGGCGCGCGCAGCGCGATAGTCGGCATCGTTACCTTCCTACGCGCTCAGATTTATGGGTTTGTTTTCATTCGGTGGTAACACACAGCAAGACGCTGACGACGAGCAGACGCCGGTTCGACCAAGGCGCAGCAGAGCGCCGGAAGAAGAGCCGATGGATCCGATGCTGCCGGAAAAAAAGCGTGCCCGGCGCAGACTGATCGGGGCGACCGCCTTGGTGCTGGCGGCAGTAATTGGGCTGCCGATGATTTTTGATTCCGAGCCGCGACCGATTTCGCAGGACATCACTATTCAAATCCCGCCGCGCGATAAAGCGCCGCCCATGAATGCCAGCCCTATGCCGCTGCCTCCAGCGCCTGCGGCATCCGCCGAGCCGGCGGGCGCCAGTTCTGCGGCAAGCGCAAGCCCTGCCACGGTGCCCACCAAGGCAGAAGCCAAGCCGGCAGATAATGTTCCGGCAGCGTCGGAAACAGATGCGACGGCCAAGGACAAAGCCGCGACAATTGCTGTGGGCGAGAAACGCGTCGATAGCTTGGTCGATAAACCAAGCGCTTCGCCTTCAGAAGCGACCAGGTCAGCCGACAAAGACAAGAGCCGCTACATCGTGCAGGTAGCAGCGGTGTCGAACAAAGCGAAGGTTGACGAGCTGCTGCAAAAATTGAAGCGCGGTGGTATCGAAGGCTACTGGCAGAAGGTCAGTACAAAAGAGGGTGAGCGGTTTCGCGTACGGGTCGGGCCGTTTTCCAGTCGTGAGGAAGCAGAGAAAATGTCGAAGCGTATCGACAAGCTCGGCTTGCCGGGTACAGTTCAAGCAATCTGAGATCTGAAGGAGCCCACCATGTGTGGCATTGTTGGTGTTGTCTCGCACAGCCCGGTGAACCAGCTGATCTATGACGCGTTGTTGCTGCTGCAGCACCGCGGTCAGGATGCGGCTGGTATTGCCACCAACCACGGCAGCACTTTCAGCATGTACAAAGCAAACGGGCTTGTGCGTGACGTGTTTCGTACTCGTAACATGCGCTCGCTACCGGGTAATTCCGGTATCGGACAATGCCGCTACCCAACCGCAGGCTCATCCAGCGAGGAAGAAGCGCAACCGTTTTATGTGAATGCACCCTTCGGTATCACGCTGGCGCACAACGGTAACCTTACCAATGCCGAGCAGCTGAAGATTGATCTGTTCAAGAACGATCGGCGCCACATCAACACCGATTCAGATTCCGAGGTGCTGCTGAACGTACTCGCACACGAAATACATCAATGCTCCAGCGGCTTGTCGCTTGACCCTGCTGCGATTTTTAATGCGGTCGCGATTTTGCACAAGCGCGTGCGCGGTTCGTACGCAGTGGTTGCGCAGATCGCCGGCTACGGCATGCTGGCATTTCGCGATCCTTACGGTATTCGTCCGCTGTGTATTGGCTTTGCAGATACTGAGATGGGGCCTGAGTATCTGGTTGCTTCGGAATCGGTTGCGCTGGAAGGCCTGGGCTTTCACTATCTGCGTGATGTGATGCCCGGTGAAGCGATTTTTATCGATAACGATGGCAAGCTGTACAACCAGCAATGCGCTGAAAACCCCACGCTTAATCCTTGCGCTTTCGAGTTTGTTTATTTGGCGCGACCCGATTCAGTTATTGATGGTGCGTCGGTGTATGCCACGCGCCTGAAAATGGGCGAGTACCTGGCGGACAAGATACAGCGCGAGATCAGCTCAGGTGAGATTGACGTGGTGATGCCGATTCCGGATTCATCGCGCCCAGCGGCGATGCAGCTCGCGCTCAAGTTGGGTATTGAGTACCGCGAAGGTTTTATCAAGAACCGCTACATCGGCCGCACCTTTATCATGCCGGGGCATAGCGTACGCAGAAAATCTGTACGTCAGAAGTTGAACGCGATCGGCTCCGAATTCAAAGGCAAGAGCGTACTGTTAGTCGATGACTCGATCGTGCGCGGTACCACCAGCCGAGAAATCGTGCAAATGGCCCGTGACTCCGGCGCGCGTCGTGTAATTTTTGCGTCGGCTGCGCCGCCAGTGAAATTCCCGAATGTTTATGGCATTGATATGCCAACGCGCGGTGAGTTGATCGCTTACGGGCGCAGCGAAGAAGAAGTCTGCCGCGAGATCACTGCCGATGCTCTCGTGTATCAGGATATCGAGGCGATGAAACAATCCATCTCCGACGTGAACCCGGCGCTCAAGCGCTTCGAAGCTTCTTGCTTCGATGGCCACTATGTTACCGGTGATATCTCGATGGATTATCTTGATCGTGTTGAGTACGCTCGCGCAAACCCGAAGATCGTGGCGGAAGATATTGTCCGTACCCAGCTCAACCTGAATCTCGCACGTGCTGAGTAAATGTAGGCGCGGCATTCATGGATAAAACACGTCAATTCGGTTTCACCACCACCATTCTGCATAGCGATCGGCAAAAAGCTATCGAGCACGGCTCGCTACACAAACCTATCCACACCGCAGTCGCCTACGGCTACAAAGATGCACGTGAGTTGGCCGACGTCTTCCAAGGTAAGAAGCTGGGCTACCGTTATGGTCGTCAAGGTAACCCCACAGTCTCAGCGCTGGAGGACAAGATCACCCGTATGGAAGATGGTCTGGTCACGCTGTGCTTCTCCACCGGCATGGCGGCGATTGGCGCAGTAGTACAAGGCCTGCTGCGCGCGGGCGACCATGTGGTTTCTTCATCCTTTTTGTTCGGTAACACCAATAGCCTGTGGCAGACGGTTGATCTGCAAGGTATGCCGGTATCGTTTGTCGACCCAACCGATGTAGCGAATGTTGAACAAGCGCTGCAAGCGAATACGCGCTTGGTATTTGTCGAGACTATTGCGAACCCACGCACGCAGGTTGCAGATCTCGAACGAATCGGTGCCTTATGTCGCGAGCGTGGCATCTTGTATGTGGTCGATAACACCATGACCTCGCCCTATCTGTTTCGTCCGAAAACGGTTGGCGCGAGTCTGGTGATCAACGCACTCACCAAATCTATTGCGGGTCATGGTAATGCCTTAGGCGGTAGTCTGACTGATACCGGCTTGTTTGATTGGACGCAGTTCCCAAACATCGCGCCGGGCTACAAGCGTTTCCCGCCGCAGCACTGGGGCATCGCACAGTTGCGTGCCAAAGCGCTGCGCGACTTCGGCGGTGCGCTCGGACCAGAAGCTGCGCATCATATTGCGGTGGGTGCAGAGACCATGGCGCTGCGCATAGAGCGTGAGTCGGCTAATGCGTTGGCACTTGCGAGAATGCTTGATGCGGATGACCGTGTAGCCGCAGTGTACTACCCCGGCTTGCCGAATCACCCGCAGCATGCCATTGCCACAAAATTGTTTCGCGCCTATGGCGGCATACTCAGTTTCGAGCTTAAGCCGGGAATTGACTGCTTTGATTACATGAACCGGTTACAACTCGCTATTCCTGCGAGTAATCTCGGTGATACACGTACGCTGGTAATACCCGTAGCGCACACCATCTTCCACGAGATGGGACCGGAGCGACGTGCATCGATGGGCATTGCAGAATCGCTGATTCGCGTCTCGGTTGGTATTGAAGATACCGAAGACCTGCTGCAAGATTTTCAGCAAGCGTTTGGCTAACTAGGGTCCCAGCGTACTTGCCGCTCGTCGGCTAAACACGCTCACACCTTCCGGCATCTCGAACGCCGTCATGCGATCGATTAGCTTGGTGATATCCGCCTCGGTGATCAGCAGCGCGTGGTGCGCTGGCTTTAGGAAACCTGCATCGCGCTGCTTGTTCAGCATACGCAACAGATCATCGTAAAAATCCATCGTATTCAGCAGCCCGACCGGTTTGCGGTGGTAGCCAAGCTGCAGCCAGGTCATCACCTCGAATAATTCTTCCAGCGTACCGATACCGCCGGGGAGGGCGATGAAGCCATCAGCTAATTCGGCCATCAAGGCTTTACGCTCATGCATATCCTTCACCACATGCAGCTTGGTCAGGCGTGTGTGTCCGACTTCGCTATCCATCAGCGCACTCGGAATCACACCTGTCACTTCCGCACCCGCCGCGAGTACGGCATCTGCGACCACGCCCATCAAGCCGACATGACCACCGCCATACACCAGCGACATGCCGCGTCGCGCGATCTCCAGACCGAGCGCGCGCGCCGAATCGGCATACGCAGCATCATGACCGCTGGCCGATCCACAGTAAACGCACAGAGATTGAAGGGAGCCGGCCATGTTTAGGTATTGCGCTGCGCGCCGATCGGTTTGCCCTGAAGTGGATCCTTTGCAGCAGCGCCGACGACCAATCGCGTGCCGGCAATTCTGTCATGCAGAAATTGTCTATCCGGATCGAGCCGACTCGTTAGCGCCCACAGCGCTGCACTTAGCATTGGCAGTAGCAGCAGCATGCCACCACGTGCTTCAAGCCACCAGGCCAACGCGAGACCCGGTAGGAACCACAGCCAAGCAAGCGCGTAACGTAAAAGCGCACGCGGCCAACGCAGCGCTTGCCCATCGCGCATCACAACGCGCACGCGCCAGGTTTTCATGGCTAATGTTTGTCCGCCATGGGTCCAGAACCAGCCGAAGTACATCGCTAGTACGATGAACTGCCACACCTGCTGCCCGTGCCGCAGTGCCAGCGCATGGCGTTGCTGCAGCAGTGTAGAAAACAGCCAGCCAGCAATAAACACCACACCGAACAGCAGTAACGCTTCGTACACCATGCACAGCAATCGGTTTTTCAGCGGTGCGGTTGGTAACGGATTGGGCATGGCCTCCGTCATCGGATCAGGTGTCGGATCCGGCGAGGCATCGGGTGGGGTGTTTGACGCGGGGTCAGCGGTGCTCATGGTGGTCGTGGCGGTAGCGGTCGCGGCGAATTGTAAGCGCTGTGCGTTAGCGGCTCACATTGCCCGAGTGACAACGTCTACCTAGCCTCGTGCTTCCAGGTCTGAATAGCTGGCTAAAACGCTTGATTTCATTGGCTTTTTTAAAAGATTTTTCTTGACCTTATTGCTGCAACGCATTAACTTATGCGCTCCCTCGCCACCGCGAGGGATATTTTTTACCTGTTCCGCGCGGCCCAAAACGCCGCGCGGCGATGGGAAAGTGTTTCGGGCGCTGTGGCGCCCTATTACGTTGTTTGCTCCAACCCGCGTCAAAAGCGTGAGGGGGCGAGATCAGCGACAAATACGGAAGCTGAACGAAGTGCACTCAGCGCCGGTTTGAACTGCGCCAGCCGCGCAGGACGGATCGACGTGAACGCACGCTCAAGGGACGCTTCAAGTGGGTCGCTGTTACCGTCACCGCAGGGGAGAGCATCCGATCAATTTCCTATGGACCTTGAAAGGACAGGAATGTCTACCGAAATCACCGGCGCCGAGATCGTCGTGCGCTGTCTTGCCGAAGAGGGCGTCGAGCATGTGTTCGGCTATCCCGGCGGCGCAGTTCTCTATATCTACGACGAGATTTTCAAGCAGGACAAGTTCCGCCATATTCTTGTCCGCCACGAGCAGGCGGCGGTGCATGCAGCGGATGCGTACTCGCGTAGCTCAAACAAGGTGGGTGTGTGCCTCGTGACCTCTGGACCGGGTGTGACCAATGCGGTTACCGGTATCGCCACTGCGCATCTTGATTCAATACCCATGGTGATCATCACCGGGCAAGTGCCGACCCACGCGATTGGTCTGGACGCTTTCCAGGAGTGCGACACCGTCGGTATTACCCGACCCTGCGTCAAACATAACTTCCTGGTGAAGGATGTGAAAGACCTGGCGGCGACGATGAAGAAAGCGTTCTACATCGCGACCACCGGTCGTCCTGGGCCGGTGCTGGTTGATATTCCGAAAGACATCACGATCGCTAAAACGACCTACGAGTATCCGAAGACGGTCGATATGCGCTCGTACAAACCGGTTGATAAAGGTCACGCCGGACAAATTCGTAAAGCGGTGCAGCTGCTGCTGACGGCCGAGCGACCCATGATCTACACCGGCGGCGGTGTGATCTTGTCAGATTCTGCACCTGAGCTAAACAAGTTGGTCGATAAGCTCGGCTACCCCTGCACCAATACCTTGATGGGTCTGGGTGCGTACCGCGCATCGAGCGATAAATTCGTTGGTATGCCCGGCATGCACGGCACCTACGAAGCCAACATGGCCATGCAGCACTGCGATGTGCTGATTGCGATTGGCGCGCGCTTTGATGATCGCGTGATCGGTAATCCGAAACATTTCGCCACGCTGCCACGCAAGATTATTCACATTGATATCGATCCTTCCTCCATCTCCAAGCGTGTCAAGGTTGATATTCCCATCGTCGGCAACGTCAAAGAAGTATTGCAGGAGTTACTGACCCAACTCGACGCCTCGGACATCAAACCGAATGCAGTGGCGCATGAGGCTTGGTGGAAGCAGATTAATGAGTGGCGCAAGCGCGAGTGCCTGAAATATGCGCTGGCAGATGACTTGATCAAGCCGCAGATGGTGGTTGAGAAGTTGTGGGAAGTCACCAAGGGTGATGCTTTCATTACCTCGGACGTGGGGCAGCATCAGATGTGGGCGGCGCAGTACTACGGCTTCGACAAGCCGCGTCGCTGGATTAATTCCGGTGGCCTCGGCACCATGGGCGTGGGCTTGCCGTATGCGATGGGCGTGCAGATGGCGAATCCTGATGCGACGGTAGCGTGCATTACCGGCGAGGCATCGATACAGATGTGCATACAAGAGCTCGCTACCTGCAAGCAGTATCACCTGACACCCAAAATCGTTTTGCTGAACAACCGTTATCTTGGCATGGTGCGTCAGTGGCAAGAGATCGATTACGGCTCGCGTTACTCCGAGTCGTATATGGACTCATTACCCGATTTCGATAAATTGGTTGAGTCGTTTGGTCATGTTGGCGTCACCATCAGCAAGCCGGGCGATGTCGAGGGCGCGCTGCAAGACGCCTTCGCCATGAAAGACAAGCTGGTGTTCATGAACTTCATCACCGATCAAGGTGAAAATGTGTGGCCGATGGTCAAGGCAGGCAAAGGTCTGACTGAGATGCTGCTTGGCTCGGAGGATTTGTAATGCGCCATATCATTGCAGCCTTACTTGAGAACGAAGCCGGCGCATTGTCGCGTGTTGTGGGCTTGTTCTCGGCACGCGCTTATAACATCGAGACGCTGACAGTCGCGCCCACCGAAGATCCAACGCTGTCGCGAATGACCATCGTCACCTCGGGTTCGGACGATGTGATCGAGCAGATTACCAAGCACTTGAATCGTTTGATTGAAGTGGTCAAAGTAGTCGACCTCACCGAAGGCCCACATATCGAACGCGAGTTGATGCTGATTAAAGTGCGTGCCGTCGGCAAAGAGCGTGAAGAGATGAAGCGGACGGCAGATATTTTCCGTGGCCGCATCATCGATGTCACCGAAAAGACGTACACCATCGAGCTGACCGGTAACAAGTCGAAACTCGATGCGTTCATCGATGCGATTGACCGCACGTCTATTCTGGAAACCGTTCGCACCGGCGGCTCTGGTATCGGACGTGGCGAACGCATCCTGAAAGTTTGAACCTCATCACCATTACTTTTTTACGGGAACATCATGAAAGTTTTCTACGACAAGGACTGCGACCTCTCGCTCATCAAAGGTAAGAATGTCGCCATCATCGGCTATGGCTCGCAGGGTCATGCACACGCGCAAAACCTGTCGGAATCCGGCGTCAAGGTGGTGGTGGGGCTGCGTAAGGGCGGTTCTTCGTGGACCAAGGTGGAGAAGGCTGGCTTGAAAGTGGCCGAGGTGAATGATGCGGTCAAGTCGGCTGATGTGATCATGATCCTGCTGCCCGATGAGAACATCGCGCAGGTCTACAAAGAGAACGTCGAGCCGCACGCCAAGCAGGGCGCGGTACTCGCGTTCGCGCACGGCTTTAACGTGCACTACGGTCAAGTGATTCCGCGTGCCGATCTGGATGTGATCATGATCGCACCGAAAGCACCGGGCCATACTGTGCGCGCTACTTACACGCAGGGCGGCGGTGTTCCGCATTTGGTAGCGGTGTACCAAGACAAATCAGGCATGGCGCGTGATATCGCTCTGTCGTATGCAATGGCGAATGGTGGCGGCCGTGCCGGCATTATCGAAACCAATTTCCGCGAAGAGACCGAGACCGATCTATTCGGCGAGCAGGCAGTGCTGTGCGGCGGCACAGTTGAGCTGATCAAGGCGGGCTACGAAACTCTGGTAGAGGCCGGCTATGCGCCCGAGATGGCGTACTTCGAGTGCCTGCATGAACTCAAGCTGATCGTTGACCTGATCTACGAAGGCGGTATCGCCAACATGAACTACTCGATCTCGAACAATGCAGAATACGGCGAATACGTCACCGGCCCGCGTATCGTGACCGAAGACACTAAGAACGCCATGCGTCAGTGCTTGAAAGATATTCAGACCGGTGAGTACGCCAAGAGCTTTATTCTCGAGAACCGCGCGGGTGCGCCGACGCTGCTGTCTCGTCGCCGTTTGAATGCCGAGCATGAGATTGAGATCGTGGGTGAGAAACTTCGGGCGATGATGCCTTGGATCGCTAAAAATAAAATGGTTGACCAGTCGAAAAACTGAGTTCTGATACGTTTGCACCCGGCATCATGCGGGAAGCGCTTGCAGGCGCTCCCCGCGCTCACCCTAAAAGCTGTGCACTGGCACAGCTTTTTTACGGGCTCACGTGCCTTGGATCGCTAAAAATAAAATGGTTGATCAGTCGAAGAACTGAGTCCCGATACGTTTGCACCCGGCATCATGCGTGAAGCGCTTGCAGGCGCTCCCCGCGCTCGCCCTCAAAGCCCCCAAAGCCATCCTAAGGGATGGCTTTTATATTTACAGAGTGCCGATCTCTTTACGCATGGACATCCATTCATCCCAGTCCAGCATCAAATCCCACTCCTCGCTCACTTCGGCAACACGGCAAGTCGCAGGGATGCGCTCGAACTTTGGTACCGTCAAGCTCAATGAAACACTACGTTTGACAGAAAATCCATCGGCGCCAGCCTTTTTCATCTCTCCGGGATTGGGGATGAGCGGAATAGAAATCTGTGCACGTGATCCCAACCCATCGCTTGGTACACCGACGTCGACCGGATCAGCCAAAAGACGTGCAGCGTTCGCGTAGTGCGTTCCATGCAAGGTAAACTGATCAGAAAAAGCATCAAAACCGCTGAGCCGATTAGCTTGAAATGCTGTCTGAGCCAGAGTGTTATCTCCCGACGCACTTACCGAGTATTGGCCGCTGTTTTTGAACTGTGTATGTGAAAAAACAGCGACGTCACCGAATAGTGAATGAGACTCAAAGCCCGAAATGATTTGAATTGCCCGTTCTGAGCCAGCCCATCGAATTCGCTCTTCAGCCCACTTCGTGTAGTCCTCAGTAGACAAATTTTTTGGATTTTTTCTTCGTTCACCCTCAACCTCACTGAATTCAGTATCCACTACATCATCTGTAAGTAACTCAAATCGATTCCCGCGCACCATGTCTTCTACGTGCTGTGAGTAGAACTGAGAAAATACTGGGGGTAATGAAACTTCATGAACGGGTTTGCTGGCATCACATTTAGGCTTTGCAGCCATGAGTGAATCAGCTTGATTGGCCAGTACTTGCTCGGTATCTGTTAGTGGCTTGTCGCCGCCGATCATGGGTGATGGTTTAGGAAAGCTATGCGTCGATGATCCTCGGATGTGTGCGCCTTGGTGAATCTGGTCAATCACACAACCCTTTGGCATAGCTTGTTGAAGAAATTTAAGATCGGCCAGATTGCGGCGTATCTCTTCAATTGGGTTCACGTCGGTGTACTTCGCATCTTGTAGCTGAAGATAGCGAATCGCAGCACTAATGCGCACTCGTTCCGGCTGCTTTCGAAGTTCGGGAATCGCGTGATCCAGCGTTTTCATCGCGCGCTCGATGCTGTCCATACCAACGCAAAGTTTGTTTAGTGGAGCACGTAGATCGATGGCGTAGTTCAGAGCATCTTTATGGTTAAATCCGTGCCGGCTAATAAGTCGACCCGCGCAGAGCAAAATTTCCTTGCCTTCCTCCGAAAGAATATTCTTCTTTTCATACAGTTTCCAGGCATTGCTAGCCAGTCGAAATGCATCGTGAGTATTGATGTTCAGAGATTCTTTCCAGCTTTCCGTATTTTTAGCGATAGTCTTGGCTGCATCAATGCTGACCTTTTTGTTTTCATTGCGTTGCTCAGCAACTGCCTGCCAGATCAACTTACGTAATTTTTTGTCAGATTCATTCGTGATGGCGTTAATGTTTTTCAGAGCATCGCCTAAATCATCGGGGAGATCTTTTATATTTATGGCGACCCTATTAATCAGTTTGTCCGCGACCTGATCGATCGCTGAAGCCATCTCCTTGGTTAAAGCAGCTGAGTTGCCTCCCGAGATCGGGCCGGCCAAGATCGATATCTCGTTACTCAACTTTGCCTTGACTGCCTCTCGTGCTTCATTCCTTCGCCGTTCGGGTGCGCTTGCGTCAAAGAAGTCCACGATTCCGTAAATCACTTTTTCCAGCGCGTTAGCTTCTCGTACGTCACCTGACCAGCTAACTGTAATTTTTACATCTTCGTATTGTGATGATGTACTGATTACGCTAGCTGCCTGAATCGAGGTTTGATAGCTTATGCGGTTCATTGATTGAAAAACAAGGTGGTTTATCTGGTAGCTACGGAGGTTAAACAACCATCGTTTAAGTCTTATCACGTACGACTGGGCATAAACGAATCTCATGCAGCCCGTGAAGTTGAGTTCCCTCAAGTGCGCGTAGCTCACCATTTCGTGCCGCTGCAATATCTAGAGTGAAGCTGAAATGTGTATGTCGTCCGTAGTTTTCTGGGCCCGGATCACCAGACCACCTTTCTCCTTGATTCATCCGCCATAACCGACTACTAAGATTTTCCAGGTTACCGGGTAGATCGACTGTGTCGATTTTTCCGTACGTGTCAACGCTTAGCTCGACAATCTCGCCGCGTCGCCGAATCTGAAAAAAAGAGGATTCTTCGTTTTTTTTGTCGGCTTGTAGAACAATTCCGGATGTATTTGGGGAAAGGTTATGGTGGGGCACTAAAACGATAGTTGGCATAATTTGATTAAGTACCTTACTCACCGAACCCAGGACTGCTTCATCGTTATCGAATACCTTTCTGAGTGCGGCCAGCTTCTGCTCTTCATGTCGTAAGCCAAAGCGTTGGCTGATCCCTTCGGTATCCACTTTCAGAAACGATCGGGGAAGATCTTTTTGAAATTGAGAAGAGAGTTCGCCGCTCTTGACAGGGTATGCATCAATTTCTGCTAGTTGCTCCCTTAGCTGTTGCTGTGATGCGATGGAATCGAAACTGGTTCGATAAGTGACCGTGCCGCTGGCGTCGATACCCAATGGCATGGAAGGCATCAAGTGGCGAAATTCATCGAAGATTTGCTTACGCTCGCTGGCTATCCGTTGCAGCATTGCTTCACGGCCGTGCATGAGTTGCTGCCACTCTGCTCGCAGATTGCCAAGTTTGCCACTGGCAGCGAACCGACCCAGGCTAGGAATTTTTGCCAATAGCGACTCGGTATTTTCGTTTCCGGACGCAGCAGCCAGGCGTTGCACTTCACTGTGAATCTTGCCAACCATCTGCTGCACTGCATGGCGGGTCAGTGCAGCAGAAACCTCCGGTGCTTGCTGACGAACCGAGCTATACAGCAGCTCGATGGTACCGTTGTCATCCGATACCACGCCTTGCTGATTGCGCTCTGCACGGGCCCAGACCGTAAGTGCAGTATCCACATCTTGTCGTTCGGGTATCGGTTTCATCTGCAGGCATTTTCTGGAAAGAAAATTCTTTGCCAATGTGTAGCGATAAACGGACATGTGTTCCGAAATTCGCCCCGTTTTACCCAAGTCCGGTTGCCAGCGACACAAATTCCGCCGCGGCGTGCCACACGCTACAATGTCGGTCTTTGCTGAAAAGTTTCAGTTCAGAAATCGAGCTATCCGTTGGCAGCGCGTCACAAAGACCTGCAGGAGTCGTATTGAATTCTTACCCCCACCCCATCATCGCCCGCGAGGGCTGGCCGTTCCTATTACTCGCCATCGTCGTGGCTGCGGCTGCAACTGCGTTTGTCGGGGCTTGGTCCTGGCCTTTCTGGCTGATCGCGCTGTTCGTTTTGCAATTTTTCCGGGATCCGCCGCGCATGATTCCGCAGCAGGCCAATGCGGTGCTGTCGCCGGCCGACGGTCGTATCGTGGTGGTCGAGAAAGCCGAGGACCCGTACGCAGGCCGCGAGGCATTGAAGATCAGTGTGTTCATGAATGTCTTTAACGTGCACTCAAATCGCGCACCCGTAGACGGCACCATTACCAAGGTGGAGTACTTCCCGGGTAAGTTTGTCAATGCTGATCTGGACAAGGCCTCGACCGAGAACGAACGTAATGCGGTGGTCGTCTCAGCAGATAGCGGTGCGGTGGTGACCTTCGTGCAGGTGGCCGGTCTGATTGCACGTCGCATCCTTTGCTATGTCGCGGTGGGTGATCGGCTGAGGCGTGGTCAGCGTTATGGTTTTATTCGCTTCGGCTCGCGTGTGGATGTGTATTTGCCGTTGAGTGCGCGCCCGCTGGTTGCTGTTGGCGACAAGGTGAGTGCTACTGAAACTATCTTGGCCGAGCTGTGATTGTATCGAGGCGCTATGCCGATTTTTAATCCGCGCAAGCAAAAGCTGAAGGCTGCATCAGGCAAGCCAGCACTGGCCAAACCGTTTCGTTTCAACCGGCTGGCCGCGCGGCGTCCCAATGACGATCATCCGTCAGCGGTCGGGCGCTTGCGCAGCCGCGGCATTTACCTGTTGCCGAACGCGTTTACGACCGCTGCCTTGTTCTGCGGTTTCTACGCCATCGTCATGGCGATGAACGGGCAGTTCTATAACGCTGCTGTCGCTATTTTTGCAGCGATGGTGCTCGATGCCACCGATGGTCGCGTAGCTCGCCTTACCAATACTCAAAGCGAGTTCGGTGCGCAGTACGATAGCTTGTCGGATATGGTGTCATTTGGCGCAGCACCGGCGCTGATCGTCTATGAATGGGCGCTGCGCGGTATGGGTAAGCTGGGTTGGTTAGCTGCGTTTGTTTATTGCGCGGGCGCCGCGTTACGACTAGCCCGCTTTAATACCAACATCACCGTGGTCGACAAGCGCTTCTTCCAGGGGCTGCCCAGTCCGGCCGCGGCGGCGTTGGTGGCAGGCTTTATCTGGTTGATGGATGACCTGCGGATTGGTGGCGCGGATTTCAGCTGGCTGGCCTGGATCATTACGGTATACGCCGGCCTGACCATGGTGACCAATGCGCCGTTCTACAGCTTCAAGGATGTTAATTTCAAGAAGTCGGTACCGTTCATTGCGATCTTTCTGATTGTGTTGATTTTTGTGGCCGTATCAAGCGACCCGCCCAAGGTGCTGTTCGGGCTGTTCGTTGTCTATGGGTTGTCGGGTTATGCAGTGGCGCTGTGGTTTTGGGCCAAGGGTAAGCCGGTGAGTCTGGTTCAGACCAGTTCGGAGCCGGGTGACGAGAAATAGCGCGGCTGGCTATCGGCGCAATAGAAATCTCGTGGTTGCGCTTTGCGGCATTCCCCCGTATTCTTACTCTCATGCCAAGCGCCACCCGCCAGCCTCAGTCTCTTCCCCTCGGCAGCCCGACCGGTCTGCTACTGCTGTATCTACTGCGCTAAGGCGCAGATACTCTTACACCCCCAACCTGAGCTTTGCCGGGCCAGCGCAATAAATGCGAGGGCAGGCGAAAATATGCCGAATAAACTGATTCACTTTCCCGGGAGCCGAAAATGCCCGATTCGAACAAGCTGATTATCTTTGACACCACCTTGCGCGATGGTGAGCAATCGCCCGGCGCGTCTATGACCCGCGAAGAAAAAATTCGTATCGCGCGTCAGCTCGAGCGGCTAAAGGTGGATGTGATTGAGGCAGGCTTTGCAGCCTCGTCTCCGGGTGATTTTGATGCAATCCGCGCGATTGCAGGCACCGTGAAGGAGTCGATCGTTTGCTCGCTGTCGCGCGCCAATGATCGTGATATTGCGCGCGCTGCAGAGGCACTGGAGCCCGCACCGCGCAAGCGCATTCACACCTTCATCGCAACATCGCCGCTGCACATGGAGAAAAAGCTCCGCATGTCGCCGGATCAGGTCTACGAGCAAGCGCGGCTGGCGGTACGGTTTGCGCGCCAGTTCACCGACGATGTCGAGTTCAGCCCGGAAGACGGAAGTCGCTCGGACATGGACTTTTTATGCCGAATATTAGAAGGTGTTATCGACGAGGGTGCGACCACCATCAATTTCGCAGACACGGTCGGTTACGGCGTACCGGAAATGATCGGGCATACCCTCAAGACGCTGCGCGAGCGCATACCCAACTCAGATAAGGCGGTATGGTCGGTGCACTGCCACAATGATCTCGGCATGGCAGTAGCGAACTCCTTGGCTGCGGTGATGATTGGTGGTGCGCGTCAGGTTGAGTGCACGATCAATGGCTTAGGCGAGCGTGCTGGCAACACCGCGTTGGAAGAGATCGTAATGGCAGTAAAAACACGCAAGGATCATTTCAGATTAGATGTGGGTATCGACACCGCACAGATTGTGCCGACCTCCAAGCTGGTATCGCAGATTACCGGTTTTGCGGTGCAGCCCAACAAGGCAGTGGTGGGCGCGAATGCATTTGCCCATGCCTCGGGTATTCACCAAGATGGCATTCTCAAGGCGCGTGACACCTACGAAATTATGCGTGCCGAAGATGTGGGCTGGAGCGCGAACAAAATTGTGCTCGGCAAGCTCTCTGGTCGAAATGCTTTCAAGCAGCGGCTGGATGAACTTGGTATTGCATTGGATTCCGAGTCTGAGGTGAATGCTGCGTTCGCTCGCTTCAAAGAACTGGCGGATCGCAAATCCGACATCTTTGATGAAGACATCATGGCGCTGGTATCGGACGAGCAAAGCGCGCATGAGAAAGAGGTTTATAAATTTGTCTCCCTGTCGCAGCACTCCGAGACCGGTGAAAAGCCCAGTGCCAAGGTCGTGTTCGCGGCAGACGGCAAAGAGGTGAAATGTGAGGGCGAGGGCAATGGCCCGGTGGATGCGATCGTGAACGCGATCGAATCACACACTGCAAGTGGAGCCGAGTTACTGCTGTTCTCGGTGAATGCGATTACTACCGGCACTCAGTCGCAGGGTGAGGTGACGATGCGCTTATCGAAGAATGGGCGGATTGTGAACGGTGTCGGCGCTGATCTGGATATCGTGGTGGCTTCGGCCAAGGCCTATCTCTCGGCGTTAAATAAATTGCAATCCAAGAACGAGAAACTCAACCCGCAGCTATAAAGTCGCCCGCTGGCTCGCCATGGCCCTTACATCGACGCAGATTTGGCTGGGGATTCCGCGCTGTCTTGCGCCGTGGTTCAGACTGCAGTCCAGTTTCGGCTATAATCGAGGCTTGGCCTGAAAAGGCCAAGTTATCAATGTTGTCACGGTTTCAGGGGTTGCGACTCCGAAATCCGCATGTGAAAGGGTTTAATCATGGCAGTTTCCAAAGAAGGCAAGGCTGCGGTTATCGCCGCCAACGCCCGGGCTCAAAATGACACCGGGTCTCCAGAGGTGCAGGTTGCATTACTGACTGCGCGCATCAACGAACTGAATGGCCACTTCAAGGCCCACGCGAAAGATCATCATTCGCGTCGTGGCCTGATCATGATGGTCAATCGCCGTAAAAGCCTGTTGGCCTACCTGAAGCGCAAGGACACGGACCGCTATCGTGCCCTGATCGAGAAGCTGGGTCTGCGCAAGTAAGCCGTCGCAATTGATTTATCTGCAAATGCCTGTATCAGCCAACTGATGCGGGCATTTCGCATTTTTACAGCCTGCATAGTTCTATGCAGGTGGGGGTAACGCAAAAGTTGTGCGGTGGGCTGGCAATGCCTGCCGGTGGTGAGGTGAACGACAGCGCCTGAAACTCTGTCGGCAAAAAATGAAAGGATGTACCCAATGTTTAATAAAGTCACAAAAACCTTCCAGTATGGCCAGCACTCGGTAACGCTGGAAACCGGCGAGATTGCTCGCCAAGCGTCAGGTGCTGTCATGGTGACGGTGGATGACACCGTTGTTCTTGCGACGGTAGTCGCACGCAAAGAAGCCAAGCCGGGCCAGGATTTTTTTCCGCTGACCGTTGATTATGTTGAAAAAACGTACGCTGCCGGACGTATCCCCGGCGGTTTCTTCAAGCGCGAAGGTCGCCCTTCGGAAAAAGAGACACTGACATCACGATTGATTGATCGCCCGATTCGTCCGCTGTTCCCCGAGGGTTATCTCAACGAAGTACAGGTCATTATTCATGTGCTGTCGGTCAATCCTGAGATTGACCCAGATATTCCCTCGATGATTGGTGCCTCGGCCGCGCTGTGCGTGGCGGGCATTCCGTTCAACGGCCCGATTGGTGCGGCGCGCGTTGCTTACATCGATGGTCAATACGTGCTGAACCCAACGGTTTCGCAGATGCATCAGTCGAAAATGGATCTGGTGGTTGCCGGCACCGAGGCTGCGGTGCTGATGGTGGAATCCGAAGCACAAGAATTGTCCGAAGAAGTCATGCTGGGTGCGGTTGTTTACGGCCATGAGCAGATGAAGGCAGTGATCGATGCGATCCATGATCTGGTACGCGAAGGCGGCAAGCCGGAAGTGCCATGGACGGCCCCTGCACAAAATGAGGCCTTGATTGCGCGTGTTACTGCGCTGGCGGAAGACAAGCTGCGTGATGCGTTCCGCACCAAAGAAAAGCAAGCGCGCTCCGACAAGCTGCGCTCGATTCACTCAGAGGTATCGGCCAAGCTGGCGGAAGAAGCCGCTGCGGCGGGTACCTCCGCACCAGATTCTGCCGAAGTCGGCGATATCATGTTTGGTTTGGAGTCGAAGATTGTTCGCTCGCAGATTCTGGATGGTGAGCCACGCATCGACGGGCGTGATACGCGCACCGTGCGTCCGATTTCGATTCGCAGCAGCGTACTGCCACGCACCCACGGCTCTGCCTTGTTCACACGTGGTGAAACACAAGCGCTGGTGGTAGCCACCCTTGGCACGGCACGCGATGAACAAAAAATCGATGCGCTCACAGGCGAGTACAGCGATCGCTTCATGCTCCACTACAACATGCCACCGTTCGCAACGGGCGAAACCGGTCGCGTTGGCTCACCGAAGCGCCGCGAAATTGGTCATGGTCGTTTGGCCAAGCGCGCACTGATCGCTGCATTGCCCAGCCCGGAAGAGTTCAGCTACTCGGTGCGCTTGGTATCCGAGATCACTGAGTCGAACGGTTCCTCGTCGATGGCCTCGGTCTGCGGCGGCAGCCTTGCGCTGATGGATGCGGGCGTACCGATGAAAGCGCATGTTGCAGGTATTGCGATGGGCCTGATCAAAGAGGGTAACAAGTTCGCGGTGCTGTCCGATATTCTCGGCGATGAAGATCACTTGGGTGATATGGACTTCAAAGTCGCGGGTACTGCCAATGGCCTGACTGCCTTGCAGATGGACATCAAGATTCAGGGCATCACCAAAGAGATCATGCAGGTCGCGCTCGCGCAAGCGAAGGAAGGCCGTCACCATATTCTTGGCAAGATGCAGGAGGCGATGCCTACTGGCCGTACTGAGCTCTCAAACTTCGCGCCGCGCTTAATCACCATCAAGATCAACCCAGAGAAGATTCGTGATGTGATCGGTAAAGGTGGTGCAGTGATCCGTGCGCTTACTGAAGAAACCGGTACCCAAATCGATATCACCGATGAGGGTATCGTCACTATCGCTTCGGTTGATGCGGCTGCTGGACAAGAAGCCAAGCGCCGTATTGAAGAGCTGACCGCGTCGGTGGAAGTCGGCAAGATCTACGAGGGCACGGTACTTAAGCTATTGGACTTCGGCGCTATCGTGCAGGTGCTGCCTGGCAAAGATGGCTTGCTGCATATCAGCCAGATTGCCAATGAGCGTGTTAATGCTGTGTCGGATTACCTCAAAGAAGGCCAGCAAGTGCGCGTCAAGGTACTCGAGACGGATGATCGTGGCCGGCTCAAGCTGTCGATGAAGGCAGCAGCCTCTGAAGATACAGGCGAGGCCGCTCAGCAGTGATCTGGCGATAGGCCGGCTGTAATGCTGCGATGAGTCGGCGCTACAGCGCCATCAGCGCAGTAATGAGGCGGCGGCAAATACCCTGAGTGTGTTCAGGGTCAAGCAAAGTGTGCAGCGAGAGGCTGTCTGTAAATGCAGACAGCCTTTCGTTTTGATGGCTCAGGAGGTGCAGCGATGCGCGCGATTGAAATTTCAAAGCCCGGTGGACCGGAAGTGCTTCAGCCATGTGAGCGGCCGATGCCAGTACCCGGCGCCGGTGAAGTGCTGATCCATGTTCACGCAGCAGGTGTAAATCGTCCCGATGTATTGCAGCGATCTGGCGCTTATCCGCCGCCACCGGATGCCTCCGACTTACCTGGCTTGGAGGTCGCTGGCGAAATAATTAGCGGTGATCTTGATGGCAGTGGCTTCAGCAAAGGTGACTTGGTATGCGCTTTGGCGCACGGCGGTGGTTACGCAGAGTACTGCGTTGTGCCGGTGGGGCAGTGTTTACCCATACCGAAGGGCTGGGGCGTACTTGAGGCAGCGTCGCTTCCTGAAACCTTTTTCACCGTCTACGGCAATGTATTTGATCGCGCCAAACTCTCAGCGGGAGAGACCTTGTTGGTACAAGGGGGTAGCTCCGGCATTGGCGTGACTGCGATTCAAATGGCGACTGCGCTCGGGCATCGAGTATTTGTTACTGCCGGCACCGATGATAAATGCCGTGCCTGCGAAACCTTGGGTGCAGAGCGTGGCATTAATTACCGTAGCGAAGATTTTGTTGAGATTGTGAGGTCGCTCACCGATGGCAAGGGCGCTAACGTCATTCTCGATATGGTGGCCGGCGACTACGTGGGAAGAGAGTTGCGCTGTTTGGCCGATGACGGACGTCTGGTCATTATTGCCCTGTTAGGCGGCGCGAGTGGCGAGATCAATTTTGGTGAAGTGCTGCGTCGTCGCTTGGTGATAACCGGCTCGACCTTGCGCCCAAGGCCCATCGAATTCAAGCGCCATATCGCACAGCAACTGCGCGCCCAGGTCTGGCCGTTGCTTGAGTCTGGTCGTATCAAGCCCGTGATCTACAAAACCTTTTCGCTGGAGCAGGCGGTCGATGCTCATGCCTTAATGGAAACGAGTACGCATGTTGGCAAGATCATGTTGCAGGTGGCGCGGTGAACTTGCGCGAGGCTTTGTGTTCGAGCCAGCAGCGCTCAGCCTGCGCGACACACCTCATGCCCCACTGCAAGGCGCTGGGTTCGGTGGGCCGTAATCTTGTCGGTTTGACCCTCTTTCTTGCCACAGGCTACAATCTCGGGTTTTGCACTTCGGCCATCTGATGCGTACGCCACTAATCGCGGGTAACTGGAAGATGAACGGCGGCCTCGCGTCGAACGCGACGCTGTTGGCCGGGCTTTTGGGCGATAAGACTGAATTGAGCGCAGAGTTGGCGGTCTGTGTGCCCGCGCCTTACCTGGCGCAGGTGCAGTCGGCGTTGGGTGGTTCGCCGGTGCGATGGGGTGCGCAAGATGTGTCCGCGCATGAACGAGGTGCCTTTACTGGTGAAGTGTCGGCCGAGATGCTGCAGGAATTTGGTTGCAGCTACGTGATCGTCGGACATTCGGAGCGACGCAGCTACCACGCCGAAAGCGATGAGTTAGTGGCGCAAAAAGCGCTGAGGGCAGTAACCACAGGGCTTACCCCGATTGTCTGTGTCGGCGAGACGCTAGAAGAGCGCGAGCAGGGTGCGACTGATGCTGTAGTCGCGCGACAGTTAGCGCCGGTACTTGATGCGGTAGGTACGCAACTGACCAGCATGGTGATTGCGTACGAACCGGTGTGGGCGATAGGCACCGGAAAAACAGCGACGCCCGACATGGCGCAGCAAGTGCATGCGCGCATACGGGTATTAATTGCTGAGCGCGATGCGGAAGGCGCGCAGCAGGTTCGACTACTTTACGGCGGCAGTATGAAGCCTGATAACGCGAAAGATTTGTTGGCCATGCCCGATATCGATGGTGGATTAATCGGCGGTGCCTCTTTAAATGCGCCAGATTTTTTAGCGATCGCCCATGCCGCCTGAGAGTGATCAGCCGCAAACCAATTTGGATCTACAGGAATTTATTTGATGAACTCACTACTCGCTATTGTTATTGTGGTCCAGTTGATCAGTGCGCTGATCATTATTGGCCTGGTACTGCTACAGCACGGCAAAGGTGCTGACATGGGCGCTGCGTTTGGCTCCGGCGCTTCCGGTAGTTTGTTTGGTGCTACGGGTTCGGCCAACTTCCTGTCACGTTCAACCGGAATTGCCGCGGCAGTGTTCTTTGTTGCGACGCTGTTGCTCGCTTTTCTTGGTAGCCGGCCACAGGTCGGTGGCGCAGGCATCATGGACCAAGTCCCTGCATCCACCAAGCCCATTACTGCGCCAGTTGGCGATGCTCCCCCGGCTGAGCCAGCCAAGGCGCCCGCTCAATCCAGCCAGATTCCTAAATAGACCGTATCGTTAACGCGTCTAAGCCTAATCCCTCATTGAAGGGGGTATGCAAAGCCGGTTAAAATTAGACGCTTTGCCGACGTGGTGAAATTGGTAGACACGCTATCTTGAGGGGGTAGTGGCGCAAGCTGTGCGAGTTCGAGTCTCGCCGTCGGCACCAGTTAGTAAGAAGTAAATAAAAATTTTTAAAAAAAGCCTCGGGAGTGGCTGTCCAGGCGTCTTGTACTGGGAAAACTGTGGACCTGCAAAATTATCTTCCGATCCTGCTGTTTATCGCGGTGGGCATCGGCGTTGGTGTCGCCCCTCAGGTATTGGGACGACTACTCGCGCCGCATCGACCTGACTCCCAAAAAAATTCTGCCTACGAGTGCGGCTTCGAGGCTTTCGAAGATGCGCGAATGAAATTTGATGTTCGCTACTACTTGGTGGCTATTCTTTTTATACTGTTTGATCTAGAAGTCGCTTTTTTGGTGCCATGGGCGGTCGCCATGAATGATGTCGGACTGATTGGCTTCTGGGCCATGATGATTTTCCTGGGCATCCTGATTGTTGGCCTGATCTTCGAATGGAAAAAGGGTGCCTTGGACTGGGAGTAACACATGGCGATCGATGGCATTCTCAATGAAGGCTTTGTTACCACAACAGCCGATAAGCTAATCAACTGGACCCGCACCGGCTCAATGTGGCCGATGACCTTTGGTTTGGCTTGCTGCGCGGTTGAGATGATGCACGCAGGTGCTTCGCGTTACGATCTTGACCGCTTTGGTGTGGTGTTCCGTCCTTCACCACGACAATCCGATGTGATGATTGTGGCTGGTACCTTGTGCAACAAAATGGCGCCTGCACTGCGCAAGGTGTACGACCAGATGGCCGAGCCGCGTTGGGTCATCTCGATGGGTTCTTGTGCTAACGGTGGTGGTTATTACCACTACTCTTATTCGGTAGTGCGCGGCTGTGACCGCATTGTGCCGGTTGATATTTACGTCCCGGGCTGTCCACCTACTGCCGAGGCGCTGCTGTATGGCGTGATCCAGCTGCAAAACAAAATCAAGCGTACCAATACCATCGCACGCTGAGTTCTTTCGCCAACATGACCACCAAACTCGAGACCCTCGCCAGCGCTGTACAAGATGCACTGGGCGACAAGATCAAAAACCTCAGCAGCGAGTTGGGTGAGGTCACTGTTGTTCTTGGCGCTGCTGATTACCCGTCTGCGATGCAAGTACTGCGCGACCATCCGTCGACGCGTTTCGAGCAAATGATCGATCTGTGCGGTGTTGACTATCAATCCTACGGCGATGGTCGTTGGGAAGGCGCGCGTTTTGGTGTTGTGGTGCACCTGATGTCGATCACGCACAACTGGCGGCTACGTGTGAGAACCTTCGCGCCGGATGATGATATGCCGTTAGTTGCGTCGCTCATTCCGGTGTGGCCTGCTGCCAATTGGTATGAGCGTGAAGCCTTCGATTTATTCGGTATTTTGTTTGAAGGTCATGATGATCTGCGCCGCATCCTGACCGATTACGGATTTATCGGTCATCCATTCCGTAAAGATTTCCCGGTCAGTGGCTATGTCGAGATGCGCTACGACCCCGAGCAGAAGCGGGTGATTTATCAACCCGTAACCATTGAGCCACGCGAGAACGTGCCGCGGATTATCCGCGAAGAGAACTACGGGGTGCGCTGAAATGGCTGAAATTAAGAACTACACCCTCAAGTTTGGCTCCGGCCGCGCGCCATGCGCGCTTAACTTCGCTAATGCGAAGTTAGCCTTCACCGAAGTTGAGCGATGCGATTACCTCCGGAAAGAGTATGTCGTGCGTGGAGGCTTCGGTGGCTGAGATCAAGAACTACACCCTCAACTTTGGCCCTCAGCATCCGGCGGCGCATGGTGTATTGCGTCTGGTACTCGAGCTGGATGGCGAAGTCATTCAGCGTGCTGATCCGCATATCGGCTTATTGCATCGTGCAACAGAGAAGCTGGCCGAGACGCGCACCTTCCTGCAGTCCGTGCCCTACATGGATCGGCTCGACTATGTGTCGATGATGTGCAACGAGCACGCCTATGTCATGGCGATCGAGAAGTTGCTCGGCGTTGAGGTGCCACTGCGTGCTCAGTACATTCGGGTGATGTTCGATGAAGTGACGCGTATTTTGAACCACCTGCTGTGGTTGGGCGCGCACGCGCTGGATGTTGGCGCGATGGGTGTGTTCTTGTACGCGTTTCGCGAGCGTGAAGATTTGATGGACTGCTATGAGGCGGTATCCGGTGCGCGTCTGCATGCGGCGTACTACCGTCCGGGTGGTGTGTATCGTGATCTGCCGGATGTCATGCCGCAGTACAAAGCGTCGTTGGTTCGTAATGACAAGGCGATTGCCAAGCTCAACGAAAATCGTCAGGGTTCGCTGCTCGACTTTATCGAAGACTTCACCAATCGTTTCCCGACGTATGTTGATGAGTACGAGACCCTGCTTACTGACAACCGAATCTGGAAGCAGCGCTTGGTCGGTATTGGTGTGGTGTCACCCGAGCAAGCCTTAGCCAATGGTTTCACCGGCCCGATGCTGCGCGGCTCTGGTATTGCATGGGATCTGCGCAAGAAGCAGCCGTATGAAGTCTACGATTTAGTCGACTTTGATATTCCCGTGGGCGTGAACGGTGATTGCTACGACCGTTATCTGGTTCGTATTGAGGAAATGCGCCAGTCCAATCGCATCATCAAACAATGCGTCGAATGGTTGCGCAACCATCCCGGCCCGGTGATGACCGATAACCACAAAGTCGCGCCGCCTTCGCGAGTGGACATGAAGTCCAACATGGAAGAGCTGATCCATCACTTCAAACTCTTCACCGAAGGTTTCCATGTTCCGGTGGGCGAGGCCTACGCAGCGGTTGAACACCCTAAGGGTGAGTTCGGCATTTACCTGATCTCGGATGGTGCCAATAAACCGTATCGCTTGAAGATTCGTGCGCCGGGCTTTGCGCACCTGCAGGGGTTGAATGAGATGGCCAGCGGGCACATGATCGCTGATGCAGTCACCATCATCGGTACGCAAGACATCGTGTTCGGCGAAATCGATCGCTGATCCAGAAAATTATGATCGAGGCAAAACAGCACATGTTGTTATCACCGGACGCGTACAAAAAAATTGATCGCGAGCTGGCCAAGTTCCCGGCTGATCAAAAGCAGTCAGCGGTGATGGCGGCGCTCGCTATTGCGCAAGACGAGAAGGGCTGGTTGTCGCCGGAAGTGATTCAGGATGTTGCGGCTTACCTGGAAATGCCGGCGATTGCGGTGCAGGAGGTGGCTACCTTCTACACCATGTACAACTTGAAGCCGGTCGGCAAATATAAGCTGACGATTTGCACCAACTTGCCGTGCCAGCTAACGCAGGGTGATCGTGCGGCTGCTTACCTAAAGCAAAAACTGGGTATTGATTTTAACGAGACGACTGAAGATGGCTTGTTCACCCTGAAAGAAGGCGAGTGCATGGGCGCCTGTGGTGACTCACCGGTCATGTTGGTCAATAACAAGCGTATGTGCAGCTTCATGTCGAATGAAAAAATCGACGCACTGATTGAGGAGCTGAAGCAATGAGCTGTTTGCATGATCGTCATATTCAGCCGCTGATCCTCGCGGGTATCGACGGTAACAACTGGCGCCTTGCTGACTACGTCAAGCGGGGTGGTTATTCTGCGCTGCGCCGCATACTTACCGAGGGCATTACGCCGGAGCAGGTGATTGCGGATCTGAAAGCTTCGGCTTTGCGTGGTCGCGGTGGTGCGGGGTTTCCAACAGGCCTGAAGTGGAGCTTCATGCCGCGTGCATTTCCCGGGCAAAAATACTTGGTCTGTAACTCTGACGAAGGCGAGCCGGGTACTTTCAAAGACCGCGACATTCTTCGCTACAACCCTCACAGCGTGATAGAGGGTATGGCGATCGGCGCATACGCCATGGGCATCACGGTCGGTTACAACTACATTCACGGTGAAGTGTGGGATGTGTACGATCGCTTTGAAGAGGCTTTAGAAGAGGCGCGCGCGGCCGGCTTCCTCGGCGACAAAATTCTCGGTACTGATTTTTCATTTCAGCTGCATGCGTTTCATGGTTACGGTGCCTACATCTGCGGTGAAGAGACGGCGCTACTGGAATCGATCGAAGGCAAAAAGGGCCAGCCGCGCTTCAAGCCACCGTTTCCCGCCAGCTTTGGCTTGTACGGCAAGCCGACGACCATTAACAATACGGAGACTTTCGCTTCGGTACCCTTCATCATGAATGTGGGCCCCGAGGCGTATCTCGCCATCGGCAAGCCGAACAACGGCGGTACCAAAATTTTCTCGGTCTCCGGTGATGTCGCGCGTCCGGGTAACTACGAAGTACCGCTGGGTACACCGTTTGCAAAATTGCTTGAGCTTGCAGGCGGCATGCGAGACGGTAAGAAAATCAAAGGCGTCATACCCGGCGGTTCATCGATGCCGGTGATTCGCGGTGATCTGATGATGCAAACCGATATGGACTATGACTCGATCGCGAAAGCCGGCTCGATGCTGGGTTCGGGCGCAGTAATCGTCATGAACGAAGAGCGTTGCATGGTGAAGTCGCTACTGCGGCTATCGTATTTTTATTACGAAGAATCCTGTGGTCAATGCACGCCGTGCCGTGAAGGCACGGGCTGGTTGTATCGCATGGTACATCGTATCGAGCATGGCGAGGGCCGTCCGGATGATCTGGATACTTTGCTTTCTGTTTGTGATGGTATTCAGGGTCGCACGATTTGCGCGTTGGGTGATGCTGCAGCGATGCCCGTACGCGCGATGATCAAGAATTACACCGATGAATTTGCGTACCACATCGAGCACAAGCGCTGCATGGTGCCCGCTTACGTCTGACCGGAACAATCATGCTAGAGATTGAAATTGACGGTAAGAAGGTTGAGGTGCCCGAGGGCAGCATGGTGATGGATGCTGCCAATCAGCTCGGCACCTACATTCCGCATTTTTGTTATCACAAGAAATTGTCGATCGCGGCCAATTGCCGTATGTGTCTGGTCGAAGTCGAGAAGGCACCGAAAGCACTGCCCGCCTGTGCAACGCCGGTGACGCAAGGCATGGTGGTGCGCACCCACAGCGAGAAAGCGGTGCAGGCGCAGAAAGATGTGATGCAATTCTTGCTGATCAATCATCCGCTTGATTGCCCGATTTGCGATCAAGGTGGTGAGTGCCAGTTGCAAGATTTGGCGGTGGGTTATGGCCCGTCGTCATCGCGCTACCAGGAAGAAAAACGTGTGGTGCACGCTAAAGAGGCCGGCCCGCTGATCTCGATGAAAGAGATGAGCCGCTGCATTCACTGCACGCGCTGTGTGCGTTTCGGGCAAGAGGTGGCGGGTGTGATGGAGTTCGGCATGATCGGTCGTGGCGAGCATTCCGAGATCAGCAGCTTCGTCAATGGTGCTGTCAGCTCCGAGCTATCCGGCAACATGATTGATTTGTGCCCGGTGGGTGCTTTAACGTCGAAGCCCTTCCGCTACAGCGCGCGGACGTGGGAGCTGTCGCGCCGCAAATCAGTCAGCCCGCACGATAGTCTTGGTGCCAATCTGATTGTGCAGGTCAAGGGCAACAAGGTCATGCGTGTACTGCCGCTGGAGAACGAGGCAGTCAACGAATGCTGGCTATCTGACCGTGACCGCTTCGCCTATGAGGGCTTGAATAGCGAGCAGCGTCTCACCACGCCGATGATCAAGCAGGGTGGTGAGTGGAAATCAGTCGACTGGCAAACCGCGCTGGAATATGTAGCGCAAGGCTTGCGCGGTATTCGTGATCAGCATGGGTCTGATGCGATTGCATCGGTGGCCGCGCCCTATGCCACGCTGGAAGAACTCACACTGCTGGCGAAACTCACTCGCGGTCTTGGCTCTGATCATGTTGATTTTCGTTTGCGTCAGAGCGCAGCAGTGGCGGATACCACCTTCGTGCCCTGGCTAGGTATGCCGATTGCCGAGGTGGGTAAGCTGCAACGTGTCTTCGTGATCGGCTCGCATTTGCGTAAAGACCATCCGCTGCTGACGGCGCGTTTGCGTGCAGCAGTTCAGCGTCGCGGTGCCCAACTCTCTCTGCTCAATGCCAACGAGGGTATGCCCTTAATGGCCGTCGCCAATCAGTTGATTGCTGCGCCATCGGATTGGTTGAGCCAACTTGCGCAAGTTGCCGCCGCCGTAGCCCAAGCTAAAAACATCGCTGCACCCGCAGAGTTCGCTAATCTGGCGCCATCGGCGACTGCGCTCGCTATAGCGAAGAGTTTGCTGTCGGGTGAATCGCGTGCAGTGTTCCTCGGGAACGCCGCTGCGCATCACCCGCAGATCGCGCAGCTCCATGCAGTGGCACAGTGGATCGCAGCGCAGACAGATGCCAAGTTTGGCTATCTCACCGAGGCAGCCAATACGGTCGGCGGCTACATCGCGAACGCGACACCTGCCGATCGCTCGGTGGCGCAAAGCTTCTTCGACAAGCCCAAGAAAGCTTATCTGGTCTTACACGCAGAGCCAGAGCTCGATTGCGCTAATCCGCAGCAAGCTCGCGCAGCGCTCGGTCAGGCTGACATGGTGGTACTGATGTCACCGTTCAAGCATGGCACCGAGTACGCCGATGTGTTGTTACCGGTGTCGCCATTTTCCGAAACCTCCGGCACCTTCATTAATGCCGAGGGGCGGGTGCAAGGCTTTAACGGTAGTACGCGGCCACTGGCCGAGACTCGGCCGGGTTGGAAAGTGCTGCGGGTACTTGGCAATCTGCTTTCACTTGATGGTTTCAATTATGAGAGCTCAGAAGATATCCGCGCTGAGCTGCTCGGCGCGCGCGCGGTAGAAGGTCTTGATGTATCAGCGCGACTCAACAATCGCAGCGATATGCCCTTGCCGACGCCGAGTATGGTGAGCGTAGAGCTTGAACGTGCCGCTGACGTACCGCTGTATTTCACCGACGGCATCGTACGCCGCGCAGAATCTTTACAGCAGACATCAGACGCACGTCCGCCCCGTGCCGTGCTGTCGCCGAGTTTGGCGCAAAAGCTCGGCCTGAGTGACGGCGCGAGTGTGCGTGTCAAGCAGGGTAACGGCAGTGCCGTGCTGCCTTGCGCGATCGATGCCAGCCAGCCGGACAATGTGGTACGTATCGCAGCGGGTCACCATGACACAGCAAGCCTCGGTGCGATGTTTGGTGCGATCTCGGTGGAGAAAGCCTGATGGACTTGCTGAGCCAACTCACCGCAACCGGCGAGAGCATGCTCGGCCCCTGGTGGCCGATCGCCTGGAATCTGATCAAGATCGTGGCGATTGTGCTGCCGCTGATGGGCTGCGTTGCGTATCTCACGCTGTGGGAGCGCAAGATGATCGGCTGGATGCATGTGCGACTCGGTCCGAATCGCGTTGGCCCTGCCGGTTTGTTGCAACCGATTGCCGATGCACTGAAGTTGCTACTCAAAGAAATCGTGGTGCCGGCCAAAGCCAACAAAGGTTTGTTCGTGCTGGCGCCGGTCATGACCATCATGCCGGCATTAGCCGCGTGGTCGGTGGTGCCGTTTGGGCCAGACAAAGCCCTCGCCAATATCAACGCGGGCTTGCTGTTCCTGATGGCGATTACGTCGCTGGAGGTATACGGCGTGATCGTGGCAGGATGGGCATCGAATTCCAAATACGCTTTCCTCGGCGCGATGCGCGCATCAGCGCAGATGGTGTCTTATGAAATTGCGATGGGCTTCGTGCTGGTGATCGTATTAATGGTCTCGGGCAGCTTGAATCTTTCCGAGATTGTCGGCGGCCAACTCAAAGGCGCGGGCGCCAACATGGGACTGAATTTCTTGTCGTGGAACTGGTTGCCCTTGCTGCCGATGTTTGGTGTTTACATCATCTCTGGCATTGCGGAGACCTCGCGTCATCCCTTCGATGTGGTCGAAGGTGAATCGGAAATCGTGGCTGGTCACATGGTTGAATACTCTGGCATGTCGTTCGCGATGTTCTTCCTCGCTGAATACGCCAACATGATTCTGATCTCCATGTTGGCTACGCTGATGTTCCTCGGCGGCTGGGGTGCCCCACTGGCGATTCTGGATTTCATCCCGGGTTGGATCTGGTTGGGCATCAAGACCTTCTTCGTAGTCTCGATCTTTATCTGGGTGCGCGCATCGTTTCCGCGCTACCGCTACGATCAGATCATGCGCTTGGGTTGGAAGATATTCATTCCGCTAACCGTGGTGTATCTGGTGATTGTGGCGGTGTGGATGCAGACCTCTTGGAATATTTGGAAGTAGGAAGGGCACAGCGATGGAAGCGATCAAAGATTTCCTCGGTAGCCTGATGCTACGCGAGTTATTCAAAGGGCTGGCGCTGACCGGCCGCTATATGTTTGCGCGCAAGATCACGGTGCAGTTCCCGGAAGAGAAAACCCCGATGTCGCCCCGCTTCCGTGGTCTGCATGCTTTGCGTCGCTACCCGAACGGGGAAGAGCGCTGCATCGCGTGCAAGCTGTGTGAGGCAGTATGTCCGGCGATGGCAATCAGTATTGAATCCGAGCAGCGCGATGACGGTACCCGTCGTACCACGCGCTACGACATCGATCTCACCAAATGTATTTTCTGCGGCTTCTGCGAAGAGTCTTGTCCGGTCGACTCCATCGTTGAGACGCATATTCTCGAGTACCACGGCGAGAAGCGCGGTGACCTGTACTACACCAAGAATATGTTGCTTGCCATTGGGGACCGCTACGAGTCCGAGATTGCCGCTAACCGGGCTGCTGACGCCCGCTACCG
>VERA01000028.1 GCA_018882935.1 Burkholderiaceae bacterium | reverse complement strand
GTCTCTGTGTGGGAGATGCTGAGCTACAGCTTTCCGTTAAATGGCGTGCAATCGAATCGCGCGCACAAAGAGTACAAATGCGATGCACGCCAGTTCCGCAATCTGGCGGGTGAGTTTTTCTCTGAGCCTTATTTGAAAGGCGTAATCGTCAGTAATAACGATAGTGAAGATGAATGGCGCCCGGTGGTGGACGGTACGCGTAACAGTGAACTTCTCGATATTGTCTGCGGCAAGCGGAGCTGACATTGATCGACCTTGGTTTGACTAAACTTGCCGTGATCGGCGCAGTAGCACTGGTGGTAATCGGTCCGGAACGGTTACCGACAGTAGCACGGGTGACTGGTCGCTTGTACGGCAAATTGCAAGGCTATCTCTCCGCACTTAAAAGCGAAGTTAACCTGCAGATGCAGGCAGACAAGCTGAAAGAGCAGATGGCGCAGCAAGCCAAGGAGGTCAGCGAAGCGGCCAAGTTGAACGAGGTCGCCGAATCGGTCGAGCCCTTCCGCTCGGTGGCCGACGATCTGGCCGAGGCCGAGCGAGACTACAGTCATGAGATCGCCGTAGCCAACCGCTCTTTTGGTTATGTGCGCGACCCGAATGCGCCGCTGTCAGACAGCGATCTGTTTCGCAAGCAGCGCGAATTTCAACGAAAAAAACGCCGCAGTGCTGCCGGCCCGCCCGTATGGTTTAACCGCCAGCAGCAGCGCCGCATACGCTTAATCTCTACCGCAGCACGTCAAGCGCGCCTGCATCCTACTCACTCCACTCAAGCAAGCAAAGGTTGAACCATGAATCGTTTTCAGCAACTCGGGCTGGGTCTGCTCGGTCTGTTATTCGTTGCGTACGCCAATGCGCAATCCGTTGACTTTATCGAGCCGCGTGATGGCGATACCTTACCAACAACCTTCACGCTCAAATTCAAGGTAGATGGAATGCCGCTCGCACCAGCGAGCGACAAGCGCGAAGGCGTTGGGCATTTTCATGTGCTGATTGATGCGCGCGATATCGAGCCGGGCTATGTCATTCCAAATGATAACCAGCACAAACACTTCGACAAAGGCCAAACAGAGAGTTTGATGTTCCTGCAACCGGGTAAATACAAACTGACCCTGCAATTTGCTGACAGCCGTCACCGCTCGTACGGCGAGAAAATGCGCAAAACCATCAACATCACCGTCGCTGGCGAAAAGTAAATTTTGCAGGTACCGAAGTCAGTACATGACGTACGGCGAGGCACCTGCAACAACGCTAGCGACGGTTTTTTTTAGGACTTGGCCAGGGCTTGAGTGAGATCGGCGATAAGATCATCAATATGCTCAATCCCCATACATAGACGCACTGTCTCTTCCTTGACGCCGGCTTTGGCTAATTCTTCTGGCGATAGCTGACGATGGGTGGTCGACGCGGGATGCGTTGCAAGTGATTTGGTGTCGCCGATATTCACCAGTCGCGTGTATAACTCAAGCGCATCAAGGAAGCGCTCGCCTGCTGCACGACCACCTTTGACGCCGAAGGTCAGCAGGCCGGATGCCCTGCCCTTCATCATGCGTTTGGCGACTTCGTGATCTACGTGCCCTGGCAGACCGGCGTAGTCTACCCACTCGACTTTTGGATGACTTTGCAGGAAGCGCGCGACTGCAAGGGTGTTGTCGCAGATACGGTCCATGCGTAGCGAGAGGGTCTCTAGCCCTTGCAGAATCAGCCAGGCATTCATGGGCGATATTGCTGCACCCATGTTCCGCAGTGGTACCACGCGCGCGCGGCCGATGTAGGCGGCTGGTCCGAGTGCTTCGGTGTACACCACGCCGTGGTAGCTGACATCGGGCTCATTTAGCCGCTTGAAGCGTGCTTTATGTTCGGCCCACGGGAATTTACCGGAGTCGATAATCATGCCGCCGATGCTGTTGCCTTGACCACCGATATATTTGGTGAGTGAGTGCACGACGATATCTGCACCGTGCTCGATGGGGCGGCACAGGTAGGGGCTCGGCACTGTATTGTCAACGATGAGTGGCACACCAGCCGCGTGCGCGACCTTGGCTATGGCCTCAATGTCAGTGACATTACCTAAAGGATTACCGATAGTTTCTACATAAACTGCCTTGGTCTTGGCGTCGATCAGCTTAGCGAATGACTGCGGATCGCGCGCATCAGCAAATCGCACATCAATGCCGAACTGTGGCATGGTGTGCGCAAACAAGTTGTAGGTACCGCCATAGAGAGCGCTGGAAGAAACAATATTGTCGCCTGCCTCGGTGATGGTTTGAATCGCATAGGTTATGGCCGCCTGACCGGAGGCAAGTGCGAGCCCTGCGATACCGCCCTCCAGTGCTGCGACACGAACCTCGAGCACGTTTTGGGTTGGGTTCATGATGCGGGTGTAAATATTGCCGACGACTTTGAGGTCGAATAAATCAGCACCGTGCTGTGCATTGTCAAAAGCATAGGCAACCGTTTGATAAATCGGCACTGCCATCGCCTTGGTCGTGGGGTCAGGCGTATAACCCGCGTGGACTGCTTGGGTTTCAAATTTCCAGTGCTGTGACATAAGAGGTCTCCGAGAATGAGGATGGCTTGTTTTAGCTTTATCGCGCTGTGGGTGACGCGATGTTTTTAGCGCGCTATGCTTGCGGCAATATACTCAAGCGGTAAATCATAGAACCGGCAAGGGCTTACTGGTATTTTAATTGACCTGCACATAATGCGTCGCAACACGCCCACTATGCAGCCAACACCATCAGGTATTGAATAATGAGCACACATCACTACAAAGAGGACCAGACCCTCACGCATCCCACGGCGCATGGTGATCGACCGATTCGGATTTGGCAGGCAGGTACCACCAAGGCGGTTCTGCTCGGGATTCATGGCGGAATGTCACACTCTGGCGATTATGAAACTGTGGGTAGCTTTTTCAGGCAGCATGAGGTCACCACCGTCAGCTTTGATCTGCATGGCCATGGTACTCGGCAGCTGATTGATATTCCCAGCTTTGAAGTGTTCATCGATGACGTGGTCGATATGCTGGAATGGGTACGTCAGCAATATCCAACCACACCTTTGTTCATCGTCGGGCACTCGATGGGTGCATTGATAGCAACTCATCTGGCTTTATCGAACAAACTCGCGCCTTATTCGGTATCCGGTATCGTACTGTCATCGCCCTACTACGCCAATGCGATTCCGGTGCCGGCATGGATGATCCCGCTGTCGCGTTGGTTATCGCGATTGCTGCCCACGGCGAAGGTACCGATGGAAGATCTGACGCCTTGGCTGACGCATGATCGTGAGATCACGGAGCGCCATGTGGCTGATTCATTGCTGCAGCGACGGGGTAGTTTTGCCAGTATGCGTTTTGGGCGCTGCCTGCTCGATGCACAGGCTGCACTACACAATGACTTGAGTGGGTGGCGTTTGCCGGTATTTGCGGTGGTTGCAGGCGATGACCGCTTGGCAGATGCCTCAGTAAGTCTTGCGATGCTGCGAACGATTCCGCCGCAGCTGCTCGACTTGCATGAGTTCACGCAGAATTTCCATGAAAACTTCAATGAACTCAACCGCGATGCTATTTTTGCGGCAATGCTGACCTGGATGCGATCAGTTCAGCACTGACCATGGCGACCGGCAAGCAAGCAGCTGCCGGAGATACAGCAGTTGATGATGCGTGCTAGTGAACATTGCGACGGGTGCGTGCTGCAGGCTTGTTACGCGTCTCGCGATTAACGCTGCGGGCACTGCGTCGGGCTCCGCCCTCTGGCACTAAACCCAGCACTGCATTATCGGCAATTTCAGCACCGATCTCGGCCGCCTCAATACTGGTTTTAGGCACGATTAATGTCGAACCTGCCGTTGGCTGCATGTTGGCCGGGATCGCGTTGGCATCACGAATCACCTGCGGCGTGGTTTTGAAGCGTGCTGCAATAGTTTCGATGCGCTCACGCGCAGCAGAGATGCGCAGCGACGTCCAACTCGATAAGGTGCGGGTCCAGTTGGAGAGATTTTCTTTGAAACGCTCGGCATTGAAATGCGGCAGCAGTATTTGTGTGTCGGCACTACCGGTGATCACCGGCCGGTTGAACTGGGGGTTGAGCGCCTTGAACTCTTCCAGCGGCATCTCGGCCAACTCGGCGGCCAGTTTGATGTCAATGTCGCGGGTTTTTTTAACTGAAGTGAAGTAAGGCTGATCCTCGATCACCGGCAGACGCACCTGATACCGCGAGGGCAGTGCCACGATGTTTTTCACTGCCTGCAGCTTGGGGTAGTAGTTGCGGGTTTCGGCCGGCATGTAAGGCGACAGGCTGTTGTAGTCAGTGCCCTTACCTGCAGCGCGAGCACGCGCAATCGCTTTGCGGACCGAGCCCTCGCCCCAGTTGTATGCCGCCAGCGCGACCTGCCAGTCGCCAAACATTGCATGCAATTGCTCCAGGTAGTTCAATGCGGCATTGGTAGAGGCGACCACGTCGCGACGCTCGTCGCGAAACGCGTTTTGCTTCAGGTTGTAGCGTAGGCCTGTGCTCGGAATGAACTGCCACATGCCGGCAGCTTTGGCGCGCGAGTAGGCATTCGGGTTGAAACCTGATTCGATCACCGGCAATAACGCGAGCTCGGTGGGCATACCGCGTTTTTCCAGTTCTTGTACGACGTAAAACAAATAGCGCGAGGCACGCTGGCTGAGGCGCTCAAACGCCTCGGGGTGAGCGGCATAGGTCGCGGTGTGGTTAGACACCAGCGTGCTGCTGAGGTCGGGAATACTGAAGCCCTTGCGGATACGCTCCCACAGATCACCATCCGCCATGGCAACCGGCTCAACCGGGAAATCTTCGTCGTTGATGCCAAGCACCGGCATAGCAGCTACTCGCGCATCGGCGCGCGGCTCTGCATCTGCAGCAAGCGCAGTCTCTGCCGGCGCAGCAGCCAGTGCCGATGCCGAACACGCAAACAGGGCTGCGCACAACAACGCGAGTTGGGTTTTACGAAACATAATAAAAATCGGGATTTACCGGCCTGTTTTCAAATGGTTATTATTGCCAAGGCAGGGCTGCGCAGTGTAGGTGAGTTTAATAACCAACGTCAAGGTTTGATCGTCAGCATGGCTGCTTTCTGAATAGTCAATCCGGCAATTTTTTGCCGCCCGCCCCTGATTAGCCCGGAATTACGGGCGGCTTTCCCGACCGTAGCGGTTGGCGCCAGATCGCCAGTTTCTGAGGATGCGGAGCCACGCGGTCACTGCGCCGGCCCTGACCGCCAGCCGAGCGCATCGGCTAATTCCTGCGCCAGGCGCTGGTAGCCCTGTGGGGTGAAATGAATCAGATCACGCGCCATCAACGGCGGCTCTGCCCTCATCCAGCGATAGGCCGAGCCCGGCCCGCCCATTGCAGTTTGCATGCTCCACGCCACGCAGCCGTGGCGCGCACCTGCCTGCTGCTGGAGCTGAAAAATTTTTTCGTGGATGGCAGAAAACCGCAGCAGGTTGGCTGACGAGGCACTTGCGTCAGTGCCGGCGCGTGAGGCTTTCTTGCGGGATTTGGGCAGCAATGTGCCTCGGTCTCCTGGCGCAATGAGTACGCAGCGCGCGCCCGGAAACACTATCCGAAACTGTCGCAAGCCGGCGTCCAGCATCTGCGCGTAGGCGTTAGCGTCAAATGGCCGCGCATTGCCCTCGTTGGTGCCGAATTCCAGCATCACCATGTCGTAGCTGGACTGATCAAAGTAGCGAGCAAAGAACGCCGGATCAAGCTGCTGCCAGGCGCGCATGGTGGCGCCGGGTATGGCGAAGGTATCGAGCACTGCTAACGGAGGCTCGCGGTAGTTGAGTTTGACTGCGTGCAGTGTGAGCGTTGACTGGGCGCGCAATTTCAAGATCGAGATCGGGGCTGCATTGCCCGTGATTCTGACCCGCCCGAAGGCCTCATCCGCCTCGAGCAGCACACGCGCCTCCGGGCCACCATCCACACTGACCGCCGCGCTTGCGGTCGAGCTGGCGTTGAAGAACAAGTCTACGCTTTCGATATCGGCGTCACCCGCAGTGTTGCGCAGATCAAGCCAAAGATACGCACCCGCCTCACCTTGCAGCGCGTTCATGCCGATGCCGGTTGCCACGCGCTCGGTTCGGCTGTTGTAGGCAAGCTCAGACTTCCAGCCATCCATGCAAAATCCGCGCAGCGGCAAAACCACGCCAGCGCGGCCCATGGTCAGCGGTAGGTACGACGGGCGCGGCGCGCTGCCCTGTGCACCGAGAATACGGCGCAGCTCGGCGCTAAAAGACCCCGCCGCAAGATGACTGTCTCCCCAGATGGCGATACGACGCGGGATCTGGCCTGGCTCATCGAGCCGGGGCAGTTGCCTTTGCATGGTCTCGAGCAAAGCACCGATCTGATCCAACTCTTCTGCATCGGGTGGCTCAAGCGCCTCAGCGGGTGCCACGCGGCGCTGGCCAGCCGGGGCTTTGGCGGGGCAGCGCAGGTCAGTGGTGTGCTTGCCGTTATCGAGACTGACATGCCGGCTGGCAGTTTGCGCATAGGCCAGCTCGGGAGGCAGCCATAGCAGCAGGGCGCTGAGCGCCGCAAGCAGGCGCCCATACAGGTGGAGGTGCATCTCAGTCAGTGCAGGGAATCACGCGCAAGGCATGTCCTGCCTTGGCACTGAGGTGCCGCACGCCTGAGGCGCGCACAATTTCGGCGCTGAGGGTTTGTATGCCCTTGCTGGACAGGTGCACGCGATCAGCAGCGAAGTAATCATTACGACGGCGGCTGATGGCGTTCCAGTCGATGACTTTGACGTTGCTGTACTCGCTGCTTATCTGCGCCAGCACCGCATTGTTGGGCCCCTCCCAGCGACGCGGCGCTTTGACGTTGATGAGAATAACTCTGCGATCACGCAGATGCGACAGCACGTCACGCAGCGATCGCTCACCCAAAAAGCCGTTGGTGCCGAGATGAATCACCACGGTATCGGCCAGCATCTTGCGCGACTTCAGATCAAGCACGCGCACCAAGCCGCCGCGAATTTGGCGACCGACCGCGACATCGATCTCGACCCCATCAATCCGGCGCAGCAGATGCTCCGACGCACCCAGCAATACCGAGTCACCGATTACTGTCAGCCGTGGCGGCGGCAGGGTATCGCTGGCGCCCGACACCGAACGTCCGCAGGCAGCGCGCAAGGTGCGGTAGGGGCGCACCGCAACCGGCTGATCCATCGATCGCTCTCCAATTGCATCATGCTCGAGCGCCACCGGCTCGATACCCACCACCAGCGGCGGTGCTGGACGCAGCAGCACCACCACCAGCGCTGTCGCCAGTAGTGCCGAGCCGGTCGAGACATACGCGAGGTAGGCATGCCGTCGCTGCTTGATCCATTCAAACAGCTCGCCGCTGCGAATAGGCTGCTCGACATAGCGGTACGACAGCTCAGCCGCGATGCAAGTGAGGACGAGTCGCACCGCTGATTGCAGCAGCGCATGATCGGGTAATTCAAACTCGGGCCGCAGCAACACATAAATCGGCCAGTGCCACAGGTACAGCGCATACGAGCGCTTACCGAGCCATACCAATGGCGGCTGGCTGAGCCAGCGCGGCAGTGAGCCGGTGGGCTGTGTCGCCGCAAACAGCAGCACCGCCGTCAGCAATACAAAGCAGATAAAACCACCGCGATACAACCAGACGCTGCTCTCGCCGCTGAGAAGCATGGTTGCTATCAGCAGCGCCAGTGCAGCCATGCCCAGCCAGTCGATGCGCGTGGCGGGCGCCTGCCCCCAAGGTGAGGCCGTGACGGGCGATGACTCGGGCTGCGCAATGCGGCGCGCGCGCGGATCCCACAAGGCTGCCAGCGCGGCACCGGCAAACAAACCAAATGCATGGGTGTCGGTACCGAGGTAGGCACGGCTCGGGTCGACCGCTTCCGGGAAACCACGCAGGATCGACAGCACAATCATCCAACCGCCGGACAGCAGCATCAGCGCCAGCGCGATCCAGTGCAAACGATAGCGCTGCCCCGCGCGCAATAGTGCTATCAGGGCAAGTGGCCAGACAATGTAAAACTGCTCTTCGATCGCCAGCGACCACAGGTGCTGCAACAGCGGCGCGCGCCCGCTGATCTCGAAGTAAGACTGCTCAGAAAAAATCTGCCACCAGTTCGAGCCGTACAACAAAGCGGGTAGCGTATCGATACGGGTGCGGTGAATTGCGTCCGGGGCAAAGCACTCAACCAGCAGCACGCACAGCAGCAGTAGCGCCACCACCGCTGGCAGTAGCCGGCGCGCACGGCGCAGGTAAAAATCACGCAGCGAGATTGACTGATTGCGTTCGTGCTCGCGCAGCAGCTGAGAGGTAATCAGGAAGCCGGAGAGAACAAAAAACAGATCAACGCCAAGGAACCCGGCGCTGAAGAATCCAGGCAGGTCGAGGTGGTACAGCAATACCGCCAAGACCGCGATGGCGCGCACGCCATCGAGTCCAGGCAAGTAATCGACTCTGCTGGTTGCTCGGTACACCGTTGAAATCGCAAGAAAATATCCCTGCGATTATAGAAAGAATTTCCCTAGGGGAATTACTTTTTGGAAAATTTTTTCGCGACAGCGCCGGGTCTGGCCAGCCAAGCCGCTCTGCCGTGCGTCAGCACCAGCGCCAGTGCCACGCCGGCGCCCACGGCCACCACCAAATCAGCGAAAACGGTAAGCAAGAAGGTGACGAGCAGAACCACTTTTTCCGCGCGCGGTGCAGCCCTCAGCAGATGGGCAAAGTTCTCTGCCTCAGACATGTTCCAGGCCACCACGAACAAGATTGCCGCCAGCACAGCCAGCGGCACGTTTGCCGCTAGCGGCGCCATGAACAGCAGCACCGCTACCAGCGTCAGCGCGTGCACCACGCCGGCCAGCGGGCTATTAGCCCCGTTTCGAATATTGGTGGCAGTGCGGGCGATCGCCCCGGTTGCGGCAAAGCCGCCGAATAGCGGCACCACCACGTTGGCGATGCCCTGCCCGATAAGCTCCTGGTTCGAGTCGTGCTGCGTCCCCGCCATGCCGTCGGCCACCACGGCCGACAGCAAGGCCTCGATCGCCCCCAGCATGGCGATAGTGAATGCGGGCCCGAGCAGCGGAATCATCTGCGGAACAGACACCTCAGGCAGCGTGAATGTTGGAAGGCCGGTGGGAATACCGCCGAACGTCGAGCCGATGGTCGCCACGCCCGGTAAGTGCAGCCAAGCCTGCAGCGAGGACACCACCAGCATCGCAGTGAGTGGCCCTGGTACTCGCGCCAGCCATCGCAGCTTGGGCGCAAACCAGACCAGCACCAGGCTTAACAGTGAGAGGCACAGCGTGGGCAGGTGGGTATCTGTCAGCGAGCGCAGCTGGTGCAGAAGCTTTTGGTGAAAGTGCGCGCCCTCGGCTTGCGGCAGACCCAGAAAAGCGCTCCACTGTCCGAAAAAAATAATCACGGCAATACCAGCGGTGAAACCAACCACCACCGGCGGCGGGATAAACCTGATCGCGCCGCCCATACGCACGATACCCATCAGCAGCAGCATCACGCCCGCCATCAAGGTGGCGAGCTGTAATCCGGCAATGCCGAACTTCGCGGTCACCCCTGCAAGAATGACGATAAAGGCACCGGTCGGCCCCGCGATTTGCAGCCGACTTCCGCCCAAGATCGAGATCAGACCACCGCCAATAATGGCGGTGTAAATCCCTTGCTCGGGCCGGGCACCAGACGCAATTGCAAACGCCATCGCCAGCGGCAGAGCGACCACACCAACCACCAAGCCGGCAACGATATTCGGCACCCAGTGAGGGCGAGAAAGCAGTCCAGCGCGGTGGGCCTCAAGCAGCGCGATCATCTAGCTTTGATTTATGGGCGTTAACAGTCAGCGTGTACCGGCATCACACCGGCATCACACCGGCATCATGCACCATGATGGGGTGATAGCACGACGCCATGCCCGTGCATCATAGCCGAGTGCGGTACGACAGCCTCGCAAGCGTCGCCACTACAGGTGTCGATTTTGCTCAGGTGTGCTATACATCTCCACTTCGCCAGCCCATTTAAAAAGTGCCCCTCGGGCGGCGGAATGTATGGAGCAGGATGTCCTACGCTGTGAAAAAAAATATCGCCATCTTTCTGCACCATCCGATCTGCTCGATCGAGTCTGTGAACGGGGTTATTCAGGCCTTGTCACCCGTCTATAACCTGCGCATTTTTACGCGTCATTCAGTGCAAGAAGGATTTTTTGACGACGTAGAGATGGTGGTTTTTCCGGGCGGTTACGGTGATGCCAGCACCTTCAGCGGCTTGATGAAATCCAACCTGCGCGAAGTGCGCAAGTTCCTGCGCCGCGGTGGCAAGTATCTCGGTATCTGCATGGGCGCGTACTGGGCCGATGCATATTACTTCGACATTCTTACCGACACCCGTGTCAAGCAGTACATCAAGCGGCGTACTGCGGAAATCAAGTCTTCGTACAGTACGACTGCGCAAGTCAGCTGGATGGGCGAAGCAGAGCGCATGTATTTTTACGATGGCCCGACATTCATCGGAGGCGAGTTCGAAGAAGTGGCCACCTACGCCAACGGCGACCCGATGGCCATTGTGCAGGGCCCGGTCGGATTGGTCGGCTGCCACCCGGAGAGCGAGCAGAGCTGGTACTGGAAAAAATACATGAAGCCGCAGTGGCACAACGGCGCGCACCATCAGCTGCTCCTGCGATTCGTCACCGATCACCTGCTGCAAGAGTCGCAATTACCCTTGTTCTAATCGGCTGATGAGCGACCTTGCATGCACGCGCTCGATCTACCCGTCTGGCGCTGCGCTGAACGCCCGTCATCAAAAATAGAAAAGGCTGCCGCAGCAGCCTTTCCATGATGCGCTTGGCCTGATCAGGCAGCAGCAGCAGCCTTCTTCGACTTAGCTGGCTTGGCGGGCACACCGAAATGAGTGCCCATGTCGCTCAGCTGTGACTGGAAGTGGTCATATGCAGTTTGACCCGCTTTCGCGAACTGCTCGTACATCGCGTTGGCATTGGCCATGTTCGACTTGAACAGGTCAACAAATGGCTCGGTGCCGGCCGGTGCGGTCTTGCTCAGGTCATTCACCAGCGAATGAAAATGCGCAGTGGTTTCGGCCATGCGCTCTTGCGCTACCTTGCCCAACTCGGCTTGTGCCTTGGTGGCGATGGCGGTCAGATGGCGCGCATACGACGCGGCCTTTTCTGCTGCAGGTTGCGCCTGCGACTGCACGATCACCAGCGCCGATTGTGGGTCTTTGGCAGCGAGAATTTCTTGTGCGATAGCCGAAGAATCTTCGAGCGATGCCTTCATCGTTGCGGCATTCAGCTCGGCCAATTCGGCTACAGCATGCATCGTCTTTTCGGCGATCGCCGACATGGTGTGAATCTGCGCTTCTGCTTGCGACTTGGTAGCTTTCGACAGCTGATCGATAGCGATATTCATGGTTTTGCTCTCCGGTTGAGTTATGGTGGTACGGATATTGTGCAACGCACCACAGCGAAGTTTGCCTGCGCGAAATTACCCTGTCAAGCAATAATTCTTGCGCCGCACCAATATTATTTTTATTATTTTTTTGACAATCAGATTGGCCGATTAAATCCCGCCAACCCCCTGATTTATCTCAATGAAGACGTGCGGCAAGCCTCCTCTTGCACCGCCAGCGACATTTTGTTGAGGGTGTTTAGCCGCGGCCGACGTAGGGCATGCCAGTCGCCATAATCGTCATGAAAAGCACATTGCTTTCGAGCGGCAATTGCGCGATTTGAAGCACCGCGTCAGCCACATGATTCACATCCATGCGCGGCTCTACCTTGGTGCTGCCGTCGGCTTGCAGTATGCCTGCCGCCATGCGCTCGGTCATTTCGGTGGCAGCGTTGCCGATATCGATCTGACTGCAGGCAATACGATGTGCGCGACCATCTAATGCAATCGACTTGGTGAGACCTGTAATGGCGTGCTTGGTGGCGGTGTACGGGGCCGACATCGGGCGCGGCGCATGCGCTGAAATCGAGCCATTATTGATGATGCGTCCGCCTTGCGGGTTTTGTGCTTTCATCATGCGAATGGCTTCTTGCGCACACAAAAATGCGCCAGTGAGATTAGCGTCTACCACGGCTTTCCACTGCGCGTAGCTGAGTGATTCTATCGGTACGGCTGGCGCACTGACACCGGCGTTATTGAACAGCACATCAAGCCTCCCGAATTTACTTTGAGTCGCTGCGAATAACTGCTTTACGCTATCGGGATCTCCTACGTCACAGCGCTGTGCAAGTGTGTTTTGATCAGAGCCGCCAATATCGGCTATCGCCTGCTCGAGTTTATCGAGCTGTCGACCAGTCAGCACCAAGTAATACCCCGCACGCAAAAACGCTTTTGCTGTTGCCTTGCCTATTCCTGCACCAGCACCGGTGATCAGGGCTACCTTATTGAATTCCTCAGACATGACAATTTCCACGATCTTTATTTTGTTTACTTGGCTTGCATGCTTCTTTCAGCGCGCGTGTTGCTTGACGAATGCATGAATCCGTCCGACGCCGTCGCGAATCGCCTGATCTGACGCGGCATAACTGAGACGAATATGTTGCCCTTCTCCCGCAGCACGCGGACCAAAATGGATATCGGCCAGTACGGCAACGCCCGCCTCTTTCAATAAACGCTGACGGAATTCTTCCGAATCCTTGCAGCCGGTGATGCGGCAAGCTTCAGTCACATTGGGCCACGCATAAAACGCACCGCCGGGTGACTGACACGTCACACCCGGAATATCATTCAGCAAGCCGACCACCAGATCGCGTCGCTGATGAAAGATTTCACGCATACGATCTGCGTCATCTTGCGGACCAACCAATGCTTGCACGCCGGCCCACTGCGTAATTTGTGAAGCACAAGACTCGGTATTGGTGATCCAGGTCGTGAAGTATGGCGCGAGTTTTCTGTTTGCCATGTAGCCCAGGCGCCAGCCCGTCATGGCATAGGTTTTTGACAGGCCGTCCGCAATAATCGTGCGCTCCTGCATACCCGGCTCGGAGGCGATGGAATGAAACTCACCGTCATAAATCAGCCGGCCATAAATCTCGTCAGCGTATACCCATACCTGCGGGTGCGCTCGCAATACCTCGGCGATTGCTGCCATATCTTTTTTCGGAATCACACCACCGGTAGGATTTTGCGGTGAGTTCAAAATCAACAGACGTGTTTTCGGGGTGATCAGCGCGGCTAATTCGTTTGGATCAAGGCTGAAGTTACGCGCCTCGCGCAGAAAGATGGGCACGCCCACTGCGCCATTGGCTTTGATCTGTGATTCATAGATCGGAAACCCCGGCACCGGGTAAATGACCTCGTCACCTGCACCATAATCGGTGACCGATAAAATCGAATAACCAATAAAAGGCTTGGCACCTGCTGCCACCACCACATCATCCGGGCTGATATCAAGTCCGCGCGTGCGTGCAATTTCATGAGCAACTGCCTGCCGCAACTCTGCAATTCCCGCCGATGGTGTGTAGCCGTGTTTGCCCTCGCGAATTGCTTTAACCGCAGCGTCTTGCACATGCTCCGGTGTATGAAAATCCGGTTGCCCAATGCAAAATGACACAATGTCACGCCCTTCACGCAGTAACTTGTTGACCTCGGCCAGCACGATGAATGCGTTTTCTGTTCCGAGGCTCTGCGCGCGATGACTAATATTGAGCATTTTTTCTCCGTGATGATTCGCCAAGTAGCTTTAAATTGCGGTATAACATTGGCAATATAAAGCAATCCTGATTTATTAAATAATTAGTAACTTTGTGTGCGGCCCAATGACATCCAAGCATCTGCTCCCAACTATCTTACTGATGTGTGTTTGCGTTTCGTCGCGAGCTGAGTTGGTCAAGGTTTTTGAAAATATTCGCGGCACGGTGGTCTACGCTGAGAGTTCTTCAGTTTCAAAAAATGGTGACTTGCGGCGCGTGATTGAGATTCAGTCGTATCGCGAGCCTGGTCCACGAGGAATGCTGTCGATGAAGCTACTCAAAGAGTACAACTGCACCAAAGAGACCTCGCAGATTATTTCGTACTCTATGTACACCGAGCGTATGGCCAAGGGGAGCCTGATCGGGCAAGTGAATACACCAAGTCCGGTCGACAAGTTAACCCAAAACCCTGGTGGCGCAGGTGGATGGCGCTATGCATGCGGTAAGTAAAAAATCTTAGGCACTCAAAAATAGCACCAGAGCCCAAGGCACTTTCCTGTTATCCATTGAATCAGCACATCCAAGAACAGCCCCAACACCGCTACCGGCAGGCCAACGTAAACCAACACCCAGAACGCCGCCCACAGCGTCAGGCGCGGCTCTTCGAGTCGATGCCCCATAACGGTTTGTTCAGCGCGTTTACGTTTCAATCGCTCAAGCATGCTTCGATAAACTCTCAGGTATGACCAACGATTCTAATCGATGGCAGGTGCACTGGGGTGGCCATCACATGGCCGATTGGGACGCGGCACACAGTCACGCGCTGGGTGCGCTTCAACAAGACTGGTCATACGGCAGCGCAATGCTAACGCTGGGCGTTCCCGTGCTACGTGCGCGCGTACAGCGCGATGGTGAAACAGTGGCACAGGCGCAGTTTATTGTGCGACGCTTCGGTCGTATTGCATCAGTGGCGCTCTGCTCACGCGGACCGATCTGGCGCCACGCGCTCACGCCCGATGATCAATCGCAGGTGTATCGGCAACTGAAACAATCTTTGCCGGTATCTGGCTTACGGGTCGTGCTAGTTAGCCCGGAGCAAGCGGCCGGTGAGCCCAACGGCCTTGCACCAATGAGACGAGTGGTCAGCGGCATGTCGACCGTGCTACTGGATCTGAATTTGGATATGGAGATCTTGCGCGCTAACCTGGAACATCGGTGGCGCCATCAACTCGTGAGTAGCGAGTCATCGGGTTTGCGCGTGGAGCGCGTTGGAACGCAGTTGCATCAGTTTCAATGGTTACTCGAGGCCGATATCGCTCAGCGTCAAGATCGCGGTCTGGATGGCTTACCGCCTGCGTTTGTCCAGCGCTACACGCTGACACGTCAAAGCGCTGCCAGCACCCTACTGACCCTGCGCGCTGACGCTGGACGCGAGCGCGTTGCGGCAATGATGTTTTTACTGCATGGCGCATCAGCCACCTATCACATCGGTTGGACTACGGATGCAGGACGCGATGCGCATGCGCACAACTTGATTCTGTGGAAAGCCATCGAAGAGCTCAAAGCGCGTGGCATACGGCAGCTTGATCTTGGTGGCGTCAATACGATACGCAGCGCAGGCGTGGCACGCTTCAAGCTGAGAACCGGCGGCAGGTTGCTTACGCTTGCGGGTAGCTATCTGTTGTGAACCCGTCGCAGCAGTTGTCAATTTAGCTAGCGATCGAATACCATCCGAGTCCGCTGGCGATTCAGCTACTCACCCGTTGGTCCAAATCTCTCGGTCAATGCCCTTTCCACCGCGCCGCTTCCGCAAGAGTCATGAGTTATGAGCCTTGAGGGGCAACTCCTTGATCGAAAGTCGCTAAGAGCGATTTCCGGCCGAACCGCCAACTGGGATGAAATTGCCAAAGACTGTATTGCTTTCGCAAATGCGACCGGTGGGCGGCTGCAGATTGGAATCGAAAATGAGCAATCTCATCCCCCTGCCGGGCAGCAGATTCCTCCTGAACTTCCTGACATCCTAAGACGAAGAATTTCCGAAAAAACAGTTAACGTCGTCGTGCTGGTAGATGTTGTCACCACACCCGGTGGTGGGCAGTATCTCGATGTAGTTATTCCCCGTTCTGTTGCCGTAGCATCGACCACAGACGGGCGCTATTTCATCCGGGTTGCCGATCAAAGCAAGCCCGTTACAGGTGACGACATTATGCGGCTTGCTAGCGATCGCTCTGCATTGCCGTGGGAATCGCAGACCACCCTGAAAATATCGCGTGACGATGTTGACGTTACTAAACAGGGCTGCCTACTTCAAGGTTTTCGCACATCCGACAGAGTTAAAGACTTTGTAAAAGAAAAAACCGATGCAGAGTTAATCGACCACTACCAACTCACCCAAGGAAATTTCCTCACAAACCTGGGCGTGCTATGCATAGGGCATGCATACCATCGGTCACTTCTCGCGACTGCTCCGGTAGTTCAATTAATAAAGTACGACGAGCTCGGACAAAAAGTGAATAAGCTTGCCTGGGATGACCACACGCTTAGTCCCATTGAGCTTATTGAAGCAATTTGGCAGCAAGTTCCGGATTTCAAAGAGCACTATGAACTGCCCGAGGGCCTTTACCGACAAAATATTCCCGCCTTTGACGAGGTCGTCATCCGGGAGTTATTGGTCAACGCATTTGTCCATCGACCATATACACAACGCGGCGATATATTTTTGAACCTATCTCCAGATAGGCTTGAGGTAGTCAATCCGGGTTTACTTCCAATAGGCGTAACACCAACCAACATTCTCCACACTACAGTAAGACGTAACGAACATCTCGCGCGAATCTTCCACGATCTCAAGTTGATGGAGCGTGAAGGAAGCGGCTTTGACAAAATTTTTGAAGTACTGTTGTCTCAAGGTAGGCCTGCTCCTGAGGTCAAAGAAATCCACGATAGGGTCGTTGTCACGGTCAAGCGCCGCATATCCAAACCGGAGGTCATTGACTTTATCGCCAGCGCGGATCAAACATACCACCTCACTCAGCGGGAACGGATAGCACTTGGTTTATTGGTTCAGCAAGACTCATTAGCCGCAAGGGAACTTGTCGCAGCGCTGGAACTGCCCGGACCAGATTCGCTCGGTCCTTGGCTCAAACGACTTCTGGCTTGGCAACTCGTAAGAAGTACAGGTCGTACTAAGGCAGTACGCTATTTTGTCGATGCCGGATTGATGCGTAGCCTGAAGTTCACCAGCGTGACGACATTAACCAGAATCGAGCCACATCGTTTGCTGGCGCTAATACTGGAGGACCTGAAGCGATACCCCGGGTCGGCCATAAGCGATGTTCATCAGCGCATTGGCAAGGAGATTCACCCCAAACAACTCAAACGCGGCATCGATGAACTGGTTGGCAGCGGCATGGTTCGGTTCGAAGGGGATAAGCGCTGGCGGCGTTACTCTGCAACCACCTGAATCAGATATCGGACAAATTCTCTCGAATTACCCCACCTTGGGCGATAGAACCTGATATGAAGAGGTCAAAAGCCCAAAAGAATCAATTACTTATATCAACCATATTTATCCCAAACTGGTCGCCAAAGGTTTTTATCGTTCCCGGAAAGCGGTCATTACCTAGTCCGTCTGCTGCGCACGCCTCAAGCTGAGAACCGGCGGCAGATTGCTTACGCTTGCGGGAGGTTATCTGATGTGACCCACCCAGCACCTCCGGGCAAGGTCGCGGCATCGATTAACATCTACGCTATGTGCACTCACCAAGGACACCCGCATGCAGCTGCCCACACACACATCGTCAATCCACTGTAGCCGCCGCCGAGGTAATGCATGGCGCAGCGCGATGTTAACCAGCTTCGCGGTAAGGGTTGCTCTTGCGTGTGGGCTGATCACTGGCGTCGTGTGCCAAGCTCATGCTGCTGCAGAGTCACGACTGGCGCAACAAGCCCTGCACTGCTCGGCGATCTTCAGTGTATTTGCCGAGAGCCTGACCAACGACAGCAAGCGGCTGAATGAATTCAAGCGCGGGGTTGAGATATTTACCGAGCTGTACGTGAAAGAGAGCGAGGGCGAGCCAACGGCTGCCAAGCGCGACGCAGAGCAACGCCGCACAGCACTGCTGAACGAGTTCCAGCAACAGATCGCACAGCGCGAGCCTTACCTACGCGAGGACGGGGTTGTTTGCGGCGCCTGGGCCGAGGCATTTTTTGCGCAAGGCGAGCGCTGGACTTTCGTGCCGGTATACCCCAAAGTCATCTCAATGAGCGCACGCCAGAAGTACACCCCGCTTGGCGCAGAGGCGTTTCCGCGCTGGCGCCGCTAGCCGAAAGCCGAAAGCCAACATCAATCGAACATAGCAAATTGAAAATAATGTGCGCGTGCGGCTAAAGTTTGCCGCCCAACGTCCGATTCTTCGCGCATGAGGACGAGAGGAGCCACACCATGTTCGTGATCGAGAAGGCATCGGAAGAGCGCCAGCCGGCCGAGCGCGTGTTTTACCCTTTCCGCGAGATGTTCGTGGGAGACAGTATTCTGATTCAGGATTTCCGTCGTGCTGAGAGCGCGCGCGTCGCCGCTATTCAGTTCGCCAAGCGCCGCGGCGGCGAATGGAAATTCTCGCTCCGTAAAACCCGCGAGGGCTGGCGGATTTTCAGGATCGGATAAGGGGCACGAAGGCCCCCAGCGGTTTTTGAAATTAATGGGGCCCGTCAAGCAAGGCTGATGTCCAGGCGGCGATATCGACGGCGAACCCTGACGTCCGGTCAGATGGCGCTAACACAGCTAGCAGCTTCGCTGCAGGATTTACAAGTCCGCTTCGGCAAGAAAATTGGATACCAACTGTGCGAATCGAGCGGAATGCTCGATCTGCGTCCAGTGACCGCAACGTCCAAACACATGTAGCTGCGAACGCGAAATCAGCTGCGACAGTCGCAACGAACTCTCGACCGGAATCACTTTGTCGTCGCGCCCATGCACGATCAAGGTTTCCTGCGCTATCGCAGCAATATCTTGCTCATTGCTGGCGAGTGCGTCGACCCAACGCTGGCGCGGCGCCGGAAACATCGCTGAATAGCTTTCATGAAAACCTGGTCGATTACTGGCCTCATAACGTAGACGCGCAAGATCATCATTCACCAAGCCGCGGTCGTAGGCAAACAGATCCATGATGCGACGCATATTCTCGAATGAAGGCTCGTAGCCCCACACCGCATCGAGCGCCGGCGTAATCGGAAACGACACCCCCGCCGCACCCATCAGTACCAGGCGACGCACGCGCTTAGGATACCGAATCGTCAGCGCTAGCGACAGCGCACCACCAAAAGAGTTACCTACCAAATCGACTTGTGGCAGGTTTAATGCGTCGAGCAGATCAATCGCCTGCTTGACCCAGTTATCCATGGTGTAAGCAAAGCCATGTGGTCGTTCGGTAAAACCAAAGCCCACCATATCGGGTGCAATCACACGGCGCTGCTTCGACAGCTCAGGCATAACAAGCCGCCAATTCGCAAATGCAGAAACACCCGGGCCGGAACCATGAATCATCAGTACCGGAAAACCTGTTCCAACATCGTGATAATTCACCTCGATACCACCGGCTTCGATACTGTTCCCGATTTCGGGCGATGCAATTGTCGTCGTCATAAAAATCTTAAATCGTAGTTATGAAAAATGAGCGCGCTGAATCAATCAATACGCTGTATAAAAATCGCTGTCATGATGCATGATTGTCGAAAATATTTTTTCCGCCACGGATTGCCTTCACAATCAACTCCGGCGTGGCACGAATATGAGATTCAAGCGCCAGCGCTGCGCGTGCATCTTGACCCGTTACCGCCGCCTCAAAAATTTGCTGGTGCTCGGCATGTACATCGCGCCCGGTGTGCAAACCAATCGCGTAGCGCCGGTAGCGCTCGGCATGATGGGTGAGTTGCTGTACGACGCGCAATGTCCATGGAGATCCACACGCCGATAGCAGCGCGCCATGAAACGCGGCATTGGCTTGCTCCCACCGCCGTACATTCTCATCTTTCAAGGGCTGCTCTAATGCAGATAACTGCTCATAGGCGAGCCTCAGTCGGTGCCGCCAGAAGTCATCACCCTGTCGGACCGATGCACGCAGCGCGTCGGTTTCAATCGCTACGCGCACGTTGGTCACATCAATCAGGTCATCGGCGCTAATCGGCGCGACGGTGAACCCACGCTGCCCTTCAGCAGTCACCATTGCCTCACTCACCAGCCGCGATAAGGCCTCACGTACCGTGCCAGCACCAACATCGTAGCGCTGCTTCACATGCTCAACTAAGAGTTTTTCACCGGGCTGCAAAACACCGTTCAAAATATCTTCACGCAGCCGACCATAGGTACGCTCGATTAAGGTGCGGTAGCCTGCGGTTTCCTCGCTACTATCTACCAAACTGATAAAAGATTTTTTAGCCAAAGCATTTCTCCGTGCTTATAAATTCTCAAGCCAATTTTTCTTAACGCTCGCTGATTTTTTGCAAGCGATAAGATAGTTGCGGACGCGTCAAGCCCAGCGAACGCGCGGCAGCAGATAAATTACCGCCTGCACGCTCGACGGCTTGTTGAATCAGGGCGTCTTCCAAAGCCTCGAGTGACAAACCGCGCTTCTGTAATTCATCGAATAAATTGTCCATATCGCCGGGCATCGCTTGTTTCAATTCACCTGAAGCGGACAATGTCACGGAAGGTGCAGCGGGTGCAACCGCGAACAGATCATCCACATCCACCATCTGCCCCGGTGAGGTAATAATCAAACCGCGCTCGATCAAATTTTCTAATTCACGTACATTGCCCGGCCATGGGTGGCTACGCATCGCATCCAAAGCGCGATCGGTAATGCCGGCGACACGTTTGTTATGCAGCGCCATGAACTGCCGCAACATATGATTTGCCAGCGGCTCGATATCTTCGATGCGCTCGCGCAGCGGCGGAATCGCGATCGGGTAAACATTCAAGCGGTACATCAAATCACGCCGGAAGCGCCCCGCTTCAACCGCCGCCTCGAGATCAACATTGGTCGCTGCCACTACGCGTACATCGACTTTACGCGTGGCAGTTGCACCCAGCCGCTCGACTTCACCCGTCTGCAATACGCGCAGTAACTTTGCTTGGGCGGCTGGTGGTAACTCGCCGAGTTCATCGAGAAACAAGGTGCCGCCATCAGCACGCTCGAAGCGGCCGGGACGCGCAGCGCCAGCACCCGTGAAGGCGCCCTTCTCTGCGCCGAACAATTCACTTTCGATTAATTCATGCGGTAGGGCCGCGCAGTTAATAGCCACGAACGGTTTACCAGCGCGCGGGCTCATCGCATGCAAGGTACGCGCGAAGCGCTCTTTGCCGACACCAGTTTCACCGGTCAGCAGCACCGTCACTTGTGTGCCGGCTGCTTTACGCAGTAGCGCAATGGATTTTTCAAAGGCTTTGGAGCGGCCGATCAAATCGCCCAAGTCATCACTCGGCGCCAATGAAACCCGCAGACTTTCCAGATCAGCCTGCAGGTCTTCAATACGCACCAACAAGGAATCGGCCTGATAATCCTCTTGCATAGTGTCGGCATCAGGCCAGTCTTCAACCGGGCGCCCCTCGATGCGGCAGTGATCTTCACCACAGGCAGCACACTGCAGCTCTTTGTAGAGAATCTGCTTACCGAAAAATGCCGAGGTGTAGCCCGAGGCGTAACCGATCAGCATCCAGCACACGGGGTCAGCTTGCGGCCCGAAGTCGCGCACATGGGTTTCGACTTCCCATGACTGGTCCCACCGAAAAATGCCGTGATAGGTGCCGGCCTCCAAATCGAACTCGCACATCTCTGGTGTGACTTGCACGGCACCTTCGAGCATGTGGAGCTGCGGGCCGACCGAGAACTGATCCATGACATCCGCGTTCGGTCGCACCTGCCGCGCTAACGCGGCGTCGCGCGCGCCTGATTCATAGCCGGCCCGCTTGAGCACCCGGCGGGTCTGCACCACGCCGATGGTTTGAATCAACTCCTTGCGCAAGTTGGCCAGCCCGCCCAAGTGGAGCAGCAGCATCCGATGCCCCGCCAGCCAAATCCGACCATCCCCGGCCGAAAAATGGATCAGCCGACGCAAATCGTCGTCGGGTGGCAGGGTGGATGATTTTTCGGTAGCCATGGCTAAATTATCGATAAAAATTGGCGCTTGCCAAGCTTTTTCTTCAGGCCATCGATTTCATGATTTGATGATTTCATCAAATTACAAAAACTATATTTCATTATTTCATCAAAATTTACCCCTATTTGCGCCAAATTTGCTGTAACGCATCAAAAATGTTGCGTCGCAATGATTTTCTGACAAGTAAGTAAATTACATGGTTTTGCGGCATTTATCGAGATTAAAGGCATAACCTTGGGTGCTCTGGCACGTCACTTGCGATAGGAGGCATAAGCAAACGGAATGACTTGTTATAAGGCCAATAAAACCATGATGTCAGCGCCCTCCGAACCGACATTCCCCGAAAAAGACTCGGTCGCCCTCGAGGCCGACGCCGCCACCATGGCGCGACGCTATGTCCGCGTCACCAGTCGCAGTGCCACCGGCTTTGTCAACTTCGAGTACTCGGTCGGCTGGCCCGATATGAGTGTCGAGCTGGCGCTGCCAGAGGACTTATTCAACGATTTCTGCATCAAGAACAACGTCCAATTCCTCGACGAGCCCGTCGAAAACAAGCTGGGAGACCACGATGAGTAGCATTGACCTGCAGGCCAAAGAGATTAAGCCGGCCCGCAATACCTTCACACACGTTGCGAAACATATCGGCGGCGACAAGCCGGCGACGCGTTATCAAGAGGCGACGCTAGGTCTGCAGCCAACACAAAACTTTCATTACCGCCCCACCTGGGACCCCCAGCACGAGATCTATGATGCTTCGCGCTCGGCGATCAAACTGGCTGATTGGTATGTGCTTAAAGATCCACGCCAGTACTACTACGCCAACTGGACGATTACACGCGCCCGCCAACACGAGGCAGTTGAGGCTAACTACAGCTTCGTCGACTCACGCGGCCTGCTCTCGCGCATGACGGATGATGTTCGCGAGAGTGCTTGCAAGGTATTGATGCCGCTGCGCCATGTGGCGTGGGCCGGCAATATGAATAACACCTTCATCTGCGCCTATGGCTACGGTACAGCTATCACGGCGGCCTGCAATTTCCACGCAATGGACCACTTGGGCATTGCGCAGTACCTGACGCGCTTTGGCTTGGCTGCCGACGATCCCAGCATACTCGACGCCGGCAAAAATGATTGGCTGAACGACCCGCGCTGGCAGGTGCTGCGTCGCCTGGTGGAAGACACGCTGGTAATGAAAGACCCGATGGAGATGTTCGTTGCGCAAAACCTTGCGCTCGATGGCCTGCTCTACCCGCTGATTTACGGCTCATTTGTTGACGAGCACCTGACATTAAAAGGCGGCACGGCAGTGGCCATGCTGACCTCGTTCATGCCTGAGTGGCACGACGAGTGCGCGCGATGGGTAGACGCAGTAGTGAAAGCCTGCGCAGCTGAGTCGGATGAGAACAAGCAAATCGTCACCGGCTGGATTCAGGCATGGGCCGACCGTGTGCAGGCAGGTTTGGCACCCGTCGCCGAAATCGCGCTGGGTGAGCATGGTCAGGAAGCGCTAGCTGAGGTGCGTACTGCGTTTAATGCGCGTGTCGCCAAGATCGGTATCACGCTGTAAGCGAACCGCCTGCACGCTGATAACAATTACATAGGGGAAGACATGTCCAACGTATTCATCGCGTTTCAAGCCAATGAAGAATCGCGCCCGCTGGTCGACGCGATCGTCGCCGACAACCCGGAGGCGCAAGTGGTTTACTCACCTGGCTTGGTAAAAATCGATGCGCCGAATCGGCTGGTGGTCAAGCGCGAAACCATCGAAGAAATCATTGGCCGCAAATACGATCTGCAAGAGCTGCAGATCAATCTCGTCACCTTGTCGGGCAACCTTGACGAAGATGACGACGAATTCGTCTTGAGCTGGAAGCATTAATCCCCTGCTACTCACGCGAGCGAGCCTGATATGGACAAGCGAGTCGAAAAAAAGAAATTAGATCTGAGCAGCCGCTACCAAGCGCTGACACAAGATCTGCAGTGGGACACCAGCTACCAGTCAATGGATAAAGTGTTCCCCTATGCCCGCTACGAGGGCATCCGTATTAACGACTGGTCGCAGTGGCAAGACCCGTTCAAAATGACGCTGGATGTATGGTGGCGTCAACAAAGCGAGAAAGATCGTCGCCTGTATGCAGTGCTCGACGCTTTCGCGCAGAACAATGGCCAGATCGGTGTTTCTGATGCGCGTTATGTGAATGCGGTCAAGTTGGTGCTGCAGGCGTTTGCACCAATGAAGTATGCGCTGCACCGCTCGCTGGCGCACAGCGCGCGCAATCTACCCGGAGATGCAGCCCGTATCGCAGCGCAAATTCAGGCAACCGAGCAGCTGCGCCATTCACAGCTGACGGTACACGCAGCGTCGGTTTACAACAAATACTTCAATGGCATGCATGCCGCACCACGCTGGCATGAGCAAGCCTGGTACCTCGCACCAGTAAAAAGCTTCGCAGACGATATCGCTTCTGCCGGCCCATTCGAGTTGATGGTTGCCATCAGCTTCGGCTTCGAAACACTGCTATCCGACACCTTGTACGTACCGTTCATGAGCGCCGCTGCGCACAACGGTGATTTATCGATGGTGCCAGCAGGATTTTCCAGCCAATCGGACGTGACGCGTCACAAGCAGGCGGGCACCGCGATGGTGAAATTCCTGCTGCAACAAGACTCGTTGAATATCGCCACCGTACAACGCTGGGTCGATAAGTGGTTCTGGCGCAGCTTCCGGCTGATGCCGCTGGTCGCCATGCTGCAAGACTACATGGTGCCTAAGCGGGTCGGTAGCTGGAAAGAGTCTTGGAATACTTTTGTCGAAGCACCAATCAATGCATTGTTTGCAGAACTCGCGCCCTATGGTTTGAAAAAACCAGCGGGCTGGCAAGCTGCCTGTGCCGCAAAAGATCACTTAAGCCATCAGTCATGGAATGCGTTTTATGGCTATGGTCACGCTATCGCTTTCCACACCTGGGTGCCGGGTAATGATGAGCTGGCGTGGTTAGACAGCAAGTATCCAAACAGCTTTGATCGCTGGTACCGCCCGCGCCTGACGCACTATGCTCAGCTAGAAGCAGCCGGCAAGCGCTTTCATAACCACGCGCTGCCGATGCAGTGCCAGGTATGTCAGCAGCCGATGATGTTCACCGAGCCTGGCGATGGCCGTTGGATTTCGTACCGCGAGACCCGGCACGAAGAGGAAAGCTTTCACTTTTGCAGCGATCAGTGCCAGACGATTTTCAGCAACGAGCCTGATAAATACGTTCAAGCACAACTAGCGTCGCACACGATCCTGCATTCAAACAGTAACGACACTACGGAAGATGCTTTGCAGGCGTCGATCGCGGCGCTTGGCGTGGTTATTGGTCGCGACAACGGTGAATTCCATGGCTCGGAAGACGACACCAACTTCACCGAGTGGGGTGGTGGTCAAGACATGAAGGAGGCGCAGCTATGAGCGTTAGCGCAATCGGTGCCTACACGTACGCGCCACATGATACGGCTGATCGCTTTGCGGCGCCGCTGCTGTATGTGGCGTGGGATGAGCACATGATGTTTGCCGCACCTGCGGTCGTACCAATCGCTATGGATACCACCATGGCAGACGTACAAGCCAAAGTCTTGGCTGCACTCTACAGCGCGCACCCCGATTTCGAACGTATCCAGTGGACACGGGTGCAGTGGTTTTGCGGCGACCGCATGTTTACGCCTCAACCGAACGCCACATTGGCAGAGCATGGATTCAAACACAAATCGGTGCTGCGTTTTCGTACACCGGGTTTGGAAGGTTTACGTGGCTCTTGCGGGTAACTCCTCCCCGCGCGAGTGACGTAACGCATCGCCACCTCCACGGACCCGGTGGCGATGCGTGCAGTGAATCGGGACCGTCGTCAGTAAAAAAGACATAACGGAGACAGTAAGACATGAAAAAGACCACTATTCTCGGCGGGGCAGTTGCGCTGGCGCTGGGTCTCGCCGCTTCGGGCGCGATGGCACAGGACAAGTGCGGCATGGGGAACGGGAAGAAGGCGAGCGGCGAGCCGATTCAAATCGGTGCCATCGTCGGCAAAACCGGCCCTGAGGATTTCTCCTCCTCCGCACGCGCCGCACAAGCGTATTTCAACTGCGTTAACGCCAACGGCGGTATCAATGGCCGTCCAATTCAGTACACAATACAAGACGACACCTGGAACCCGGAAGTCGCTTCGCAAGCAGCGAACAAACTGGTGAAAGACACCAAGGTCGTCGCGATGGCTGGATCGTCGTCGTTCGTTGAATGCGGTGCAAACAATGACTTGTACGTCAAAGAAGGCGTAGCCTCGGTCTCCGGCGTCGGCGTGCCGCGTGCCTGCTTCTACGGCAAGAACTACATCTCCTTCAACCAAGGCCCGCGCCAATCAACCTTGGGTGCAGCGCAGTACATCACCGAAACATTCAAGCTGAAGAGCCTGACCTGCGTTGCACCTGGTATTCCTGGCTTTGGTGACTGGGTCTGCGGCGGTGTCGAATCTTACGGCAAAGCCAACAATATTCCCGTCAAGACCGTGATCTTCGATCCGGGCCAACTCGATGGCAATGCGATCGCGCTGCAAGTCGCTGCAGCCAAGAGCGAGGGTGTCGTACTCGGTATGCCACGCGGCATGATGCTGCCAATTCTTACCGCAGCTGAGCAACAAGATCTGGGCAAGAGCGCGAAGTGGGGTCTGCCAACCTCGGCTTACCACGTCGATATGCCGAAAGCGGTTGGCAAGTACTGGCACGACAAGCTGTACGTGCACATGGAGCTGCAGCCTATGGACAGCACTGGTCCGGATAACACCAACTGGAAAGCCATCATGGACAAGTTCGGTGACAAGAAAGACCCGCGCGACACTTTCTCGCAAGCCGGCTTCCTGGCAGCCAAGGCCACTACCGAAGCACTACTCAGCATCAAGGGTAATGTCGATCGCAAATCAGCTTATCAAGCCATCGTCACTACCAAGAACTGGAAGAGCGACATGATGTGCGCGCCATGGTATTTCGGTCCAGGCGAGCGTCATCAGCCTAACCACAAGGGCCGTGCTGCGCTGTTGCAAAAGGGTGGCTTCAAGACCCTCACCGAGTGCTATCAGTCCAAAGACTCCGAGCTGGAAGATGTGCTCAAGCTCGAAGCCAAAGGCGGCTTGGTTAATTAACTCAACGGTCTGATTCAACGCGAAACGAGCTGAATATGGAAACCCTGCTCCCCTTCATCGTGGTCGGTATCAGCGTTGGTGCGGTGTACGCACTCTCGGGCGTCGGCCTGGTAGTGCTGTATCGCGCCAGTGGTGTGGTCAACTTTGCTTTCGGCGCACTCGGTGGCCTGGCTGCCATGGTGTGCTGGCAAGTGATTGATCTCGAATATGACGACTGGATGGGCTGGGTCGCGGGTGTCGGTGCGGCCACCCTGCTGTCGTGGGCATATGGGCGCTTTATTGCACCCTCGCTCACGCACCAGGACCGTGTGGTACGTGCCATGGCTACGCTCGGCTTCGCGTTGATGGTGATGGGTATAGCGCAGTGGTACTGGGGCGATGATCCGCGTCGCCTGGTACTACCTACGGATTCTGACGGTATTGAATTTGATGGCCGTCGTCTGATCAGTCACACCCGTGTGGTCGCCCTGTTGTTCGCTGCGGGCGCAACTGTCGGTATGTTGTGGCTGCTTGCAAAAACACCGCTCGGTCTGCGCATGCGTGCGCTGCAGAGCAATCGTGTACTCGCCGGCTTGGTCGGTGTACGCGTCAAACGTATTGATACCTGGGCCTGGACACTCGCAGGTTTGTTGGCCGGTATCAGCGGTCTGTTCATGGGCAACATGGTGCGACTTAACCCCACCGTGCTGACCTTTCTGGTGATTCCTGCGATGGCAGCAGCCATGGTGGGACGCATGAATTCTTTAACGGCGACCGTGGTCGGCGGACTCGCGATCGGCGTGATCGAGTCTTTGCTGAATCTGGTTCCCGAGGTGCAGCGCTATGGATCAGCGACCGCGTTTGTGGTGGCGATCAGCGTGGTGCTGTGGCAGCAGCGGCATGGCATCGGCCTGTCGCGTGATAACAGTCATCTGGAGTAACCCATCATGGCACGCAATAAGGACAAACCCGATATCCCGCCGGGCACACCATTCCAGCGTGTGCGCCCGATGCTGATCACCTTCTTCGTCGTCGCGCTGGTTGGTCCGTGGGTATTCTCATCCTACTGGCTGAATACCTTCTCGACCGTGGCCTGCCTGGTGCTCGCCTCCGGTACGGTTGCCCTGCTGTACGGACAACTCGGTATGGTGTCGTTGGCACAGTTTGCATTAGCTGGCGTTGGCGGTTGGTTCTGTCTGCGTCTGGTTCATGGCACCGGCATGCCGTTCGAATTAGCACTGGTACTCGGCGCGCTGATCGCAGGCTTGTTCGGATTGATTCTAGGTCTGCCTGCGCTACGCATGCGCGGCCTGTATCTCGCACTGCTCACCTTGATGATTGCCGCAGCAGTGCAAGTGGTGGTGAACGTGATTGGTTTTCCGGACGGTGGTCCTGGTTGGACAGGCAAGATCGTGAACGGACAGCGCATGATGATTGCGCGCCCACTGATCGCGCCTACCGATGTGGATTACTTCCGCTACACCATGTTCTGGCTGGCGCTGGGCATGGGCCTGATCGAATGGGCACGCGCCACACTACCCGGCCGTGCGTGGGGCTTGATTCGCAAATCGGAAGCCGCTGCAATTGCTGCGGGCGTTTCAGTGGTTCGCTACAAAGCGCTCGCATTTGCGATGGCCGGTGCGTTAGCAGGTTTGGCAGGTGGACTACTCGCTGGTTTGAATGGGCAGCTCGATAACACCGGCTTCCCGGTCGCGCAATCGATCTTGCTGTACGCGCTGACGATAGTCGGTGGTGCGTATCACTGGATGGGAGCCGTGTTCGCTGGCTTGCTGATTCGTGCCCTGCCCGCGCTGCTAAATGATCACGGTGTCGACGGCAACCTGTCGAATGCGTTTTACGGTTTTGCCTTACTGGTGTCGCTGATTCAAGGTCGTAAAGGTTTGGCGGGTCAGCTGGCAGATTTCTACAAGTTTGTTCGCGTCAGCCGTATTGTGGAAGGCTCGATCATCTGGGGCGCAATCTCGATCGGCCTTGCATTCGCTGCTGTGTACTACCAGGCGATGGGTTTTGCCGGTGCCTTGTTCTTGTCACTGATTGCATTGTTGTTCCGTCAGGCGATCCCCGGTGTGTGCTGGTTACTGTTGGGCTTCTTCGGCAAGCGTGTGCAAGACGCCGCAGAAGACGCCGAAGCCTGGCTATCGCTACGACTGGCTAATGTAATGAGTGCGCTCGGCCTGATGCCAGACCATCGCATCGTCAAGCGCACCCTGAACGTGCTGTTCATTGGCTACTTTGTCGGCTGGGTGGTGAACGGTGTGTTCGATGTGGATTACACCGTGGCGCTGACGATTATCTGGAGCTCGATTGCGATTCGCTTCCTGATCCAGTTGTTGATGCACCCGGCCATATTGCCACTGCGTCAGAAGATCGACGCCAGGTATCCGAAACCTTTTGCAGCGTATCGCTAAGGGGAACGCCATGATTGAAATTAATGACCTGTGCGTGCAGTTCGGTGGCGTCAAACCCATCGATGGTCTGACCGTCACACTCAACCGCCCTATCGTTGGACTGATCGGCCCGAACGGTGCCGGCAAGACCACACTGCTGAATGTGCTGTCGGGCTTTGTTGAGCCAAGACGCGGTTGGGTCAAAGTGAATGGTGAAATGATCACCGGCGTACCAGCGCATCAGCGTGCCGCATTCGGTTTACGTCGCACTTTTCAGACCGATCAAATCGCTGAAGATTTAACACTTCTGGAAAACGTACAAGCGATTGCCGATCACGCGCAATTTGATAGCCGTGACGCAGAAAAAAAAGCAGTGTATGGCGCGATTGATTTTGTGGGTCTATCCCATCGAATTAATCGCAAAGGTGATGCGTTGTCTACCGAAGAGCGTCACCTTGCAGAGATCGCGAAAGCCTTGATCGGCAATCCCAAGCTGGTGATGCTGGATGAACCTGGCGCTGGTATGACGGAAACCGAATCCGAGCACTTGCAGAAAGTGATCAAGGGTATCCCCGGCTACTGCAAGGCGCAGGTATTTTTAATTGACCATGATGTTGAGCTGATTGCAGCCTGCTGCAACGAGACCATGGTGCTGGACTTCGGCAAGCTGCTGGCACTCGGCCCAACCTTGGAAGTGCTGAAGAATCCTGATGTGCAAAAAGCGTATCTGGGTAACTTCGATGATCTGGAGGTGGCAGCATGAGCGCCAAAATCGCACCTGATAATTTGCGTGAAGGTTGGCTGGAGATTCGCGATCTGGTCATGGTTCGCGGCACCAAGAAAGCGGTTGAAGGTATTGAGCTACGTATTGCTCCAGGCAAGATCACTGCCCTGGCGGGTGCTAATGGTGCTGGTAAAACCAGTACGGTGCTGGGTATTGCAGGTGTGGTC
>VERA01000156.1 GCA_018882935.1 Burkholderiaceae bacterium | reverse complement strand
CCGATCTGGCGACTATCGAGTTCACGAATTGGCGTGATTTCGGCGGCGGTGCCGGTGAAGAAGGCCTCGTCAGCGCAGTACAGCTCATCGCGGGTGATGCGTTTTTCGATCACGTCGATACCAAGATCACGCGCCATGGTGAGTACGGCATCACGCGTAATACCGTCGAGGCAGCTAGCCAGATCGGGCGTATAGATTTTTCCATTACGGATCAGGAAGACGTTTTCGCCGGCGCCCTCAGACACATAGCCATCGGTATCCAGCAGCAGCGCCTCGTCATAGCCCTCGGCGGTCACTTCCTGATTGGCAAGGATTGAGTTGATGTAGTAGCCGCTGGCTTTGGCACGCACCATCGAGACATTCACATGGTGGCGGGTGAATGACGAGGTCTTGACGCGAATGCCGCGCTTCAGGCCTTCCTCGCCCAGGTACGCGCCCCATGGCCATGCGGCGATGCCGACATGGATGGTGTTACCGCGTGCTGATACGCCCATTTTTTCCGAGCCGATCCACACGAGGGGCCGCAGGTAGCAGGATTCGAGTTGATTGGCGCGCACGACTTCTTTTTGCGCTTCGATCAGCGTCTCCATATCGAATGGAATCGCCATCTGAAAAATTTTGGCTGAGTTGTACAGCCGTTGGGTGTGCTCACGCAGCCGGAAGATCGCTGTGCCGTCAATGGTTTTGTAGGCACGCACGCCCTCAAAAACCGCCATGCCATAGTGCAGGCTGTGCGTGAGCATGTGCAGGTTGGCGTCACGCCAGTCGACGAGCTTGCCGTCCTTCCAGATCTTGCCGTCACGGTCGGCCATGGACATGGGTTGTCTCCGATTCATTCAACATTGCAAACCACGGATTCTAGCGGATTCGATCCACTCGGCGGCGTGCTCGTTAGAATAGCGTCTTATCCGATTGCTATTCCAGCCGATCGCCGCGATCGCTGCTCCAGCGCCAGCCATGACCCCCCAGCCCCTCGATGACACGCAAGCCGCCGAGCGTGAACGTTCCGCCTTCTTCGACGCGGTGCGCGCCAGCACACAAACCATGCCGGGTTTATTTGCCTGGGGTGTGGTCACCGGCGCGGCGATGATGCAATCCGGGCTGCCGCTGTGGCAGTCCTTGCTAATGACGCTGGTGGTGTATGCGGGCTCTGCGCAGCTGGCGGCTTTGCCTTTGCTGGCGGCGGGCGCACCGGTCTGGGTGATCGCCTTCACCGCGCTGATGGTGAATTTCCGTTTCGTGATTTTCAGTGCGGTGATCGGCCCGCATTTTCAGCACCTCAGCTGGCGTAAGCGGCTCTGGTACGGCTACAACAACGTCGATCTGGTGATGGGTTTCTTTCCGCAACGTTTTCCGGCGCACACGCTCGGCAAGCCGGCAGGCAAGCAGGGCTATTTCACCGGTCTCGCTATGTCGAATTGGCTGGCATGGCAGCTCGGTTCGCTCACGGGCATTTTGTTATCGCAGCAGATACCTGCGAGCTGGGGTATCGGGTTTGCGGGGTCGCTCGCACTACTGGCAATTGCAATACCGCTCGTAAAAAACAAGCCAACGGTGGTGGGTGTCGTGGTCGCGTGTACTGTCGCAGTGGCCACTGTGCAGTGGCCTTACCGGCTGGGCCTGGTGGTCGCGATGCTCGTGGGTATCTTGAGCGCGGTGTTGGTAGAGCAATGGGCAGTGAAGCGTCAGGAGCCCGCATGAACATGACCTGGCCGGATT
>VERA01000155.1 GCA_018882935.1 Burkholderiaceae bacterium | reverse complement strand
GATCATGACCGTGACAAGCTTTGCCCGTCGGCGCGCTGCGCTGCTCGAAAAAATGCAGGCCCAGGGTGGTGGTGTAGCGATTATCCCGACTGCGCCCGAAGTGATGCGCAATGCAGATGCCGACTACCCCTATCGGCACGACAGCTATTTCTACTACCTCACCGGATTCCCCGAGCCTGAGGCAACCCTGGTACTTATCGCAGGCGCTCAAAACCAATCCATTCTTTTCTGTCGCGATAAAAACGAGGAGCGCGAGATATGGGATGGCTATCGCTACGGACCCGCGGGCGCCAAAGAACAGTTTGGGTTTGACACATGCTTCAGTATTGAGAGTATCGATGCCGAGCTACCCAAGCTGATGGCCAATGCGCCAGCGTTGTTTTATGCGCTTGGTAGCCAAGCACAGCTCGATGAACACATTCAGCGCTGGTTAAACACGGTACGCGCTCAGGTACGCGCTGGCGTCAGCGCGCCGGGTGCAGCATTTGATATTCGCGCCATGCTAAATGAGATGCGCCTCATCAAGGACGAGGACGAAATCGCCATCATGCAGCGCGCCGCAGACATCGCGGCCGAAGCACACGCGCGTGCCATGCGCTGCGCAAAACCAGGGTTGCGCGAATACCATCTTGAAGCCGAGCTGCTGCACGAATTTCGTCGTAATGGCTCACAGTTTCCTGCCTACGGCTCCATCGTTGCCACCGGCGCCAATGCCTGCGTGCTTCACTATCGCGCTGGCGACGCCGAGTTGCGTGACGGAGATTTAGTCTTAATCGATGCCGGCTGTGAACTCGACAGCTATGCATCCGATATCACGCGAACCTTTCCGGCTAACGGGAAATTCAGCGGCCCGCAAAAAGCACTGTATGAAATCGTACTGGATGCGCAACGCGCGGCGATTCAGGCCACCGGCCCGGGCAAACGCTTCATTGATGGCCACGAGGCCGCTGTTCGTGTGCTTGCACAAGGCATGCTCGATACGGGGCTGCTCAGTAAAGATAAAGTCGGCACGCTGGATGATGTCATCGCGAATGACAGCTACCGACAGTTTTACATGCACCGTACCGGTCATTGGTTGGGTATGGATGTGCATGATGTCGGTGATTACCGAGACCCTGGGGTGTCCGCCACTGAAAAACCGTCTCGCACTTTGGTGCCGGGTATGGTGCTAACCATAGAGCCAGGTATGTATGTGCGACCGGCGGAGGGAGTGCCCGAGGCATTTTGGAACATCGGCATTCGGATTGAAGACGATGCACTCGTCACCACAGATGGATGTCACATCCTGACGCACAAGGCGCCCAAAAGTATCGCTGATATCGAAGCGCTGATGCGCGGCTGATCATGCGCACCGAGATCGACATCGCGATTGTCGGTGGCGGCCCAGTGGGGCTGTCACTGGCTGCGATGTTGGTTGCGCAGGGCATCGATCCCGGTAAGCTCGCGATTATTGATGCCAAGCCGGTGGCAGCGGCTACCGCTGATCCACGATCGATTGCTTTATCGTATGGAAGCCGCGAGCTCTTGTCGACGATTTCTGGCTGGCCAGTAGCTGCAACGCCCATCACGCAGATTCATGTCTCGCGTCGTGGCAGTTTTGGTCGCACACTCATTTGTAGCCAAGACTATCAGCTACCCGCGCTCGGCTATGTTTGCCGCTATGGCGATCTTGTTCAATCGCTCGACCGTGCTATGCCGTCAGGCTTGGATGTTTTGCGACCCG
>VERA01000027.1 GCA_018882935.1 Burkholderiaceae bacterium | reverse complement strand
ATCATGTGCATCTTTTGCAGCAGCACCATGCGTGTCTTTGGTTGCAGCGCCGTGTGCATCTTTGGCTGGCGCTGCCTCTTTAGACGGCTCTTTCGCTGCCTCCTTTGGCGCAGCATGCGCGTCTTTAGCGGCAGGCGCCGGATCAGCCGCGAGCGCGTGCGCGCAAACGAACGATACGGTCAACGCGATAATTCCGATTATTTGCTTAACCATGATGGCAGTCCTTCGTTAAACCCCTGCCGACCTGCTGGCAGGGATTATCAAAAATCTATCAACCTGCTAACAGCGCGTGTTACACCTGCGCGGGTTTACAGATACATCCTCGTTGTCCATTATCGAACCGAGCGCGAATTTCTGGAGCCCGGAGCAATAAATAAATACCCGTGCGACTAATGAATTAGCGGCACCGATCCGATTAAACTACACGGATAGCCCGAAATTCATCATATGGCGGGCGATTTTGATATCTTGCTACAAGCCGCCGCCGATCCTGGGTAATGCGCGGCCCATGTGTCTAATAATAGGAGAACGTCATGTCAGACAAGCTTATTCAATCGCTCGCGAATGAATTACACGCCGCCGATTGCCCCTGCTGCTCGCACCTGAGCGGCGTAGCCGGTACCACCTCTCGCCGTCAATTTCTTGCCACCGGCGCCGCCGTGGTGGCTGGTGGACTGATCGGCTTCATGCCGGGTCGTGCCAGCGCAGCAAGCGGCAACTACGAGGCAATGCTGGTCAATTGCATTGACCCGCGTTTCACGACGCTCAGCTGGCAGTACATGGGCTTGCTGTCGGGTGTCGATCGCGAGAAGCTAGGCGATAACTACAGCCACTTCGTGATGGCCGGTGGCCCGATCGGTGCTGTTCATCCGAAGTTCGCGCCATGGCACAAGACCTACTGGGATAATCTGGATATCACCGTCGGACTGCATCACATCAAACGCGTGGTCGCGCTGACGCACCGCGATTGTGGTGCGGCCAAGTTGGCCTTCGGCGCAGATAAAGTCGGTGAGCGCGATATGGAAACCATGTCACACGCCGAAGCGCTGATGGCTTTCCGCAAAGAGGTCAATACACGACATCCCAAGCTGTCGGTCATTACCGGCATCATGGATCTGAAAGGCCGTGTCGACCTGATCGGCTAAATTCAGTGCAGGGGCGAGGCTTGCCCCTGACTGCTGACATTTCAGAGTCCTGCTGCATCCCGGCGTATGCCGGGATGACGGCATCTGCATCAGCCTGAAGCACCCCGGAGCAGCGCCGCTCGCGTGCTCAATGCTTCTCCACTAATTTCACCAACGCCAGTAGTGTTTGATTGATAGGCGTGGCGATGCCATGCGCACGACCGCGGCGCACCACGTAACCATTGAGGTAGTCGATCTCGTTAGGCTTGCCTCGCGCCACATCCTGCGCGGTCGATGAGTATTGCCCTGCCATCGTATGTGCGATGCGGCGGGTAGCGGCATGAATATCGCCCGGCACGGTAACGCCATCCGCAGTAGCCACATGCAGGCATTCATCAACCACCGCTGCCATCAGGTCGGTCACGCCCTCGACCTCAACCAGCGCTGCGTAAGGCTTTTGCGCGATGGCCGACAGCGCGTTGTAGGCGCAGTTGATGATGAGCTTTGCCCACTGCGCACCACGCACGTCAGGCACGCACTCGACCGGCACACCCGCACGCCCAAACGTCGCGGCGATTTCTGTACTGTGCGCAGTATTAGCGATGACCAGTTCACCACGACCAAAGTGTTTCAGATGGCCCGCACCCGCCATCTCGGTAGCGACGTAGACAACCGAAGGAATCACCTGCTGCGGCAACACCGAGCGAATAATGTCGGCGTTTTCCACGCCATTTTGTAGAGAAAGTACAACCGCTTGAGGTGACAGAAACGGGGCGATCTGCTGAGCGCTGTGCCGACTATCTGTTGACTTGACACTGAACAGCACAACATCCGCACCACTGACAGCACCAGGCTCGGTACTCGCCTCCAATGCCACCACTTCATCAAAACTTTGCGTCTCAAGTCGTAAACCGTTACTGCGAACTGCATCCACATGTAATGGCCGGCCGATCAAGGTGACCGATTGCCCCGCACGGGCGAGCATACCGCCAAAATAACAGCCGACTGCACCTGCGCCTACCACTGCGAATCGCATTACCTTCTCCAAACCGATCTCCCGGTACTCTCACGCTTCGTTGTCATGTGAATTTTTTAACACGGCCATATCACCCATTTCTTTTAATACGTGCTGTGCAATCGCGAATGCCGCATTAGCCGCTGGCAGGCCACAGTAAATCGCCGTTTGCAGCAGTGCTTCTTTGATCTGATCAGCGGTGACGCCATTATTCCGCGCCGCGCGAATATGCAGCTTCAATTCTTCTTCTCGATTCAGCGCAACCATCATACAAATCGTCATCAAGCTGCGCGTGTCGCGCGGCAAACCTGGGCGAGTCCATATCTCGCCCCACGCATAGCGGGTGATCAGGTTCTGGAAATCGGCGTTGAAATCATTCAGATTCGACTGTGCGCGATCAACATGCTGATCACCCAGCACAGCGCGGCGCACCGCCATTCCATCTTTATACCGCTGCTGATCATCCATAATTACCCGCTTAGTGAAGTAAAAAATCAAGGAGCCGCTGGGTGAAGCTCTGCGCTACTTCCCAGTTGGAGAGATGCGCCGCGTTGAGCTCCACATAGTGCGCACCACGAATTGCCTTGGCAATGAACTCACCATGCTCGGGCGGGGTAGAGCTGTCGTGGCGGCCTGCAATTACCAGCGTTGGCCGCGTGATTTGAGATAGCGCTGCACGCTGATCCATATCGCGTACTGCTGCACAGTTAGCGACATAGCCTTCCACCGAGGTCGTCATTAACATCGCCTTGACACGCTCGACCTGCGTCGGCGCATGACTTAAAAAGTCAGGTGTGAACCAGCGCTGCAGCACCGCAGGAATCACCGACTGGATACCGTCCTGGCGTACCTGTGAGATGCGCGCATTCCACATTTCCGGCACACCGATCGCTGCGCTGGTATTGCACAGCACCAGTTTATCGATGCGATCGGACGCGTGAATGCCTAGCCACATACCTGTCATTCCGCCCATGGAAAGGCCACAGAAATGTGCACGCGTGATGTGCAAATGATCAAGCAGTGAGACAACATCAGCACCGAGTTGTGCGATGCTGTACGGCCCCGCTGTCACTTCGGACTGCCCATGGCCACGCGTGTCATAGCGCAGCACCCGAAAATGCTCAAGCAACGCTGGCATTTGCGGCGACCACATATCAAGCGTCGTACCGAGCGAGTTGGAAAGCACCAGTATGGGTGCATGCGGATCGCCTTCGATCTGATAATGCAACTGACCTGTTGCCGTATCCAGCATGGGCATGGGTGTGTCTCCGCGGCTGAGTGAATCAGGGATTGCGCTGCTGGTAGGCTGCCAGCACGCGATCTACGTAAGGCCCGGCTTCACCCACCGCACTGTGTGGATCAAGTAGCTGCGCCAGTCGCTGCTTGGACAGCAGTTGGGTAAGCTCAGGTTCCGCTTGCAGTACCGTCAGCAGATCAGTGTTCTGCTGATACGCCTTGCGGCAAGCCTGCTCGATGATCTGATGCGCCTGCAGCCGACCCATACTCTGCGCGAGTTCGATCACCACTGCCTCGGCCATCACCATGCCACGGGTTGCGTCGATGTTGCGGCGCATGCGATCAGTATCGATCTGCAGGCCGTCAACCACACCATGTAATTGTGCCAACGCCGCAGCACACAGCGCGACAATCTCCGGCAAGGTTTCCCACTCAGATTGCCAGCCGCCTAGCGCACGCTCATGTTCATTCGGCATTGCCGACAACATCGTCGCCACCAGCGCCGGTACACGCGTAGCTGCTGACAGTGCAGCGGCACAGCCGACAGGGTTGCGCTTGTGCGGCATGCTGGAAGAACCACCACGTCCCGGTGCGCTTGGCTCAGCCAGCTCCGCAATTTCGGTTTGACTCATGAGCGATATATCGCGCGCGATCTTGCCAAGCGTACCGGTGAGCATGCCGAGTGTGGTCGCGCACTCCACCATTCGGTCGCGGTTGGCGTGCCAGGGTAGCGAGGGTAGTGCCAGCCCTAAATCTGCTGCGATCGATCGAGCGATGGCAGCGGCATGTGGACCCAAACTCGCCAACGTGCCGCTGGCACCACCAAACTGCAGCACCAACAATCGCTGACGAAGTTCAGCAAGCCGCTGCTGATGACGCATGATGGCATCCAACCATCCCGCTACTTTGAGGCCAAAGGTAATTGGCAGCGCGTGCTGCAACCACGTACGACCGATCATCGCGGTATCGCGGTGGTGTTGTGCCAGCTGCGCAAGCGTTGCTGCGATTGCCGCCAAGTCATGTGTGATCACATCTAAAGCGTCACGCAACTGCAGTACCCGACCGGTATCAATCACATCTTGACTGGTGGCGCCCCAGTGCACGTAGCGCGCCGCTTGCGCATCAACCGCGGCCACTGCTGCGGTCAGCTGCTTAACCAGTGGAATAGCGATGTTACCGGCGTCACGCGCAGCGCTTGTCAACGCTGCAATATCGATCTGACCGGCTTGACAGCACTGCAGCCAAGGACCCAGCGCCGAGGCTGGTATCACGCCCTCGGCAACCAATGCGCGTGCTAATGCCGCCTCGACATCGAGCATGCGCTGAACCGTCGACTGCGCCGAAAAAATATCGTGTACCGGCTCGGTGGATGAGATCGCCGAGGTCAGGATTACGCCGGGAAGTGAATATGGCACTGCTTAAATCTCGAAAAAAACGGTTTCATTATCCCCACCCAGCGCAATCTGCCAGAGGACACTTCGTTGCTTGTGCGGATCAGCCCTCGCTATCAGGCTAGCGCGCCTTGCTGCGGGTACCTGCTTCAATACAAAATCGTCACTATGCTCATCACCCGGAAAATACATGCGCGTGACGAGCTGCTTCAATAATCCGCGCGCCAACACATTGACCATGATGTGCGGAGCCTGCAACCCACCGCTAATCGCAGGCACGCGACCCGGTTTAATGGTGAAAAACTGAAAGCGCCCTTCGGCATCGGTGGCGCAACGCCCAAAACCACTAAACCCAGGTGTAGATTCGCGGCCATCTTCGGCATGTGCGTACACACCTTGCGCGTCAGCTTGCCAGATCTCGATCACGCCATCGGGCACTGCGATGCCCTCTGCATCGACCAGCTGCCCCGAAATCATCACGGTCTCGCCCGGAGTATCTGCCTGAGCGAGCGTGGTCATGTTGAGCCACTCGAACCCGATGTGCAGGTACGGTCCGACGGTCTGTGATGGTGTCAATCCGAATAGCATTCAGCGCTCCATGGGTGTCGCATCGCGCCCGCGCAGCACGATATCGAAGCGAAAGCCAAGCGCGTGCTCAGGCTCAGTCATCGACAAATCGAACACCGACACCATACGCTCCCGCGCACCCTGCGGGACGCTGTTATAGATCGGATCCAGGCTTAATAAGGGGTCGCCGGGAAAATACATCTGGGTCACCAAGCGTGTAGCGAACGCATTCCCGAATAATGAAAAATGAATATGTGCGGGACGCCATGCATTGGCATGATTACGCCAAGGGTAGGCGCCGGGGCGTATGGATATGAAGCGATATCGACCGTCGGCATCGGTCAAAGTACGACCGGTACCCGTGAAATTTGGATCTAACGGCGCATCATGCTGATCGCGCGGGTGCAGATACCGACCCGCCGCATTGGCTTGCCATACCTCGATCAGGGTGTTGGGTACCGGACGCCCGTCTTCATCGATCACACGGCCGCCCACCAGAATTCGTTCGCCGATCGGCTCACCTGCGTGCTGGCGGGTCAGATCAGCATCAGCAGCGGTGACACGGCTATCGCCAAATACCGGCCCAGTGGTCTCGGACAATGACTGCGGCAGCAGTACCAGCGGTTGGCGCGGTGCGCGCGAGACGGTCGATGCGTAATCGGGGTAGAGGTAATCCGAGTGGCTTCCCGGCAGTGGTCGCCGGTAAGGGGCTGGTGCGGCCATGATGCGATCCTGATCTCGAGACGGCTAATTATTGGAATGTCGTGAATTGTCGCTGATGCCGAGCGAATTGGGAAATCCTGCAGGCGCTTTGTGGGACCGCCGATGTGGAGGTCAATCGCAAAAACTTTTTGCCAGTCAATGCGCGAACCGGCATCGGCGAAAACCCATGAACATGTCAGAACGACGCAACAATTCAGGGCTTTCATGAGCGAAAAAAAAATGAACAACGCTCGCTACGCGCAAAAGATTGTCATATGGCTATCGAGCTGCGTTACGGTTAAGCAATGCCGATGTTAACGACCTTAATAAGGCCTTAACAGGGCCTTAATAGGATCTCAATAGGGCCTTAATGGCCCGACAAATTGCGCGGCATGACAACCGAATCAACGAACCATTTCGCCGAATAGCTCCCCATGCAGAATCTTGCCAGCAGTACCGACGATGAACTTCACCCTGCCGTTGAGCCGCCGCTACCAAACCGGGAGCCGCTGACTACCGAAGCCACACCATTACCCGTCACGCCAGTCAGCGAGTCTTTAGCTGAACTCGCGGCCGCCAAGCCCACCAGAGCGCTCAGTATTGCCGAGCAAATCGATGCGCTGACCGACCCGAGCTTCATGACCTCGCTGGCACGTGGACTAGCGGTCATCAAAGCCTTCAGCGATCACCGACGCGCCATGACGATAGCCCAGCTCAGCCTGAAAACAGGTATCCCACGCGCCGCTGTTCGCCGATGCCTCTACACCCTGAAACAACTCGGCTATGCCGACTCGGAGGCGAACAATTTCTTTTTAAAGCCGAGCATTCTGGCGCTTGGTTACGCCTATCTATCCTCTACGCCACTCACGGTGGCGGCTCAGCCGTATCTGAATGAGCTGAGCCATCGAGCGAGAGAATCCTGTGTACTGGCCGTACTGGATAACTACGAGGTGATGTATGTGGCACGCTCGGATGCGCCACGTGTGCTATCGCTTGCCATGAATACGGGAAGCCGGATGCCGGCCCACTGCACCGCACTCGGGCGTGTATTGCTGGCAGGTTTATCTGCAGCACAGTTAGACCGTTATTTCTCTGCAGTGACCTTGTCGTCGTACACACCGCGTACGATCACGTCAGAGCACAAGCTACGCGATATTCTGTTCGAAGTTCGGCAACGTGGCTTTGCAGTGGTTGATGAAGAGATGGAGATTGGCCTTCGGTCTATTGCGGTCCCGGTGCGTGGCGCTTCGGGTGCGACAGTAGCGGCACTGGGCATCGGCGCACAGGTAGCGCGCATCTCGCGTGACGCGATCGAAGATCAGTTTCTACACGTATTGCTGAACGTATCTAACGAGATCTGCCTGCTACTACCTTAGCGACTCAGCAAGCAGCCTTATAATCCAGTTTTAACAGTGCGCATCGCCGATGCGTGCACCCATAATAAATACGGCGGAGCCTCAGGCAAGCCGTAATAACCAGTCGCTGGCAATGTCGCCCGCCGAGACAAGACAATGAAAACTCAGGTTGCCATTATTGGCGCCGGCCCGTCGGGCTTGCTGCTTGGCCGCTTACTCGACCTGCAAGGTATCGATAACATCATCATCGAGGCCAAGTCGCCCGACTATGTGCTGTCAAGGATACGCGCTGGCGTGCTCGAGCAAGGCACCACAGATTTGCTGCGCACCGCACAGGTAAGCGATCGTATGGACCGTGAGGGCATGGTGCATGAAGGCTTTGCGCTGTCATTTTCGGGGGTGCTACGTCGGGTCGACCTGAAAAAATATTCAGGCGGTAAAAATGTATTGGTATACGGCCAAACCGAGGTCACCAAAGACCTGATGGAAGCGCGTACCGCCAGCGGCGCAACGCAGTTCTACCAGGCCGAGCAGGTTGCTCTGCATGATGCGGAGAGTGATCATCCGTCGGTCAGCTTTACCCATCACGGTGTGCGGCATCAGATTGATTGCGAATACATCGCTGGCTGCGATGGTTTTCATGGGATATCACGGCAGTCGATACCGAGCGATCGCATACAGTTGTTTGAACGTGTTTATCCGTTCGGCTGGCTCGGTATCTTGTCACGTACACCGCCAATTTCCCATGAGCTGATTTACGCGCATCATGAGCGTGGCTTCGCGTTATGCAGCATGCGTTCGGATACTTTATCGCGCTACTACGTGCAGTGCTCGCTGGATGATCGTGTCGATGACTGGTCAGACCAACGCTTCTGGGATGAGCTGGTATGCCGGCTTCCCGAAGAAAGTACTCGACAGCTGGTGACCGGCCCGTCGATAGAAAAAAGTATCGCGCCCTTGCGCAGTTTTGTTGCCGAGCCCATGCAATTCGGACGTCTATTTCTGGTCGGCGATGCAGCGCACATCGTGCCACCCACCGGCGCCAAGGGCCTGAATCTGGCAGCAAGCGATGTCTACACCCTGTATCACCTGCTGCGCCTCCGCTACAAGCAGGGGCGCGAGGACCTGATGACACGCTACTCATCAATTTGTTTGCGCCGTGTCTGGAAAGCAGAGCGGTTCTCCTGGTGGATGACCTCGCTGCTGCACAAGTTTTCCGAGGACCCGTTTGGGCGCAAGATTCAGGAAGCCGAACTTGCCTATTTCACAAGCTCTGAGGCGGGTCTCAGCACCATCGCCGAAAACTACGTCGGCTTGCCTTACGAGCCTATCCCGGAGTAACCCTATAAATTGCTAGGTAGAATTCCGACAACGAATCGGATAGAGTCGAAGCGGATTACATCATTGACCGCATGACATCAGCCACTGCCACCGCCATCCCTCCCGTGAACTTGCACAGTCTGCGGGAGAGTTGTTCGGCTTGCAGCATGCACCAGCTTTGCTTGCCCATGGGTTTGGCTGATGCTGACCTGAAAAAACTTGACCAAATCATCGGCCGGCGCCGCAAGGTACGCAAAGATACGCTGCTGTACCGCATGGATGACCCCTTCACCAACCTGTACGCGATCCGGCTCGGGCACTTCAAAACCTACCAGATCACCCCGGGTGGCGAGCAGCAGGTGACGGGGTTTCAAATGGCCGGTGAATTGCTTGGCATGGACGCCATCAGCACTGACCGGCATCACTGTGATGCCATGGCACTGGAAGACAGTGAAGTATGTGAGATCCCCTTCCCGCAACTGGAAGAGTTGTTTAGCACTATCCCCACCCTGCTGCATCACTTCCATCGCATGATGAGCCGCGAAATTACCCGCGAGCAGAACGTCATGCTGTTGCTGGGAAATATGCGCGCCGAGCAGCGCTTCGCTGCTTTTCTGGTGAACCTGGCGGCACGCTATGCGGCACGCGGCTATTCATCTACCCAGTTTCAGTTGCGAATGTCGCGCGAGGAAATTGGTAATTATCTGGGACTGACCATCGAGAGTATCAGCCGCCTGCTATCGCGCCTGAAGAGACAAGGACTGATTCGCGTGGCTAATCGCGAAATTGAATTACTGCAGCCAGAAAGACTGCGCGCGATCGCAGCAGGAACCGAGCCCGGCGATCCAGGCAGTTTTTGAGTCCTTAAAAGTCTTTATAGCCTTTAACAAAGTGTCGCTAGCTGGGCAGGAGCGTCGAAGACAGTACTCGACGTACGGCGAGACGCTACCAACAACGCTAGCGGCGTTTTGTTAAAGGCGCTGCGCTCAGAATGGAGGATGCGGGTTCTCCGTTCGCACCAGATACATACTGATCATGCTGGCCAAGGCGCAAATTGTCCAAAAAAAGAAAAAGCCAATGGTGTAGGCGGCAATCGGTGGTAAATCAACATGGCCACCAACCAGCATCAAATCAGACGGATCAAACACCGAGAAAAACAATCCCTCGGCCATAATCGCAGATAAAAACGACGGCCACAGCACGGTCATTGCAAGTTTCAGCATTGCTTTGTCTCCTTCTTCCCCATGCCAATCGGGTTGGCTTTATGTTTAACCGGGGTTGGTCAACTACCCTGCGCTGATTAATTCTGCGGTTGTAGGTGAATATTCTTCTGCTGTGGCCAGGACCAGCTGTCATTTAGCCGCCACTGCCGTGCTTCATCTTCCAGCTGCACCTGCCAACGTGCACGTTCTAGTAGGGGCAATGAAACGCTGAAGCTACCGGATGAGCTTAACGACACCGAGAGCCGAAGATCCTTCGCCGGTACCGTCGGATGAACGAACAGGAGTTTGACCGTACCCGGCTGCGGCGCGCCAATCAATTGCCCCGACAATACGCCAGCTGCTGCGTCGTAGCGCAAGCTTGCCGATAAGCCCAGCGTTGCGGCGGCTTTATCACGGCGTAAATCTTGATTGATTGCTTTACCCTGTTTGTAATAATCGTCCACCACCAAAGCATCGGCACCGGAGAAAGAAATCCACATCGTGATGAAGCCCGCCACCAACACGGTAGCCGGCCCTGCCATTAATAGCCACGGCCAGCGGTGGCGGTACCACGGCTCTATGAATGCTTTTGCTGGTAGTTCTGTTCGCATGGGTTGCTTCCTCAGCGCGGCACAAAAAATACCGCTTTTTCTTTGACCGAGATCGCCGGATCATCGATCGTCTTCAGTGTGAAATAAATCTTGTTAGAACCCTTCTCTCCCTGGCCTTCGTTTGTTCGTACCGATACCGGTACTGCGCGCGATTCAGTGCTTGAGAGTGTGATCTCGTCACTGCCTTGAATATGGATACCCGGTATACCCTCGACGCTTAGCTTGTAACGGTGTGATGCCTCATCCGTGTTCATGATCTGAAGCCGGTAGACATTTTCGATCATGCCATCTTCTACCTCGCGCCCGAGCGAGCCGCGATCGCGAATTACATCCATCTTGAGCGGCGTTCGCCCAAGCAGCGTGCCGAAAAAGACGGTGGCAATCACTACCAGAATAGCGCTGTAGATCAGCACTCTCGGGCGAAATGCATGGCGCAGAATTTGCGCAGATGTCCAGCGATGCGTCATCGCATGATCGGTCCAGAAACGCACCAGACCACGTGCTGAACCGATCTTATCCATCACCTTATTACAGGCATCGACACAGGCGCCACAGCCTATGCATTCATACTGCAAGCCATTACGAATATCGATACCTGTCGGACACACCTGCACGCACATCGAGCAATCGATGCAGTCGCCTAATGTGTGACTCGCCGCAGCATCGGTTTTGCTGCGCGCACCGCGCGGCTCACCGCGCTGTTTGTCATAGGTAATGATGAGCGAATCTTTATCGAACATTGCGCTTTGAAAGCGCGCATACGGGCACATGTATTTGCAGACTTGCTCGCGCATCCAGCCCGCATTGCCGTAAGTCGCAAAGCCATAAAACAGCACCCAGAACCACTCCCACGGCCCGAGCGAGAGTCTTGCAATCTCGTGCGATAACACATGAATTGGGGTGAAGTAACCGACGAAAGTGAAGCCGGTCCAGAGCGCAAAACCAATCCACACTACATGCTTTGCGGTTTTGCGAGAAAACTTCTGCAATGACATCGGCTGCCGATCCAGCCGCATGCGGGTGCTACGGTCCCCCTCGATCTTGCGCTCGAACCACATGAAGATTTCTGTGTACACGGTTTGTGGGCAAGCAAAGCCGCACCATACCCGGCCAAAAATTGCGGTAAAAAGAAATAGCGAGTAAGCGCAGATAATCAGTAGCGCGGCCAGATAGATAAAGTCTTGCGGCCAAAGCACGAGCCCGAAAATATAAAATTTTCGGGCGCCCAGATCGAACAAAACCGCTTGCCGGTCATTCCACTGCAGCCAGGGAAAGCCATAGAACACCAACTGCGTCAGCCATACAAAAAGCCAGCGCAGGCTGGCGTATCTTCCCTGTATCTCGCGCGGATAAATCTCTTGCCGCGCTTGATACATATGGATCACAGCGACTTCTGGTGACGGATTCTCCATGACGCGTTAGCTACCTCGCCGCCACAGCACTCTCGGGTTTGTTCGACAATCCCCACACGTAGGCTGCCAGCAAGTGCACCTTGGCCTCGCCCAAAAAGTCTTCAAAGGCCGGCATCACATTATTGCGACCTAACCGAATCGTCTCCATGATGCTGTTAGCACTGCCACCGTACAGCCATGTCTTGTCGGTCAGATTCGGGGCACCTATGGCGGTCATACCTTTGCCATCGGCACCATGACAGGCGGCACATGCTGCAAACTTTTCACGGCCGGTAGACGCTTTGATTGCATCATGCGCCGAACCCGACAGGGAGAGCACATAATGCGCGACGGATTCGATATCTTTTTCCGAACCGACAGCAGCCCCCATCGGTGGCATCTGACCATGTCTGCCTTTTAAAATAGAGAGCTTGATCGTATCGGGATCACCCCCATGCAACCAATCACGATCGGTTAAATTCGGGTAGCCTTTGCTGCCACGTGCATCAGAGCCGTGACATTGCGCGCAGTAATTAAGAAACAGGCGCTCGCCCATGGCATGCGCTTTACTATCTGCGGCAAGCACCTTGAGATCAGTGGCCTTGTATTTTTCGAACATCGGGCCGATTTCAGCATCAGCGAGTTTGATCTCTTCCTGGTACTGCCCGGCTGACTGCCAGCCGAGTTTACCGGCGAAGCCGCCAAGACCCGGGTACAAGGCGAGGTAAATCGCGCCGAAAACAATGGTGATATAGAACAGCCACATCCACCAGCGTGGCATCGGATTATTGAGCTCCTCTAATCCGTCATACACATGGCCGGTGGTACCCACCTTTCCGTCTTTCGGTATGGTGACCTGTACCTTCGACTGTGACCACAGCAACCAAGCGCAGCCAATAATCGACAGCACGACCAGGATCGCGATGTAGATACCCCAAAAGTCATTGATAAAGTCAGCCATGGTTTGGCTCCTGCTTGCGGTTTCCGTTATCTTGATCATCATCTGCGAAGGGCAGCATCGCAGCTTCGTCAAAGTCTTGTTTGTGGTGAACGATGAAAGCCCAGTACACAATGCCAATAAATGTCAGCAAGCTCAGCAGTGTCATGACGGTGCGGGCATCTGATATCCAGCGAGTGAAATCCATGTCTACCTCCGCGCCTTGATCTGTATGCCAAGGCCCTGCAGATAAGCGATCAAGGCATCCTGCTCGGTCTTGCCTTCTAGCGCTTTTGGTGCTGCCGCAATCTCTTCTTCGGTGTAGCCATCACCAAGACGCTGCAAGGCTTTGAGCTTGGGCACAATCGATTGCGGTTCCAGCACCGTACTCGCTAACCACGGATAGCCCGGCATATTCGACTCGGGTACCACATCACGCGGATTATTCAGATGCGCGCGGTGCCACTCATCCGAGTAGCGACCACCTACCCGCGCCAGATCAGGCCCGGTGCGCTTGGAGCCCCACTGGAACGGCCGGTCGTATACAAACTCGCCAGCAACCGAGTAATGGCCATAACGCTCGGTCTCGGCACGCATTGGGCGGATCATTTGCGAGTGGCAGTTGTAGCAGCCCTCGCGCACGTAAATATCACGACCCGCAAGCCGCAGCGGGCTGTAGTGCGTGAGCCCTGCCACAGGCTCGGTGGTGGATTTCTGAAAGAACAGCGGCACGATTTCTACCAGGCCACCTACGCTCACCACCAGCAGCACTAAAACAATCAGCAGCCAGGGCTTGCGTTCAATCACATCGTGTGTCAGTTTCATCGATCTCTCCCGCGGTTACGCGTGTGCGCCGATTAAAGGAATTCGGGTATCCGCCGGCTTGCTGTCCATCACCGTCTTGAACATGTTGTAGGCCATGATCAACATACCCGCAAGGTAGAGCAAACCACCGATCAGACGGACAACGTAGTAGGGGAAGGTCGCTTTTACACTCTCGACAAAGCTGTAGGTCAAGGTGCCGTCATCATTCACGGCGCGCCACATCAGGCCTTGCATCACACCGGCGATCCACATAGAGGCGATATACAACACGATACCGATAGTCGCGGTCCAGAAATGCACCTCGATCAGCTGCGTGCTCCACATCTCTTTTTTACCCGAGAGGCGCGGCAGCAAGTAATAGATGGACCCCATAGAGACCAGGCCCACCCAACCAAGCGCGCCTGAGTGCACATGGCCCACGGTCCAGTCGGTGTAGTGCGATAACGCGTTCACCGTTTTAATAGACATCATCGGACCCTCGAAGGTCGACATGCCGTAAAACGAGAGTGACACAATCAAAAATTTCAGAATCGGATCGCTTCGTAATTTATGCCATGCGCCAGACAGGGTCATGATGCCGTTGATCATGCCACCCCAGCTTGGTGCTAACAGAATGAGTGAGAACACCATGCCGAGTGACTGTGTCCAATCGGGTAACGCGGTGTAGTGCAAATGGTGCGGGCCGGCCCACATATAGGTGAAGATCAGCGCCCAGAAGTGGACGATGGATAGCCGGTATGAGTACACCGGTCGCTCAGCCTGCTTGGGTATGAAGTAATACATCATGCCGAGGAAACCGGCAGTCAGGAAAAAACCGACCGCGTTATGGCCGTACCACCACTGAATCATCGCGTCTTGCACGCCGGTATACGCAGAATACGATTTTGTCAGCGTCGCCGGCATCGCGGCGGAGTTCACGATGTGTAGTAGCGCGACTGTCAGAATGAATGCGCCGTAGAACCAGTTGGCGACGTAAATATGCGAGACCTTGCGCTTGATCAGCGTGCCAAAGAACACCACCGCATACGCCACCCAGACCACGGCAATCAAAATATCGATCGGCCATTCCAGCTCGGCGTATTCCTTGCCACTGCTAAAGCCCATCGGTAGCGTGATAGCAGCCAGCACAATCACCAACTGCCAACCCCAGAACGTGAAGCTCGCCAGCGCATCCGAGAATAGCCTCACCTGACAGGTACGCTGCACCACGTAGTACGAGGTGGCGAACAATGCCGAGCCACCGAATGCAAAGATCACGGCGTTGGTATGCAGCGGCCGTAAGCGGCCGTAGCTGAGCCAGGCGATATCGAAATTCAGCGCTGGGAACGCGAGTTGGGCGGCGATGATGACCCCCACCAGCATGCCCACCACGCCCCACACCACCGTCATGATCGCGAACTGCTTGACCACGCGGTAGTTGTAGTTTTGTGCTGTGTCCACGGGAACTCCTCTGGAATTTAAGACGAATGTCGACAAATCCGGGCGGAGGTTACGTGTCGGGGGTCTGGAATTCCTTGACCTGAGTCAAAAAGGGCCGGAAGGCTGGATAAGCTCTGTGCGGCGGGGCTTGTTTTGACTTATTTCTTGTTATTAGTTTCAGCAGGATCTGCATCGTCATGGACGCGATCATCATCTTGCAGGATGCGCATGCCAGGGCCTTCCAGATCATCGAACTGGCCACTGTCCATCGCCTTGAAAAATACCCACAGTGCGAAAAAAACAATCGCGACCGAGAGGGGTATCAGCAGATAAAGTGATTCCATGATCCTGTGCGCTTTTCAAGCACGGCGCTGGCGCTGCAAACGTAATGCATTGAGCACAACCAAGGCTGAACTTGCAGACATACCTAAACCGGCCATCCAGGGGCTCAGCATGCCCATCGCTGCAGCCGGGATTGCCGCCAAATTGTACAGAGTGGCCCAGGCCAGATTTTGGCGAATCACCCGCATGCAGGCGTCGGCTGCTGTGACTGCATCACGCAGTGATGACAAGCCACCCGATAGTAGTACTGCATCCGCATGGGACTGCGCTAATGCCGCACCCGACCCCAACGCGAATGAAACATTCGCCACACGCAATACCGCTGCGTCATTGATGCCATCCCCCACCATCACCACGGTTGCACCTTGCTGCTGAAGGTTTTGAACAAAGGCCATTTTCTGCTGCGGTAGCATGCCGCCGTGTGCTTCATCCATGGCGAGCGTAGTAGCTACCTGTTGCGTGATATCGGTCGCATCACCCGATAACAAAATCACGCGCTGACCACGCGCCTTGAAGCTATCAATCACGGACTGTGCGCCATGCTTGATGCCGTCGGCCAATGAGAAACGCGCCAGCCATTCGCGCTCGGTGCCCAGATAAATTTCCGTCATGCCCTCCAACGCAACATGGCTCGGCAGGTCACCGGCCACAGCAGCGACAAACTTCGCATGACCAATGCGATAGGTTTTGCCTTCAATCTGACCCTCGATACCCTGGCCTTGAACGAAGGCGATGGCTGTTGCATGCAGGCCGCTGGTCGTAACATGACTGAATGCATGCGCGATCGGATGCGCGCTTCCCGCTTCAAGTACAGCTGCAATCTGCAGCGCCTCGGGTTCACGCATAGTACCGAATAGGGTGGCCTGGCGGAGTACCGGTCGGCCCTCGGTAAGCGTCCCGGTTTTGTCGAACACGATATGGGTCGCACGGTGCAAGGTCTCGAGTACATGCGGTTGTATCACCAGTACGCCTTGACGCAACAACCGATTGGTCGCAGCAGCTAATGCTGAGGGTGTCGCCAGTGATAACGCGCAGGGACATGACACCACCAGTACTGCAATCGCGATGGGCCAGGCACGGCTGGCATCATGCCACTGCCAGAACAACCACACCGCACTGGCAAACAACAATAAGGCTGAAACAAACCAGGCGGCGACACGATCAGCCCGCTGCGCGATCTTGGGCTTGCCTTGGCCAGCACGCTCGATCAGACGAATCAATGCAGCGAGTGTGCTGTCTTTGGCCAGCTTATCGATACGCAGTGTGATGGGTGCACTGACATTTACCGCACCACCTGAGATGCTATCGCCGACCTGTTTCTGTTGCGGCTTGCTTTCACCGGTGAGCAACGACAAATCAATCGCTGTGTCTCCCTCGAGGATGACACCATCGGCGGGCACTGTCTCACCTGGTTTCACTAACACCACATCACCGACGCTCAGCTGCGCCGCAGCGATCTGCATGGGACGTCTATCTGCAGGAAAATCTTTGAGCAACCATGCCGCATCCGGCAAAGCATGCTGCATCCGCTCCAAAGATGCAGCAGCTCGCCGCCGTGCGATCAGCTCGAGCGTGCGACTGCCCAGCAGCAAAAAAATAAACATCGTGACCGAGTCGAAATACACCTCGCCTTGGTCAATGAGGGTGGCATAGCAGCTACCGATAAATGCAGCCGCAATACCCAAGGCCACAGGCACATCCATGCCCAAGCTGCGCGCACGCAAGTCTGTGATCGCACCTTTGAAAAACGGTATCGCCGAGTAAAACACGGCAGGAAGTGTCAGCAACAAACTCGCCCAGCGCATCAGCTGCGCCATCTCGGGTTCGATACCGCCTTCATCGGTCAAGTAGACCGGTACCGCGTACATCATGACCTGCATCATCGATAGCCCGGCAACAAACCATCGTTTGAATAGCTGACGTGAATTTTTTCGCAGCAGCTCGCCGTGCTGAATCGGATCAAATGGATAGGCTTTGTAGCCCACTTCATGGACTGCTTGCAGAATATCGCTGGGCTGGCATTGCGCGGTATCCCAGCACACGTGAAGTTTTTCTGTAGCGACGTTCAGATTAGCGTCGGTTAATCCGGGTACCCGCGCGAGCCGACGCTCAATCAGCCACACACAAGCCGCGCAACGAATCCCCTCTACCGAGAGGATGGCCTCAGCGCCGCCCTCTGCACGATTAAACTGCGCGGCAAGCTCAGGTACGTCGTATAGCTTGAGTGCGGCAGGCACTGTGTCGACAACGCTTTCGGGAAGACTTTGTCGAGTGCGATAGTAATCGGTGAGATTGTTATCAACGATCGTCTGCGCAACGGCCTGACAGCCAGGGCAACACATCGGCTGATCGATATCGTCAATCTGTACGGACCAGTGCGTACCAGTGGGTACGGACAAGCCGCAATGAAAACACACCGAACTTTGTGCGCTGGCGTTGGATGCGGCGCTCACGGTAGATGCAATGCCGGCAGTTGATACGATGCTCATGGCGCGTTGTCAGTGTACGGCGGGGGTGATGCACAGCATATCGAGCCAGGCGTTAGAGAGCCCCAAACTGACCCGAAACAAGCCGAGAACACCAAAGCCGAGCACCAGCATGCCAGCGATGCGGCGCACTGAGCGCCGTTGCAGAAGGGGCTGCAAAGATGAGCCCAACATACCCATACTGAATAGCAGCGGCAGCGTGCCTAAACCAAACGCCAGCATGACGAGCGCACCGCGTGTCGCCGACCCACTGAGCAGCGCGGTCATGAGTACGCTGTACACCATGCCACAGGGTACCCAGCCCCATAATCCCCCCAGCGCGAATGCCTGCCCACTATGCTGCACCGGCAGCAAGCGGCGCATCAGCGGCTGCAGACGCCGCCATACGATCTGCCCAACGGCCTCAACGCGCGAGAGACCCTCCCAGAGATTCATCAGCATCAGACCCAGCGCCACCAGCATCAGATTCGCCAGCCAATACGCCACAATTTGTGCACTCGCTAAATTCATCATCAGCGGCACGCTACCCAGTAAACCCGCAAGTGCGCCCGCAAGCATATAACTGGCGATACGACCGAGGTTGAATGCCATTACGCGCGGGCCGGTGTCCGTGATCGCCATGGAAGCTTGCAGGGTACCTACAGCCTTCACCGGAATCGTATGACGCGGCGTGGCCACGGCAAAGGCGCCAACGATGCCGCCACACATGCCAACGCAATGCACGCCGCCCAGCAAACCGATCAGGAAGATCGGCAGCAGTGAAAATAAGCTCACATCTACACCGTACGTGAGTACCTTAAGGGCTCCGAGTATAGCTGCCGTGCCTGCTGCAGATGGCGATCGAACACCATACAAACATTACGGATAAGTAGTCTGCCTTTGAGCGTTACCTCAATCCACTCGCTATCGATGGTCAGCAAACCCATCGCTCGTAATTCATCCAGCGCTTCCAGCTCCAGCCTGAAATAGTTGTCAAACTTGATGGGGTAGGCTTGCTCTAGCGAGCGTATGGATAGCTCGAAATTGCACATCAGGCGCTGGATGATAAAGCGCCGTAGTACATCATCCATGGTCAGCTGATAGCCACGCACGATGGGTAACTCACCCTGATCCAGACGGTCGTAGTAATCGTCGAGGGTCTTGGCATTTTGGCTATAGCACATGCCTACCGAGCTGATCGCGGACACACCACAGGCAATCAGATCAGACTCTGCATGGGTCGAGTAGCCCTGAAAATTTCGGTGCAGGAGGCCCTGCCGCTGCGCCACCGCCAGCTCATCGTCTGGCTTGGCGAAGTGGTCCATCCCAATATAAATATAGCCTGCCGCATTCAGCTGCCGTATGCAGAGCGAGAGCATCTCGAGCTTGACGTCGGAGCTGGGCAAATCATCCTCAGCGATACGTCGCTGCGGTTTAAAGATATGCGGTAAATGCGCGTAGTGGTACACCGCAATACGGTCGGGATTAGCAGCAATGACTTTAGTGAGTGTCTCGGCGATGGATGCCAAGGTCTGCTTGGGCAAACCATAGATCAGATCGATACTGATCGAGCGAAATCCGGCATCGCGCGCCGCTTGTATCGTATCGAGCGTGGTCTGCTCAGGTTGTATCCGGTTTACCGCACGCTGTACTTGCTCATCAAAATCTTGCACACCTAAACTAATACGATTGAATCCTTGCGCTCGCAGTGTATGAATACGCGCGGCACTCACACTGCGTGGGTCTACCTCGATCGAGTACTCGCCCTTGGTATCGTCTGCAAAACTGAACCAGCGTCGTAAGTGCTGCATCAGATCACCCATCTGCGTATCAGACAAATAGGTGGGCGTACCGCCGCCAAAATGCAATTGCTCTACCTGATTAAAGCCGGCAAACAACTTACCCTGCATCGCCAGCTCGCGCTTTAGATAATCAAGATATGTGATGGCCTTATCGCGGTTCTTCGTAACAATCTTGTTGCAGCCGCAGTAGTAGCACACCGTATCGCAAAACGGAATATGAATGTACAGCGATAAAGGATGGCGAGCACCACGCGCATGAAGATGATTCACCGCATGCAAATAGTCACGACTACTGAACTGATCGCTAAAGCGATCCGCAGTCGGATACGAGGTATACCGGGGCCCGGACTGCGACAGCCGCTGAATTAACCCCGCATCGAACTCAAGCTGCGGTGCCGGATGAAGGGGGATCGATTGAATACGCATAAGACTCGCTGCTCGCTGATAGCCGTCAGCGCAAAGGCGCGTCTGTTGGGCGCTTGAAGTCTATGAATCCATGCTTGGCATTACCTTGACCTAAGTCAAAATTGGCCGGGAGCGTCAACCCGAATTGATTGCCAAATGCCGAGACCCACTTGGCTAACCCTATACTCGATGATATTCGCCCACGCCTCAGGCTTTTGCAAAAATTATCAGACTTGTCAGCTTGCTGACGAATGAAAGGAAACACGATGAATTACAAAACCGTATTGGTTCACCTTGATCAAGCGCCTCGATGTGACGACCGCATAAAGCTGGCAGCGCAAATCTCACAGCACTTTGACAGCCATTTGATCGGTGCCGCCATGACCGGCATCTCGCGGTATGTGTTCAATCGTGCCGAGTTTGATCTGACGGACCCGGTGTTTTCGCATCATCGCGATCATTTACGTCAGCATGCGCGCGATGTCCTGAAGCATTTTGAACATGTTGTGACTTCGATTGGTGTTGATTCTGTAGAGTCGCGACTGGTCGATGATGATGCTGCGGGTGGCATGGTGCTGCAGTCGCGCTATGCAGACCTCACGGTGATTGGCCAGTTCGATGCCACAGCAACTATTCCCGGGGTGATGTCAGATCTTCCGGAGTTGGTGGTCATGGGTAGCGGACGTCCGGTACTGATCGTGCCACACAGCGGTCAGCCTGCTTACCCTTTTCAACGGGTACTGGTCGCCTGGGATGGCGGGTTATCAGCCAGTCGTGTGGTGAGCCTGGCCCTGCCCTTTCTATCGCGTGCGAGTAGTGTCGATGTTGTCGTCATGCAGATCGGCGATAAAAAAGATGATGCGCATGGTGAGCAACCCGGCGCAGATCTTGGTTTATTCCTCGCGCGGCATAATATCAAGGTGAATGTGATTGAGCGCCCTATTCAAGGCGATGCTGGTGAAGCTTTGCTATCGATTGCTGCCGACTTAAATAGCGATCTCATTGTGATGGGCGGCTACGGACACACACGATTTCGCGAGCTTCTGCTTGGTGGCGTCACCCGCACCCTGCTGCAATCAATGACCGTACCGGTGCTCATGGCACATTGAAATAGGAATATGCCCTGGCCTCGTTATCGCTCTTGAATACAGCGCGCCGTAGCTACTGATAAGTCATAGCATCGCTATGTCATACGTTGGTTGGTCGCAGTTCAAGAAATCGTACTCTCTTTTCTCAGCGATACACCATTACCGGTAGCGTGGAATGCGATAGCACACGCTGCGCTTGACTACCGAGCAGTAAACGATCCAGACCCTTACGACCATGCGATCCCATCCAGATCAGATCGCAGCCTTTATCACGTGCAGTGTTGATGATTTCTTCATAGGGATGCACACCGCGCGTTGAGAGCGTCTCGCAGCTAACATTTGCTGCCGCCGCCATCGCCTTCAAGCGCTCGATTGCCTGCTGCGCCGATTTATCTTGTAGCTCTTCATAGGTAGAGAGATCGACCATCGCTCCGGCTTCGGGCATCAGCATAAAGGGATAAATCTCGGCCACCGCCAAGCCGACAATACTGGCGCCTTGTGCTGCAGCGAATGACATCGCCGCCTGCGCTGCTTTGTCGGAGAGTGCGGAGCCATCGGTCGCGACCAGGATTTTTTTAAACATAGGGGCCTCGTTAAACTGTTATGACACCGAATCTAACCAACTTACCCCTGAAAAAAATTGACCTCGGTCAAATTGGCCAGAGCGGCGCCTCATCCATCAACGCCACTTGCTCGCGCAGCTCAAGAATGCGGTCCTGCCAGTAGCGCACGGTGCCAAACCAGGGAAACGCTGCCGGGAAAGCGGGATCCTCCCAGCGCATACCGATCCATGCGCTGTAATGCAACAAGCGTAGTGTTCGTAGTGCCTCGAGAAGATATAACTCGCGCTGATCGAATTCGCAGAAATCTTCGTAGCCGCTCAACAGTTCAGATAACTGACTTGCCCTATCGGCACGCTCACCAGACAATAGCATCCATACATCCTGCAAAGCCGGACCCATGCGGCTATCATCAAAATCAACAAAATGCGGGCCCGCATCGGTCCACAACACATTACCGATGTGACAATCGCCGTGCAACCTGATCAGGCGGATATCACCCGCACGTTGATAGCAGTATTTAACAGCATCGATCGCTTGCCGGCTGATGACTGACCAACTTTCAAGCAACTCGTTGGGAATCAACTCACTCTGCAACAACCACGCTCTAGCCTGCTCACCGAAGGTGTTCGGATCGAGCGTCGGGCGCTCCGTAAACGACTGGCTTGCGCCTACGGCATGAATACGGCCCAGAAAACGACCTATCCATTCCAATGTACCTGCTTGATCCAACTCGGGCGCCCTGCCACCCTGCCGTGTAAACACAGCAAAACGATGGTCTTGGTATCGGTGCAAGGTTGCATTTTCCAATAGCAATGGCGGTACCACCGGAATCTCTTGCGTATACAGCGCGTGAATGAATGCATGCTCTTCATGAATCGCTGTATCAGTCCAACGCGATGGCCGATAAAACTTCACTACAATCGGTGCTGCATCGTCAATGCCGACTTGATAGACCCGGTTCTCATAGCTGTTCAAGGCCAGTAAGCGGCCGTCGCCATGCAGGCCGATCGATGCCAGCGCATCCAGCACCACATCAGGCGATAGCGCATGAAAAGCTGCGGATGATGAATTGTTCATCATGACATTGTAGTCTTGTTACACTGCGTGCCAATCAAGAACTTCAATGCGCTTATCAAGGGCGCATATCCATGGTGGCGATCGTTGCCATTGTGAACAACCAGAGTATGTGAGAGGCACTCAGCATTTATGTCCGACCAGCCGCTGTTAAGCGATAAAGAATTCGACGAGCTCGACCGCTTCCTGATGTCATCGCACTGCGGTGATGAGACCATGGCCATGGATGCATTAAACGGCTACCTGACCGCAATCGCGATTGGTCCGGTCAGCATTCCGGCCGAGCAGTGGCTACCACGTATTTGGGGACCAACGCCAGAAGATGCACCGAAGTTTCGCGACGCGCAGCAGGCTGCGCGACTCCAAGAACTACTTTCGCGTGCGCTGCAAGAAATTCAGGTGACGTTTGAAGTAGCCCCGCAAGACTTCGAGCCACTGTTCTCCGTACATAAAGCAAAAGGCAAAGAGCTGCTCGACGCCGAGGCGTGGTGCTGGGGATTTCTGGAGGCGATCAGTTTGAATGAGGCTGCATGGCAGCCCTTGCGTGAGTCATCGCAAGCGCTACTGATGCACGCGATTGATCTGCTGGGTGCGGAAGAAATTGATGATGCGCAGTTGGTCTTGGTCGACGACCCGGTCAAATGCCACAAGCTCGCGATTGAGGTGGAAGCCTCAGTACCGCAGATTCGGCGGTTTTGGCTGAAGCACAAAGGTGTTTAGCCATAATTACAGGCTTGGATACCGGCCTTCGCCGGCAGGACTCTTATCGTTTTCCCCACCGAGCGCTTACGTGTCGCGAATGAAATGCTGGCGGTAATAGCGCAACTCTTCGACCGATTCGCGAATATCCGCCAATGCGGTATGCAGCTGATGTTTTTTGAATCCCGCGATCAGCTCCGGGCGCCAACGGCGGCATAGTTCTTTGATAGTAGAGACATCCACATTCCGGTAATGGAAGAACGCCTCGAGCGTGGGCATGTGGCGCGCCATGAAGCGCCGGTCCTGGCAAATTGAATTGCCGCACATCGGCGACTTCCCGGCCGGCACATAGGGCTTGAGAAACTGAATCATCTCAGCCGCCGCTTGATCCTCGGTCAGAGTGGATGCCTTGACCTTGTCAATCAGACCAGAGCGGCCGTGGGTACCCTTGTTCCAGGCGTCCATGGCGTCGAGTACGTTATCGGGTTGATGAACAACCAGTACAGGGCCCTCGGCCAGCACATTCAGGTTGGCGTCCGTGACAATCGCCGCCAGCTCAATGACCCTGTCGCGATCGGGGTCGAGGCCGGTCATTTCCATATCGATCCAGACTAAATTGAACTCGTTGGGGCCACTCGGAGCCGCCTGATGCGCTTCGTTTGCTTGTGACATAATCTCTCAGTTGATTTCGCTGCGCCGAGACTGGCGCGCGCCATGTGCTCATTCTCGCACACGCACTTACGTACAACATAAACGACTGAACATAACCGATGGATCCATACAGCTTTTCGCTTTTGTTTGCTGCTTTTTTGATTGCCACGCTCGGTACGAAATTGTGGTTGGCCTCACGTCATATTCAGCATATACAACGGCATCGCGATGCCGTGCCTGAGCAGTTTGCTGCAAAAATTCCCCTCGCCGCGCACCAGAAAGCGGCTGATTACACTATCGCAAAAACCAGGTTGAAGATTGCGCTGCTGGTAGTGAACGCAGTGGTACTCGTTGGCTTCACACTGCTCGGTGGACTGCAGTGGCTGTCGGAACTGCTCACGCCCGCGTTCGGCGTGGGAATGGTGTATCAGCTGGCCTTGGTCGCTGCGGTCAGCATTATTTCCAGTGTGATTGATTTGCCATTGGATTACTACAAGCAGTTCACGCTCGAAGAGCGCTTCGGTTTTAACAAAATGACGCCAGGTTTGTTTTTCTCGGACTTGATTAAGCACAGCCTGGTGGGTGCCGCGATCGGCTTGCCACTGCTGTGGGTCACCCTTGCTCTCATGGAAACAGCGGGTAACCTCTGGTGGTTATACGCCTGGCTACTGTGGTGCGGTTTTCAGTTGTTCATGATCGCGTTTTATCAGAGCCTGATTGCCCCCTTGTTCAACAAGTTCACACCCCTGGAAGACGAAAGTCTGCGTGCCCGTATTGAAGGTCTGATGCAGCGCGTTGGCTTCGCGAGCAAAGGCCTGTTCGTGATGGACGGCTCACGCCGCAGCGCGCACGGTAATGCGTACTTCTCGGGCTTCGGCGCTGCCAAACGGATTGTGTTTTTCGACACCTTGTTATCGCGTCTGGCACCGAATGAAATCGAAGCGGTGCTGGCACATGAGCTGGGCCACTTCAAGCTGAATCATGTGATCAAGCGTTTGGCCGTGATGTTTATTTTGTCTTTAGGTTTTCTTGCCTTGCTGGGCTGGCTCAAAGGGCAGGTTTGGTTCTACACCGGCTTGGGCGTGACACCGCTGATGAATGGTAGCAATGATGCGATGGCGCTGATTCTGTTCATGCTGGCGCTGCCGAGCTTTACTTTCTTGTTCTCGCCGCTGATGTCGATCACCTCGCGCAAAAATGAGTTTGAGGCTGATGCGTTTGCTGCAAAACACAGTAACTCGGGCGATCTGATCTCTGCCTTGGTCAAGCTGTACGAAGACAATGCCTCAACGCTGACGCCTGACCCGCTGCATTCAGCGTTTTATGATTCTCACCCGCCAGCCAGCGTGCGGGTACAACGGCTACTGTCGGCGTAACGCTCATGAAACGTGACCAGTTGCTCAGCGCATCTTGCCGCCATCTGACGGAGGCGGCGACGCAGCAGCAACTGGATGAAGCGCTTGCGGTACTGAGCGACTGGTCCTGCATCGATGGCCAATTGCAGCGGCAGTTTCAGTTTGCCGACTATCACCACACCATGGCATTTGTGAATGCGGTGGCAGAAATCGCGAATAGTGAAGATCATCATCCCGAGATGGTCGTCGGCTATAACCGCTGCACGGTACGCTACAGCACGCACTCGGTGAATCAAGGTCGTGGCGGTATCTCGCATAACGACTTCATCTGCGCCGCCAAGATCGACCACATCCCCTCGCAACGCGCATGACACCACAACTGGGTCGGATTGTTGCGGCACACGGCCGTCACTATCTGGCGCAGTCTGAAGGTAAAAATTGGCTCTGTGTCACGCGCGGAAAAAAGCGCGATGTCGCCACCGGTGACCAGGTTCAGTTTGTGCCAACCTCGGCAGATCAAGGCGTGATTGAAGAGATTCTTCCGCGCTCAACGTTTCTGTATCGCTCGGATCAGTACCGGTCAAAACTTCTTGCGGCGAACCTGACGCAGCTGATGATTGTGGTTGCGACCGAGCCGAGTTTTTCTGATGATCTGGTGTCGCGTGCGTTGATTGCGGCGGAAGCCGCGGGTATCGCCGCGCATCTGCTGCTGAATAAAACGGATATTAGCGCGCCGCTGCCAGCAGCGCGTGCGCGACTGGATCTGTATGCCAAGCTCGGCTACCCGGTACATGCGCTGAGTGCCACTCAGCAGCCCGACCTCGCCTTGCGTACGCTGCAACCGCTGCTACGGAATCAGTCGACCATACTGCTTGGGCAATCCGGCATGGGTAAATCTTCGCTGATCAGTTTGCTGGTGCCGGATGCCGATATCGCGGTACGCGAAATCTCGCAGCGGCTGGATACTGGTAAGCACACCACCACTTTTACACGGCTCTACCGCATCGACGACGACACGTCGGTGATTGACTCACCGGGCTTTCAGGAATTTGGATTGCACCATCTCACCGAGGGCATGCTCGAGCGGGCATTTCGGGAGTTTGCGCCGCATCTGGGCCGGTGCCGCTTTACCAACTGTCATCATGCCGCTGAACCGGGCTGCGCGATTACCGAGGCAGTAGCGCGTGGTGAGATCAGCGCCGCACGCCACGACGTGTACTTGCAGTTACGGCATGAATCTCAGCAGCAGCCGGGGTATCGGTAATGAGCACTGATCCGCTGATCAGCGCGAGCACATGCTGATGACCAACGATGCGCGTTGAACAGCGCTGGCGGGGCCTCAGACGACTGCCTTTACTGTATAAAACCCTTTATAATCCAACAAGTTAACAATTCGGCGGCAGCCGCTGGCTAGCCGCCGATTTCATTTATGGCAATCCGACACTACCTGACGTTTGCCGACTTCACGCTTGATCAGTACAGCTACCTGTTCGAGCGCACGAAGCTCATCAAGCGCAAGTTCAAAAACTACGAAACCTATCACCCGCTGCTCGACCGCACGCTGGTGATGGTGTTCGAAAAAAACTCGACCCGCACTCGACTCTCGTTCGAGGCCGGTATGCACCAGCTCGGTGGTGCCGCAATCTACCTCAATACACGCGACAGCCAACTCGGGCGTGGTGAGCCGGTGGAAGATGCCGCACAGGTGATGTCACGCATGTGCGACATCATCATGATTCGCACCTTCGGGCAAGAGATCATTGAGCGTTTTGCAGCACATTCGCGTGTACCGGTCATCAACGGCCTGACCAATGAGCATCACCCGTGTCAGGTGTTTGCAGACATCTTTACCTATACTGAGCACCGTGGCTCGATCAGTGGCAAAACTGTCGCCTGGATTGGTGATGCCAACAATATGCTGTACTCATGGCTGCAGGCAGCCGAGGTATTCGGCTTTCATGTCAATGTGTCTACGCCTGCGGGCTATGACATCAATCCGGTATTGGTATCGCCCACCAACCAGCGTTACACCGTTTTCAAACAACCTGCGGATGCCTGCGAGGGGGCTGATCTGGTGACCACCGATGTTTGGACCAGCATGGGCTACGAACAAGAAAACGCAGCGCGACTGAAAGCCTTTGATGGCTGGATTGTCGATGCGGACAAAATGAAGCGTGCGCATAAAGACGCCTTATTTATGCACTGCCTGCCCGCCCATCGTGGCGAAGAAGTGTCTGCCGATGTGATTGATGGCCCGCAGTCGGTGGTGTGGGACGAAGCAGAGAACCGTCTGCATGTACAGAAAGCCCTGCTCGAGTATCTCGTGCTGGGAGAAGTTTGAATGACTCCGAAGTTTGAAGGCCTCGCACAATAATTTTTTATCGCCAGACGGATTCGCCGTTGCTCTTGAGCGAATTATCAAACCATCGATCAAAACCTCCCAAACGATCAGTAAATCATCGCAATAAACTAGGAAGATATCGTCATGAGTGACATCAAAAAAGTCGTCCTTGCCTACTCAGGCGGACTGGATACCTCCGTAATTCTGAAATGGCTGCAAGATCATTATCACTGCGAGATCGTGACCTTTACCGCTGACCTCGGCCAAGGCGAAGAGCTTGAGCCAGCGCGTGCCAAGGCGATCAAGTTTGGCATCAAGCCGGAGAATATTTTTATCGATGATCTGCGCGAAGAGTTTGTGCGCGACTTCGTGTATCCGATGTTTCGCGCTAATACCATCTATGAGGGTGAGTATCTGCTCGGGACATCGATTGCGCGCCCACTGATTGCAAAACGCCTGATCGATATTGCACGCGCAACCGGTGCTGACGCGATCTCACACGGCGCTACTGGCAAAGGTAATGATCAGGTACGTTTCGAGCTGGGTGCGTACGCATTAATGCCGAATGTGAAGATCATTGCTCCCTGGCGTGAGTGGGATCTGCTGTCGCGCGAGAAGCTGCTGAAATACGCAGAAGATGCTGGTATTGAGATCGACATGAAGCACAAAAGCGGCGGCGCGCCCTACTCCATGGACGCTAACCTGCTACATATCAGCTATGAAGGCCGGCATCTGGAAAACCCGAGCGCCGAGGCTGAGGAATCCATGTGGCGCTGGACAGTCAGCCCCGAAGCAGCGCCGGATGCGGCGGAGTATCTGGATATTGAATTCGCACACGGCGATATCATTGCGTTGAACGGCAAGAAGATGAGCCCGGCCGAGACACTCACCGAGCTGAATCGCCTTGGCGGCAAGCACGGCATTGGCCGGCTTGATCTGGTTGAGAACCGTTACGTGGGCATGAAATCGCGCGGCTGCTATGAAACGCCGGGCGGCACCATCATGCTGCGCGCGCACCGTGCGATTGAATCGATCACGCTCGATCGTGAAGTTGCACACCTCAAAGATGATCTGATGCCGCGCTACGCCTCGTTGATCTACAACGGCTACTGGTGGAGCCCGGAGCGCGTCGCGCTGCAAACACTGATCGATCACACCCAGCAGCGCGTGAATGGCTGGGTGCGTTTGAAGCTTTATAAAGGTAATGTGATTGTGGTGTCGCGTGACTCAAAAACCGATTCACTGTTCGACCAGACCATCGCAACCTTTGATGAAGATGGTGGCGCATACGATCAGGCAGATGCCGGCGGCTTCATCAAGCTGAATGCACTGCGTATGCGTATTGCTGCCAATGCGCAGATCAAGCGCGGCAAATAACCAGATTTTAGTTAAGGAAAAATATGAGCACTCAATTCGACAATGTCTCTGTCGTCAAGAAAGCCAATATCTTTTTTGATGGGAAGTGTGTTTCACACAATGTACTGTTTGCGGACGGCACGCGAAAGTCAGTCGGCGTGATTTTCCCATCTTCACTGGTGTTCAATACGGGAGCGCCTGAGATCATGGAGATCAACGGCGGCAAATGCCGAGTTCGCCTGAAAGGTGAGACTGAGTGGAAGACCTACGAAGGCGGCCAAAGCTTCCATGTGCCGGGTGATTCGAGCTTTGATATCGAGACGATTGAGACCTTGGATTACGTTTGTCATTTCGGTTAATGCCCGTTCTCTTCTGAAGCAAGATGCAATATCTATTGCATCTTGCGCATCCCTCTCCCTTTACCCCACCCGCCCCTGCTAGCCTTCGGCGGGCAGATTAGCTCCCTGCTGTACCTCAAGAATCTGCCCATGCCTATTGACTAATCAGCGAGTAGCTTTTAAGCTACAAACCAAATCATGTTGGAATTGCGGCGGTATCTGATGCCGAATGGCATTTCACCTTACAGTGAATGGTTCGAAAATCTCAAAGACAATGTAATCAAAGCAAGTATTCGGATGCGTTTACGCCGTGTGGAAATGGGAAATTTTGGCGATTATTCTCCAGTAGGTGCAGGTGTGATCGAGCTTAGGCTACATCTTGGACCGGGCTACCGAATCTACTTCGGGCGGCATGGCACGGGAGTAATTATTCTGCTTTGTGGCGGCGACAAGAGTACACAAGCCGAAGATATACGGCGCGCTAAAGGAATGTGGGCAGACTGGAAGGAGAGACGATCGTGAAAAAAACTAAAGCAAGTGCATCACACCATGACCTTGAAGTAGAAGAATTGAGAGCAGATCGCGAGCAAGCGATTGCTTATCTTAAGGTCGCGATGGAATCACTCTATGACCCTGAAGATCGGGCGGCAGGTTTGCTTGCGCTCCGTGCAATTGCGGAAGCCTATGGTGGGCTTGGTAAGATTGCGGAAGACGCCGGCATAAGTCGTGAGTCACTCTACCGAGCGCTCTCACCCAACGGAAATCCGACATTAAAAACCTTGATTGCGGTACTGAATACCGTCGGTATGCGTCTGTCAGTGGAGTCTGCGGACCATGCCTGACGCGAGCAATGTATTTTTTCAGCGTCGAAACCAAAGCATTGGTACGCTGATGCTTTTTTAGGCCGCTGGGTCGGTAACCAAGATGCGACACGCTTAATCTGTAGTAATCGCCTTGGTTGATCAGACTAGATGAACACCGGCTCTGGCTCCAACACCACACCAAATTTCTCCAGCACGTCATCTCGCACTTGATTCGCCAAACGAAGCAAGTCTTCTCCGCTAGCCCCACCATGGTTCACCAGCACCAGCGCATGTTGTGCATGTACTCCTGCGGCACCCATCGTTTTCCCCTTCCAACCGCAC
>VERA01000026.1 GCA_018882935.1 Burkholderiaceae bacterium | reverse complement strand
TACCTGCTTCATCCAAACCAACTGCTGCCGTAATACATTTGGCGCAATGCAGTAGCTGGGTGCCAGCAGCATGATGCAATTCGGCAGGCCACGTAAATGCGTTAGCGGCGCTACAGGCTGTGTAAAGTCATCGGTATGCAGTAGATATTCGCCTTTATCAACGCGGCTACGCGCGAGTGTAATCAGCTCACATAAATTACCGTAGCCATCCCGGTTCATCGCCAGCGCGATCAGACGCAATACTGTGCCGTTGTCATCAACAATCCGAAACTGGCTACCGATGATTAACGCTAACCCTTGTCGCTTGGCTTCGCTATGCGCGCGTACCACACCAGCGACCGAGCATTCATCGGTGATGGCGATCGCGCTGTAGCCGAGTTCTGCAGCGCGTGCGACTAACTGCTCCGGGTGTGAGGCGCCCCGTAGAAAGCTGAAATTCGATGCGCACTGTAGTTCAGCGTAACCAGGAAGAAGGGGCGACATTACGCAAACAAACCATGCAAAAACCAGCGCGCGCTACTTGCATCACGCTCGCGATAAATCCAGTAGCACGCGCCCTCCTCCCCTTGCGCCACAAAGTAATCACGCAAAGCAAGCGCACCATCCCACCATCCGGCTTCGATACGTTCCGGACCAGACAACAATCGTAGTGATGAGCCATAAAATGGCCGATGCTGTCGCACCACCAAGGGCAAGGGCTGCTCAAGTAACCAGAACGGACGCGCCGCCGTCGGCATCTCGGCGTTCTCGAGCGTGCTCGCCTGATGCACGATCTGCCACTGATTCGCCTGCTCAGGGCGGTGGTCTGCACACGGCGCAGGCAAGCGCAACGCATCGGCACCAAGGCGCGCGATGAGCAGCTCGAGCAGGCGGTGATAATCCTGCGCGTTACTGGCAGGGCTTGCGAATAACTGCCCACTCGGCGCAACCCGGTCGCTGAGCTGGCTGGCTTCCAGGCGCAAGGCGATTACCGGCGCAAGCAATTGCAGCTGCCCGAATCGTTCTTTCACCAGCCGCAATAAATGTGCTTCTTCACAGCTAGGCTCGGAAAGCGTCACTTCCACTGTAGTTGGCGCTAAACTCGCGCGCCCTTTTTCATGTACCAGCCATAGCAGAAAACAGCGAACCGCTTGCTGTCGTGCGACCAACCAGCCACTCATTTGCGCTAATAAACGCTGTGCAGCGAATAGCAGCATGGGTGCCTGATCGATGCGATACGGTAGCTCGATCGCTACCTGAAAGCTTGCCGGTGCCTGCAGCCACTCGAATAATTCCGGTGCCTCGCCGTAAGCACGATCAAGCGCATCGAGCAAACCCGTACGCGTACGACGTTTTAATCCGCTGCGAGGTAGTCGGCGTATATCGGATAACGTGCGGCAGCCGATACCTTCTAACCACTCCTGATGCGTTGCGGCCTCGGGCAGACAAGTAAAACTCAGCCCATCCAGGTAGCGGCGCATAGTGCCAAGTTTGATCGTGCGTCGCCACAAAAGACGATATGTTGATGCTTGATGTTTTGATACCTGAGCCGTTGATACCGGATGTATTGGTGATTGAGATTGGGTTCTATGCTGTCCTGGTCTCCGCGCCCGCTGTCGTGCATGATCCTGCGCGAATAACCACGCTGCCTGCGCCGTCGGCGCCATGCCCAGTGTCAATGAAAAGCCCAGCGCTTGTACGGTGTCATACACACGGCGTGATAGTCGTCGATGGCCACCAAACAGCGACAAACTGGCGCTGACATCCAGCACCAGACTCTGATGACCAATCGTTGCGATTTCCGGTGTGTACTGCATCAGCGCAAGCGCGACAGCATCGAAGGCTTGCTGTTCACGCAGCAAATCACGCGGCTGCAGAACCACCTGCGGTGCGATGCTATGCACACTGACACTGCGCATGCCGATGCGAACTCCCTGCGCGGCTGCCATGCTACTGAGCGCGATCACCTGTGCGCCATCCGTCATGGCGATCGGTAGCGGCTCAGACCAGCGCGGGTACAGGGCCTGCAAGGGTAATCGGGTCAGGATGACGGCGATCCAGCAGCGCATCGCTTGCCTCGTTCGCGGAATAGGGTGCGCGGTTGGTGCGTGCATCACGACCGCTCCAGAACACATGAATCGGTGACGCGCACTGCGGCCCACGTCGTTTCAGTAGCTCGAGTTGCACACCGCCTGGCAGTGGTTTTAGCGCGATGCGCAGTGGCGCGGGCGACGGGGTATCACTCGCCGATAGCGGACGTATTAGCCAGCACACCGTATCGGAGGCCTGCGCCGCCAGTTGCAGACGACGTAAAGATTCATGACGTAGTGTTTGCTGCCAGAACAGCAGCGCACCGCAGCTGCCATTGCGTAGTACTTGCTCGGCGCTCCATAGCGCATCAGCTTGACGCCGGGTGCGTATCCAAAGCAATCGTTGCGGGCTTAAACCCCAACCGCGCCACGCGGCGATATGCGGAATATGGGGTGGCTGCAGTAATGCAATGCGTTGCTCGCCGAGTGCGTGCAGTGCTGGTTGCACGATGCGCAGCTCACCGATACCGTTTTGCGGTAGCAGTAACTCGATCAGGCCAGCATGCGGCCAACCGTGATCAGGCAATTCACGATCAAGCGCTGCATAGCCGGTCTGCGTGACCGTGGCACGCGCCAGACCCATCTGGCCAGCGCGCCAGACATGGGCCTGCAGTTCTGCGGGAAGTAAGGCATTCATCAGCAAATCTTTCAGGCTTAAGTACTGTATAAATATACAGCATTTAGGAAAGCGCTGATGAAATAAATCAGGTAGATTTTACTTTAGATTTAAATCTTAACTTATTGATTTAATTTATTTTATGCGCCAATTTTATCAATTGATCGGGCGCATCGCCAGGTTTTCCTCAAGCATGCAGATGAAAACTACTGCCCCCGATTCCCGGCAACGGCGGTGCCTCGCCCGCGTCGGCTCTGCCAACATACTGCATCCAAGTACGTGCAATCTTCAGAAAAGCTTCGGTTTCTTGCTGCAGACCTTGCAGCGTCAGGCCTTCGATGCAGACATCGGTGCTAATGATGAGCGTGCCGTTTGGTCCGGCTAAACCGATTTTTATGCCGCCACTATCGCGCCACATCAGGTTGTAGCAGAGCATAGTTTCATAGATTGTGCGCTGCTGTGCCTCGGCGGCTGCGCCAAGCTCAGTCGAGATCACGATACGCGATGGGTCATCAGCCGGTTCAAGAATAATGATGGCCTCATCAGAAAACTGTATGGCCCAGCTGGGATCCTCGGTTTGAACAATGGCATCAATTTCCGGCATCGCCGGGCCAAGATCTTTAACGAGGTGTTCTATCTGCTCAATGGTTGTCATGGTTTCTTGTCTCGAATGGTGGCGATTTAATGATCGTTATTGAATATCGGGGTGTGCCGCTTTGATATGCGCTTGTGCCGGCTGTAGTAGTTGTTGCATGCGCTGCAATGTATTGGCCAAACCTTCCGCTGCACCCGGCGAGCCGTACAGCGTCTTGATGCCAGCCTGACTTGCTTGCGCGGTGGAAGAATGTGATGGTGCCGAGGTGGAGGCGGTAGCTGACGCCTGAACCGCTGTACTACCGATACCGTTGACTGACATGGTCTATCCTTTCTGTGAGTTTGAATTCAGGCGCCGAGGTGCAGCATGTCGGTCGGGCTCGGAAGCTGGCCGGCGGGTTCATCTCCCTCGCCGGTCACGTACACACTCCATACCTGCGAGATGCTGACAAAATTAATCAGTACGGTTTGCAGTTCATTGCGGTTGAGGTTGGTCGCAAATAATTCATACAGTAGTACCAACTCGCCCCCGGGCCCGGACAGCGCCATCTTGACGCCGCCGGTATCTTTCCAGAGCAGGTTGTAGCAAAGCAAAGTTTCATACACGGATAGCTGCATGGACTCCGAGGGTGTACCTAATATTGCAGTCAGCACCACGCGGTCTGGGTTCTCTGCCCACTCCAGCATCACGATCGACTGGTCTTCGAATTGAATCGCCCAGTTTTTTTCTTCGCTCTGGATCACGGCTTCGATCTCGGGCATGGCGGGCCCGATTTCTTCCATCATGATCTGCATACGTTCCAGGTTTGTTGCCATGCGTCTACTCCTTGAGGTGGGCACTAGCCGGCGGGAAATTTTGGAGATCTGTGAAAGAAAGCAACAGATAGTTCCGACCAATGGCTTAAATGCATACGCTCAGCGGTCGAGATAACCAAAATTCCCCAACATGATTTCCCCTGCTGGCGATCAGTGCCGAGGCTTGATCCTGCTACCAGCCCTCAACCGAACTGCCGCCTGACCGTACTGTCCACTGCTCTGTTGTCTTCATATTTCTCAGGGAGCGCAGCCGATGGGCAGCATCGAGACAGAACCAAGCACGGGACAACAGCAGGATTTCATGCGCAACTTGCTTGCCTTTACGCGCGAGCATAAAAGCAGCTTCTGGTCGGGCACGCTGGCGCAATTTCTAGAGCAAATCATCACGCGCGATGCCCACGGCGTGGCGCGCAGCGCGCACCAGTACATCTGGGACATGATCCGCTGGACCCGACCGCAAGGTAGCGAGGCACCTGCAGGCAGCGCACTGTTTGCCGACGAATTATTTGGCATGCAAGAGCCGATCGAGCGCGTCGTCGATTACTTCAAGGCAGCGGCGGCAGGCTCGGAAGTCGGGCGGCGTCTGCTGCTCTTGCTCGGTCCGCCGTCGGGCGGTAAGTCAACGCTAGTAATACTGCTTAAGCGCGGACTGGAGGAATACAGCCACACCGAGGCCGGTGCGATCTACGGTATTCAGGGTTGCCCGGTGCATGAATCGCCGCTGCATCTGATACCTCATACCATGCGTGCAGAATTCCGAGAGACCTACCAAGTCGAGATCCGTGGCGAGCTCTGCCCGCACTGCCGTATGCGTGTCGAGCAGCAGCTCAACGGCGATTTTTTGCAGATGCCGGTTGAGCGTATTTTTATTTCAGAGGCGGGTCGTAGCGGTATCGGCACCTATGCGCCGCATGACCCCACTACCGCTGATCTGGCCGACTTGATCGGCTCGGTCGATTTATCCAAAGTCGCCGATTACGGTGATGAGGGTGATCCGCGCGCCTGGTCGTGGTCGGGTGCGGTGTACGCCGCCAGCCGCGGCATGCTCGAGATGATCGAAATTCTCAAGGTCAAGCGCGAGTTCTTGTATCTATTGCTGACATTGACGCAAGAAAAAAATGTCAAGGTCTCGCGATTTCCGCTGATCTATTTAGATGAGACGATTGTCGCGCATACCAACTTAGCAGAGTTTCGCAAGTTCTTGCAGGAGAGCGAGAATGAGGCGCTGCTTGATCGCATGGTGATTGTGCAAGTACCATACACACTTAACTTCAACGACGAGGCGCGAATTTACCGCAAGCTGATCTCATCAGCTGCACCGGCTTTTCGAGAAGTGCATCTTGATCCGCACGTGCTGAGCGCAGCTGCTGTATTCGCGATCCTGACGCGGCTGCAGGAGGCTGACGACAAAGAGCAAGAACTGGCAAAGCGTGTGCAGCTGTACGCACGTGAAAATATCGATGGCTTGCACCCAGCAGATACGGAGCGCGCCCGGCAAAAACACCCTGAGGAAGGATTAGGTGGTGTCTCTCCGCGCTTTGTGATCAATGCGCTATCGAGCGCGATTATTCAATCAAATACGCGCAGCCTGACCACGATGGATGTGCTGCTGGCGCTGAAAGATGCAATAGAAAATGATGCCCGTATCGATCCCAAGAAAAAACGTAAATGGGTTGATTATCTGGTACTCGCGCGCAAGCATTTTTATAATCGCTGGGTAAAGGAAGACGTTCATCGTGCATTATTTGTGTCATTTGAGCAGGAAGCCCAAGATCTACTCGATAAGTATCTGGATGAGGTCGAAGCCACGCTAGATAATCGCCAGATTCGCGACCCCATCACCAGCGAAGAGCGCAAGCCTGATGAGCGCTTCTTGCGCTCGGTCGAAGAGAAAATTCATATTTCGGATTCAGGCAAACAATCATTCAGGCAAGAAGTCGTCAGAAAGGCCATGGGTGCGTTCAAGCGCGGCGAAAAATTTACACTCGATAGCCACGTACAACTACATGAGGCGGTGCAGCAGTATTTATTCGAGCAGCGCCGGGATGTACTCAGGCTAGTTAGCTCCAGTCACCGACCAGACCCGGAAGCACGGCAAAAAATATCTATCGTCGAGCAGCGCCTGATGGATGACTATGGGTACGACAGCCACAGTGCGCACGAGGCACTGAACTATGTCACTACCCTACTGGCGCAGGAATAACATTGGCGCAGAAACACGCTGGGTTGAGCATGAGCCCGCGTAGCACGGTCTCGGCAGGATCGCCATGGTACGCCTTGTTCTCGCGCGGCGCGCGTGACTGGTTACGCCATAATCAAAAAATTCGCGACAGTGTGCAGCAGCAGTTACCCGATCTGGTGGCAAGTGCCGATCTGATCACTGGCCCTGAGCAGCGTACCGTCCACCTACCGGTGCACATACTCGAGCATGCGCGCTTCCGCTTGGCTGATAATCCGATTGAATGTTTTCGGCGTGCAGGCCAGGGCCATAGTGAGCCGGGCGATCTGATCCGCCCCGCGGGGCCGCCACCGCATATAGATGATGCTGACCTATCGCAAGCGAGCGGTCACGGTGAGGGTCAGCTACAGCTCCTGCTTGAGTTAACCGTAGATGAACTGGTTGACTGGCTGTGGGAGACAATGAAGCTTCCCGAGCTGCGCCCCAAGACCAAGACCCGGCTAGCCGAGCAGACGCTCGTCCGTGAGGGTTGGGATAAACATGGCGCACGCGCGCGCCTTGACCGACGTCGCACCATCAAAGAAGCAGTAAAACGCCGCGCGATACAAGCTGACCCGGTTGCATTTTGTAATGATGATTTACGCTTCCGACCGCTTGTGCATAGACCGCAACCCGTCACCCACGCGGTTGTGTTGTTTGCGCTGGATGTCTCAGCGAGCATGACGCAAGCTGAGCGCAAGCTTGCGAAAACATTTTTCTTTTTCGCGCTGCAAGGACTACGCCGCAAGTATGGCAAGGTCGAGACGCGCTTCATCGCGCACACCACACAAGCCTGGGAATTTTCCGAATCTGAATTTTTTCAAGTTACCGGTACCGGCGGCACCGGTGCCTCATCTGCATTTGCATTGGCCGAGCACCTGCTCACCACCGAGTATCCCGCAGCGCAATTCAATAGCTATTTGTTTTATGCCTCGGATGGCGAAAACTTTACCGAGGATCGCAAAGCTGCCAGCGGGCTGCTACACACACTAACTGATTTGCTGAACTACGTCGGCTATATCGAAACCGTACCCGGTGCTTCTCGTACCATGGAAACGGAAATGTCGGCAATTTGCCGGCAATTACAGCAGCAAGGCGCCGCGCTAGGTTGTTGCATTTTGAATCAACCAGACGATATCTGGAAAGCGATTCGGCAATTTTTTTCAGCGGACGCTATGCAGAAAAATAACGCATGACGCCAAATTCACTGCTTGCTGAATATACTCGCGAGTTCGAAATACTAGCGGCTCAACAGGGTCTGGCGTATTACCCGATAGATTTCGAGGTCGTGCCTGCACATTTCATGACCGAGGTCGCGGTCTACGGCTTACCGATACGCATGCCGCACTGGTCGTTTGGTGTTCGCTATATTCACCAGCTGATCCGGCAAAGTATGGGGCACTCGCGTATCTTCGAGGTGATGTTTCCGGGTGATCCTTGTCACGCCTATTTGGTGCGCGATAACAGCATCGCAGAAAACATTCTAGTAGTAGCGCATGTGATCGGCCATGCTGATTTTGCCAAACGCAATAGCTTATTCGAGCGCTTCATGGCGATGGGTGGTGCTCGAATCCTGGAGCAGGCTGCTGAGAGATCCCGCGCAATTGAGCGCGCGCTGGTCGAGCACGGGCAGGAGAAGGTCGAGCAGGTACTAGACGCCGCACTGGCCTTGGAGCCCCATGTCGATATTCACCAACCCCTGTATCGGTCGGCGCGTGCACCATCGTCACCTTTGGCGTCTGAGTCTTACCGGGAATACGACCTGCTCTGGTTCATTGCTAACCATGCGCCCGAGTTGCAAGGCTGGCAGCGCGACATCTTCCTGGCAGTGCGCGAAGAGTCATTTTTCTTTTACCCGGTGTTTGCCTGCCAGATCATGAATGAGGGTTGGGCATCGTACTGGCATGCTCGATTGCTGCGTCAGGCTGATTTTCTTCCGCCGGCAGAGTATCTTGCTGCCATCAAGGCGCACTCCGATGTCGTTCGCCCGTTCGCGGCAGATGATCAACTGGCGCTATCGATTAACCCCTACCATCTCGGTTTCTCGATGTGGGAAGATATTATTGAACGCTACGGTATCGATACTGCGCGTCAGATTTGTCATGATGAAGATGATTTCGGATTTATACGAAATTATCTAACCCAAAATTTAGCGGATAAACTGAATCTATTCGTATACGAGACTGATCATGATGGCAGCATACGTATCGCCAATAAAAATATTCATGCCATACGTGAGGCTATTCTTTCAGTCAAGTTCAACTACGGTGCGCCCCGTGTCGCTGTCAAAGCAGTGCATGGTGATGGCCGTCTGGAATTGATTCACGATGTCGGTGAAGATGGCCGCGGGCTTGATCTCGCCCGTGCTGAGCGCGTACTCGACTACATCGCGCGGGTCTGGCAACGGCCCGTGAGCTTGCACACGGTGGGCATCAATGGGCAACCGAGAGTGCTTGGCGCGTCGGTTAATACGTGAGCACGACACTCACCGGCAGATGGTAGCTGCCAACGGAGACATTCTGCCTTGCCGGTATACGGCCATAAACCGGTATAGATAGCGTCATCGGCACTACCAACGGCAAGCTCATTTGAATATCATTCTGCGCATCGATCGGCTGTGAGCGTGCCGGGTCTCGATACACTGAAAAATTCAGCCACTCGCCTGTCTCGCTATGGCGCATTTTTAGCGGGCCGGGATCAACACCGTTCAAACGAACCCGTAAATTCAAGGCTTCACCGCGATATGCGGGCATGCAGTGAATATGAAATACCGTTTGAATATCATGATGCTCGCGTGTATTCGGATCATACGCACCAAACACAAGCAGCGGCTCACTTTCACCCATGCATACCATTGCAGCGCTCGGTACCGTAACCAGCATAAACCAGCCCATGATGATGATTTGCAATTGCTTGATCAGCTGGTGATTCATCGAGAAACCTCGCGTGTATTGGACCGCTGGCATGGGTACTGGCCAAGATAGGGCACACTACCCAGCTCTGGCTGAAAGGGAATTTTTGCGATGCACTCGCCGTCGGGCCAATACGCGCGTAATGTGTTCTCGGCACGCAGACCTGACAAATACACCAAGCCCTCGTGCCCCACACCAAAGCTTTCGGCTGTAGTGTTCTGATCAGTGAGCAAGTCGACGCTGGCTCCCGCCGGTACCGGTCGGCCGTCTTCCAGCATCAGGTTGAGCGTTGCTGCGGCTACGCGGCGAACTGGTATGTCAATCAGCAAACCCGAGCGCCATGCCGGTACGGGTTGCAGCTTGAGCTGGCCTATCTCGGTATCCAGCGGCAAATCAAGCGGCTCTAGCGTGACATGATTACGCATATAAGGGTGCAGGCGTGGCAGCAAGGCATAGCCGTCTTGATTAGTTCGTGCGGCGAGCTGGTTATCGACATAGATGCGAACCTTGGCATGACCCGGTACGCGCGCCACGCCAAAGCTACTGTCGATGCGCCGGGATAAAAACCACTGGCCATTCAGCGTTGCGATCGCGCCGCTTAACCCGAATCGTTCACTGACCTGACCGTTCAGTTCAGCGGCTTCAAGGCGAACACGTCCGTAATTGTTTTGTCCGTAGAGCGCCGCCTGTTGCGCTGCATGATTCGCTAGCTGTAGCCGATAGCCCCAGCCATCACCCGGCGGCAGGCTTTTTTGTACCTGTATCAGCTGCCTTGAGGCAGCGCCGGTGGCATCGGCGTGTTGTGCACTCACGCTCGTTCCAGCACCGAGTTGGTACGACCAAAACACATTGAATGAACTTGTCTCTGTCTCTGCTTTCAGTCGGGATAACGAAAAAATCAAACTACCCCACGCGCTCTGGCGTGTACTTAAACTCAAGCTCGTCACCGACAACGGCTCGGCACCGATGCGCTGCTGCTGCGTCCATGAGAGGCCAAGGCTACCTATGCCGGTGATCTGATAGCTGTAAAAAACCGAATCAAGCCGTCTGAGTGTCTGCTCGGTATCCACGCCAAGTTGGCGATGATCAGTACTTGCCCATTGTGAGCGCAGTGCGATGCCATGGCGTTGTGCGCGTCGCTCCCAACCGATGGCCATCTGCGTGCCCACACCCGCATCACTGCGGCTGACCCCGACACCGATCGTGCCCAGCCCCCAACCCGGTACCGATGCCGCCAGGCCACCCAGTGCGCCAATCAGCTTGGACTGCTGAATATGCGCCCCTGCCTCAAGGGTGAGGTTTTGTTGCAAGCCATGGCGCCAGCTCGCAGCAGCCACCAGATCGCCGTAGTCTTGGCTTGCCACACCATAACGCTGCCTGAGTGCGCCCAATTCAAACGAGTAATCGCTCAAGCCCGCTGCAAGTAAAGATGGGCTGGCATAGAAGCGCTGCGTAATCAATTGCTCCTGGCCGCTGATATCCGTCACCTTGAGCACGACCTCACCGTCGCCCGTCACAATAGGGCCGGTACTGATTGAAAAAGGCCCGGGCGGTAGCGGGTTACGCGACTGAAGTACGTTATTGATATACACATCCACGCTGGAAGGAAGTGCAGCCTGTCCGGACAAGCTTGGTACCGGTGCCGTAATCAAATCGGGGCGAATTCGAAAGTTGGTGCCCCACTGCAGACCAGCAAAACGCACCGGTCGGCCCAGCAGCGAGGGTGGTCGGGAGATAGAATCACCGAGCCGTAGGGTCGCGATCCGATCAAGGTCATCGGCCACATAGCTACTATCCAGCCGCAACCAACGCACGTTATCAGGGCGATCGATCCACATCTGGTTACTGGTTATCACCCCCCTGCCAACAGCACCGCCTAGTTCGGTGAACAGCACAGCACCCGTGCCAGCTTGGCCATGATCGAGCAGCAAATCATAGTTGATGAACGCACCCGCACTTCGGGTGATCGTATCGGGGCGTGATGTCGATCGGATAGCTAATTGGTGGGTAGTGAAACCCTCGGGCCTGAGCTGAATATCCATGAACAAAGTGGCGGCATCGAATTTGAGCGTATCGATAGGTAAGGACGAGGCAGCGACATAGTCTGTCTCATTGAAACGCCGTTGCGGTCCTTCCGGTAGCCGAAGTTTGGCATCTACAAGCAGAGGTAGCGGCAACCACCACTCGCCGTCTGTCGAGCGCAGCATGAGCGCAGGTTGCGGCATCATTTGCCGATTGATTTGTACTGATACCAGCAAAACCTCGAGCTCGGCTGCCGGTACTTGAAAACCATCCGTTGGGTTCTGTTCGGCGGCAATGGCACGATAGCTCATCAGCAAAGCGATGGTTAACAGCATCAGCCAACAGGTGCCCGGATGATGCCGATTCCGAATAGGCCGATACGCTTTATTGAGATCCAATGACAGCATGAAGCGCTACAGGGCCTGAGGGCGACTGTGCCTGAATCAGGATAGGTTGATCGACCGGTAAACGTGTACTGTTAAGTAGCAGCTCGCGCTGCTGTCCCGGTAGCAGATAAATCACGCCGCTATGCGTCGCGATCACTTGCTGTGGTGACTGCTGTTCAGACAAACTTAAATTTGACAGTGCCGCTGCGGCATTACCGGCATTAGAAAACAAGACCCGTACTTGTTGATCATTTTCCCGCCGAAGCACCACACTCATTTTTTCTTTGGCTTCAACCGGTGGGCGCAAGAAGACGGGAATACTAATTCTGAGCGCAACCCGCAAACCTTTAACCTCGGCTGAAGGCGGCGGTGGAATCTCTTCGATCAGCAAACGATAAGGAAGCTCGGTTAAGGGGTCGGGCTTACGCAGCAGACCTAGCCGTAGTAGCTGCTTGGCGCCTGACTTCAAACGAAATACTTGCGGTGTGACGATAATCTCGCGCGTAGGGCTGAGCTGATCTTTGCCGCTGTTCTGAGACCAGCTAAAAGTTCTTGCCTCGACCGTGACCTCACTGCTGCTGGTATTTTCAACCTCGACCACCGCACTCATACGCTGCGCCGACAGCTCTACCCTGACCGGGTTGACCGAGAATGAGCCGGCGCGTGCGTCAATGCCATACACAGCGATGACTATGAGCATAGTCATCAGTATTCGGTGCAATACCATGGTTATCGTACGCATGCGCAGCGCCCGGTATGAAACACAGTGATGCGAACCGCGATCTACCGGGCGCCTCATGATCAGAAAGTGATCGTTGCAATCACCTGATCGGTGTAGACGCCAGTCGAGACATTCTGCCGGGCGTCAATTTTGCCGCAGATACTGAAGGTAGTCTCTGCGTAGCCACCTGCCGGGCCCGGATCAAACACATCCAGACCGGTCGAGCCCCACAACTCGGTTTCGGTGTGGGTGCAGCTGAACGCAGCACCGGAAGGCTTGAACAAGGAATAGCTCAGGTTCTCGCCGGCAAGCGTGGTGCTGGCCATGCGTCGTGCACCTGTCACGGTGTCCGGGTTATTACCACTGCTCAGTGCAAAGGTGGGGTGAGTACCTTTGACACAAGCAATCGTAATCGAGCCATCTGCATAGGTGGGCGACGTACTGGTGGGGTTGTAGTTGGTACCGAAGTCAACTGCGGCAGCGCTGCTGATGGTGCAGCTTGCAGCAACTGTCGCAGTGACATCGATGGTTTGCGTGATGGAGGTGGTGGCCTGAGCAGCGCCATGCGTCAGCAAGGCGAGTAATGATGCGGTGGCCAGCGAGGTTCTTAAACCGTTCATCATCGGATCCTTTCCAAGTTGTTGAAGGGAGCCCGATGGTAGAGACCATTGCTGGGAATTTGGTCAGCAATGGTTTTGTAGAACAATGTAAAAACGTACTACCGATAGTTTTGCCTTTATTTCGTGGCGAGGTCGCAACAATTGCCGATGATTTCGAGCTTCCTATTGGAACGCTTTACCCTCCGCAGCAAGTTTTTGCAGCAGGGGCGCGACTTGCCACGCATGCGCATTCGGTCCGCTGGCGTAGCCGTTAATAGCCTCGAGTACTTTGTTCAGCCCGACGCCACTAGCGTAAAACATTGGGCCACCGCGGTACAGCGGAAAGCCGTAACCCGTCAGATACACCAGGTCAATGTCCGAGGCGCGCAGTGCAATGCCCTCTTCCAGAATTTTCGCGCCTTCATTGACCAGTGCATACATCAAGCGCTCGACAATTTCGGCATCACTGATCTGGCGACGCTGCAAGCCTAGCGTTGCAGCGTGATCAAGAATCATCTGATTAACCACATCAGACGGATGCGCAGTGCGGTCACCCGCGTGATAGTCATACCAGCCAGCCGAAGTTTTTTGGCCGTAGCGGCCAAGCTCGCATAACTTGTCACCGACTAATGAGTAGATCATGTCGGGATGTTCAGTACGACGACGCTTGCGGATTTGCCAGCCAATATCGTTACCAGCCAGATCGCTCATTCGGAATGGCCCCATCGCAAAGCCAAAGCGCTCAATCGCGCCATCGACCTGAGCGGGTAGGCAGCCCTCTTCCAGCAGAAAAAACGCCTGCCGTACATACTGCTCGATCATGCGATTGCCGATAAACCCATCACACACGCCGGATACCACGCCGGTCTTGTTGATAGTTTTTGCCAGCGCCATCACCGTTGCCAGTACATCGGGCGCAGTGGCTTTGCCGCGTACCACCTCCAACAGTTTCATCACATTGGCCGGACTGAAAAAATGCGTGCCGATCACATCCTGCGGCCGCGATGTGAAGCTGGCGATTTTGTCCAGGTCGAGTGTTGATGTATTCGAGGCCAAGATAGCGCCCGGCTTCATCACTGCATCCAGCTGCTGAAACACTTTTTCTTTCACCGAGATCTCTTCATACACCGCCTCGATCACAATATCGGCCTGCCCCAGCGCTGCATATTCCAGTGTGGTGCTAATCAGCGACATACGCTTGTCGAGTTGCTCTTGCGTCAACCGACCTTTTTTCAGCGTATTTTCATAATTTTTGCGTATGGTAGCGACACCTTTATCGAGCGCCGCCTGCGCAGTCTCGAGCATGCACACCGGAATGCCCGCATTGGCAAAATTCATGGCAATGCCGCCGCCCATGGTGCCGGCACCGATCACCGCCGCAGAACGTATCGGGCGCAAAGCGATATCAGGCCCGATACCCGGGATTTTCGATGCGCTACGCTCAGCAAAGAATGCATGCCGCAGCGCTTTGGATTCGGTGGTTTGTACCAGGTACAAGAACTGCTCACGCTCGAACGCCAAGCCCTGTTCGAATGGCAGCTTGACTGCTGCCTCAACCGCGTCTACGCATCGCGCCAGCGCCGGAAAGAATCTGGCCTGTGCTTGAATACTATCGCGCATACTTTGCAAGATTTCTGCGGCATCGGCATCACTGATCTCATGATCACGCACCTTGGGCAATGGACGCACATCGGCAATCTGCTGCGCAAACGCAATCGCGCCCGCCAACAACTCACCGTCGATCATGCGATCAAACAAACGCGTGCTGCTTAGTTTTTCCGATTTCACCGGCGCGCCATGCACGATCATGTCAAGCGCACGTTGCAAGCCAATCATGCGCGGCAAGCGCTGTGTACCACCGGCGCCGGGGAGAATACCCAGCTTGACCTCGGGCAGCGCAATCTGCGCGCCGGCGCTGGCGACCCGGTAATGACAGCCCAGCGCGAGCTCCAGGCCACCGCCCATGGCCAACCCATGAACAGCCGCAACCACCGGCTTGGCGCACGACTCGATATCGCGTATGACGGTATGCAGCGAAGGCTCTTGTAGCGCCTTGGGTGTGTTGAACTCGCGGATATCAGCGCCACCAGAAAAACCCTTGCCGCTACCGACCAGCACAATCGCGCGAATTGCGGCATCGTCGATGGCGCGCTGCAGGCCTTCCACAATGCCGCAGCGCGTCTCAAAGCCTAGGCCATTAACGGGCGGGTTTTCTAGCGTGATGACAGCAACGTCACCCTGCGCGCTGAAAGATGCGCTCATGAGGTCTCTCCGGAAAAGGTGAAAGCCGGCATCGGGCGCCGGCCAAGTCAGCCTCGTACTATACCGGAGAGCAATCTTGCTATTTCGACTTCACTTTCAGTAGCGCGCTACGCTGCTGATCTTCGCGGTAGGCGTAGTCCACCCGGCCATTGCTCACGCGCGCGATCACCATCATGTTGGCGCTGATCGCTTCATGGTCTTGCGCGCTAAATGGCTTGTCGTAACTGGTCACGACGCCTTGGTATCGCGACTCGAGATTTTCCAAAGCCTTGCGAATTGTATCGCCATCTACGGTCTTGGCTTGCCTTAGCGCCAACGCCAGCAGATGCATGCCGTCGTAGCCCTGCGCCGCGCTCATCGGCGAAGGGATCAAATCGGTACTGAATTGCCGCCGGTAGGCCAGTAAAAAACTGTTCTTCGCTGTCGACCCCGCGTCTTGAATAAAGGTCTGAGGCAGCAATGCGCCCTCACCCGCGCTACCGGCAGCATCAATAAAGTTGCGCATCGAAAGTGTCCAACTTCCCATGAACGGCACGCGCCACGCCATGCTGCTCATGCCACGCGCTATCTGTGCCAGCTCTGGACCGATACCCCATCCAACCACTGCCTGAGCGCCGGCTGCGCGCGCGCTCTTGAGTTGTCGTGACATGTCGTGATCGCCGATCTTGAACCGCTGTGTCGTTACCAGCTCAACGCCCGCTTGGCGCGCAGCATCGGCGAAAGCATTCGCGCCACTATCGCCATAAGGTGTCTCATCTGCCAGCAGGGCCACTTTGCTGATGCTGCGTTTTTTCAGATCGGCAGCCAGCATGCGCGCTTCCAGATCAAGGGTGGGCGAAACTCTAAAAATAAAATTCGCCGGCGCAGCCGGTGGTGCATAACGACGCGTCAGTACCGGACCTGTAGATACCGCAACCATGAGTGGTATGCGCGCTTGCTGATAAATATCAATCGAGGCTAAACCCACACCGGTATTCACAATGCCAATACTCGCAGCGACTTTCATACGCGTGAGTTCGGTGGCGATTTTTGCACCCAGCTCATTATTGGCTTGGTCATCGCGCTCAATGAGTTCAATACTGCGACCGTGTATGCCGCCGATGGCATTAATCTCCTGTACCGCCAAGCGAATGCCGTTGCGCATACTCTCGCCCATAGGGCTGGAGCCGCCGCTAAAAGGGCCGCTCAGGCCGATCCGTATATTCGTCTGACGTGACTGCAGAGGCGCCTGCGCAAATGTTGTTGGTATCAGCAACACCATCGCGAGCAGTGCACCCGTGATCATACGAAACAAATCCTGTTGCATTCGCAGCCCCTGAGTGGTTAACGTGGGGGCTGATTGTAGGGAGGTGATTAGCGATGTCTATCGGTACATGTCAAGTGTGGCGCGCAACCCACCGTGACCGCCCTAGGCAGTCCGGTGAGTGAACAAACAGGTTGAAATCCGGCTATGGCACGCGGCATTTGGTTGCGCCAAGCGATTACGCGGTGGGTAGTTTGTAGTCCCGATAGATCTCGCGGATTTTATTTTTCAGAATTTTGCCGGTCGCGCCAAGCGGTAGCGCATCCGTGAACACCACATCATCCGGCGTCCACCATTTGGCGATTTTGCCCTCATAAAACGCCAGCAATTCTTCTCGGGTGAGTTCCATGCCGGGCTTCTTCACCACCACCAGCAAAGGGCGCTCGTCCCATTTCGGGTGATGTACACCAATACACGCCGCTTGCATCACTGCCGGATGCGCCACCGCGATATTTTCTAAATCAATCGAACCGATCCATTCACCCCCTGACTTGATCACGTCTTTACTGCGATCCGTAATTTGCAAGTAGCCCTCGGGGTCGATAACGGCCACGTCACCGGTCGGAAACCAGCCGTCCTGCAGCACATCACCGCCCTCGCCCTTGAAATAACCCGACACCACCCACGGCCCACGCACCAGCAAGTTGCCGTAGGTGGTACCGTCCCAGGGTAGCTCGTGTCCTTCATCGTCAACGATTTTCATATCGACGCCGAAGATGGTACGGCCTTGTTTTTCAAGGATCGCTTGCTGCTGATCTTGCGCAAGTGCGCTGTGCCGCCCGAGCAAGGTACAGGTGGTACCCAGTGGCGACATCTCTGTCATACCCCAGGCATGCACGACCTCAACGCCGTACTGCTCACGGAAGGTTTTCATCATCGCCGGCGGACAAGCTGAGCCGCCGATCACGGTGCGCTTGAAACTTGAAAACTTGAGCTGATTCTGCCCGACGTACGTCAGCAAACCTAGCCAGACAGTTGGCACACCGGCAGAAAAACTGACCTGCTCCTGCTCGAACAATTCATAGATCGACTTCCCATCCAAAGCAGGGCCCGGAAATACCATCTTCGCGCCATTCAGCATCACCGAGTACGGTAAACCCCACGCATTGACATGAAACATCGGTACTACCGGCAACACGACATCGCGCGCTGAAACATTCAACGCATCCGGCATCGACGAGGCATAAGAGTGCAAGATAGTCGAGCGGTGCGAGTACAGCGCGCCTTTGGGGTTGCCGGTGGTGCCCGATGTGTAGCACAGGCTCGACGCTGAATTTTCATCAAACAATGGCCACTGGTAGTCATCAGACTCTGCCGCGATCCAGTCCTCGTAACAGATCAGATTCGGAATTTTGTCAGCGGCGGGCAAGTGCGCGCGATCACATAGCGCGATAAAGCCTTTGATGGTTTTGCACAGCGGCGCAACCGCTTCAATAATCGGCGTGAAGCTCAGGTCAAACAGTAAGTACTGGTCTTCCGCGTGATCGGCGATATAGGCGATTTGCTCCGGGTGCAGCCGCGGGTTAATGGTGTGCAGTACCGCGCCCATGCCCGACACCCCGTAATACGCCTCTAAATGACGATAACCATTCCAGGCCAGGGTGGCGATGCGGTCACCCATCACCACGCCGAGCCGCGTCAGCGCGTGCGCCACTTGGCGTGCGCGACGATGGCAGTCGCGATAGGTGTAGCGATGAATATCCCCTTCAACCCGGCGCGAGACAATCTCGACATCGCTGTAATAGCGATCAGCATGTTGAATAAGCGATGAAATCAGCAGCGGCTGGCTCATCATGCGGCCCATCAGCGGGCTTTGCGGGTACTGCGCCATGGTGTCTCCGAAACGGTAGTTCTTATTAGGAATCGGATTTTTGTGCGGCGCATAAGCCGCCGTCAACGGTTTTCCATCTTGCAACGCAGCACATGCCCTGGGGTGGAGAACCCGGCCCCGGTGCGCTTGGCAGCCTTCTGTCACAATGGCGCTTGCCTGTGTCGATGCGCGATTCAATAGCGCACAATTAGCTCACGAATGCGATGAATTCGCCTGAACATCCCCATCATTTTCCGTATGCGCTAAGCGCGTTGCCGGTGACGAACCGCTTTGGCAGCTTGCCATCGGCGTTCCATACCCGGCTCAGCGCCACGCCGCTGCCGGCGCCCTATTTAGTGTGCGCTAGCGAGCAAGCCGCGGATCTCATCGGGCTGGATCAGGCAGCGTTTGCCAGCGCCGAATTTGCCGAGGCGTTCAGCGGTAACGCGGTGCTGCCCGGGTCCGAGCCCTTGTCTGCTGTCTACTCCGGCCATCAGTTTGGCGTGTGGGCTGGACAACTTGGCGATGGCCGCGCAATTCTGCTGGGTGAGGCGCCAGCCCCCGGCTCCCCCACCGGCAGCATGGAGTTGCAGCTCAAAGGTGCCGGTAAAACGCCCTATTCCCGCATGGGTGATGGTCGCGCTGTTCTGCGCTCTTCAATACGCGAGTTTTTATGCTCGGAGGCGATGGCGGCGCTCGGTATCCCGACCACGCGTGCGCTGTGCGTGATTGGCTCTGATCAACCGGTCATTCGCGAAACCGTTGAAACGGCTGCGGTGGTGACGCGCATGTCGTCTAACTTCGTGCGCTTTGGCTCATTTGAGCATTGGTTCTGGAATGAGCGGCATGATGAACTCAAGATTCTCGCCGACTACGTGATTGCGCTCAGCTACCCGCAGCTGGCACAGCAGCCGCAGCCATATCACGCGCTACTGCGCGAAGTCACACAGCGGTCTGCCGAGTTGGTGGCGCAGTGGCAAGCGGTCGGTTTCATGCATGGTGTGCTGAACACCGACAACATGTCCATCATCGGCGAGACGCTCGACTACGGCCCATTTGGCTTTATGGAAGCGTTCAACCCGCGTCATATCTGTAATCACTCGGATCATCAGGGGCGCTACGCTTATCAAATGCAGCCACGGATTGTGGAATGGAACTGCTACGCACTGGGCCAAGCCCTGCTGCCGCTGATGGGCGATGTCGATACCGTCAAGGACGCGCTGACCGTGTTTCAACCGACATACGACAAAAAAATTGCGGCCTTGTGGCGCGCCAAGCTCGGGTTAATAACTGTACAGTCGGAGGATGACGCGCTGGTCCGTGAATTGTTAACGACCATGGCCAGCAGCCGCGTAGATTTCCCGGTATTTTTCCGTCGACTTGCTAATCTCAAGTGTGACGACCCAAGCGCAGACGCGCCGCTGCGTGATTTGTTCATCGACCGTGCTGCATTCGATGCCTGGTTAATCCATTATCGGAAACGGCTGCAGCAGGAGAATAGCGTAGACCAGGCGCGAAAAATCGCCATGAATCATGTCAACCCGAAGTTTGTGCTGCGTAATCACCTGGCACAAACAGCGATTGAAAAAGCACAGCAGAAAGACTTTAGCGAAGTAAAACGCCTGCTACACATTCTGCAACACCCCTTTGATGAGCAGCCCGAAAACGAAGCATACGCCGCGCTGCCGCCGGACTGGGCAGCGAGCTTAAGCGTCAGCTGCTCTTCATGACCAAAGCGCTGTTATCAAACTAAACGCATGTAAACATCAATCGATGGAAACTAAAAAAGTAATCCGGTCCGACGCTGAATGGCGCGCCCAACTTGAACCGATGTCCTATGAGGTGACGCGTCACGCCGCTACCGAACGTGCATTCACCGGCAAATACTGGGATCATCACGAACACGGTATCTATCATTGTGTGTGCTGTGACACTCCGTTGTTTACTTCAGATACCAAGTTTGATTCCGGCTGCGGATGGCCGAGTTATTTCGAGGCGATTGACCCTGCCAACGTCACTGAAAAAGTAGACCGTAGCCACGGCATGATTCGTACCGAGATTCTGTGCAAGGTCTGTGATGCGCATTTGGGCCATGTTTTCCCTGATGGCCCGCCACCTACGGGCTTGCGTTACTGTATAAATTCGGCAGCACTGACCTTCATACCCAAGACCTGAGCCACGTACCATGAAGCTGTTGTTCGATCTATTCCCGGTTATTTTGTTTTTTGCAGTGTTCAAATTTGCCGGCGCTCAGCCCGAGGCAGCGCAGGCGTTCGCATCGCGTTACCTTGCCTTTTTAGTAGCGGATGGCGAGATCACTGCACAACAAGCCCCCATCCTGCTTTCCACCGCTGTTGCTATTCTCGCCACCCTGGCGCAGGTACTCTGGCTGCTGCTACGCCGCCGCCATGTAGACACCATGCTGTGGGTCTCGCTGGTAATTATTGTGGTGTTTGGTGGTGCCACGATTTACTTCCACGACGAGATGTTCATCAAATGGAAACCCACTGTGCTCTACTGGTGCTTTGCGCTGGCATTAATTGGCGCACAGCTGGTCCTGCGTAAAAATCTCATTCGCTCATTAATGGGTCAGCAGATGAGCCTGCCCGACCCTGTGTGGGATAAACTCAATCTGGCCTGGAGCGCATTCTTTGCGGCTATGGGCGCGCTCAATCTGTATATCGCCTTTAACTTTCCGCTTGAGCTATGGGTTAATTTCAAAATGTTTGGCTTCATCGGGCTGATGATTGCCTTTGTAATTGCGCAAACTGCGTATCTGTCGCGCTACCTGAAAGAGCCTGAATGAAAGACAGACCATGAACCGCATTGAACGTATCCAGGCACTACTGAATGCCGCGCTAACGCCCGCTGAATGCGTGGTGGACGATGAATCCCACCTGCATGCCGGGCATGCCGGTGCCGCCTCGGGTGGTGGCCATTACAGGCTGCGGCTGGTATCTGCCCACTTTGAGGGCTTGAGCAAAGTGGCAAGACACCGTCTGGTGTATGATGCGCTGCACGAGATGATGCCGCAGGACATACACGCACTAGCAATGACCCTGCTCACTCCCGGCGAAGCAGCAAACGGCTGATGCCGACCGGCCCCAGCTCCTTTTCAACCACGTATAAAACCCACAATGAAGAATATGAACTACCTACGGCTGCTGGCCGTTATCGTGTCTGCAGCGGTGCTTCCTGCATCCGCACAGAACCTCGCCATTGTTAATGGCAAAGCGATTCCATCATCGCGTGTTGAAGCCATGGTCAAGCAAATGGTGCAGCAAGGTCAAAAAGATTCTCCCGAGATGCGCTCCATGATCAAAGAAGAACTGATCAATCGCGAAATTCTCGCGCAAGAGGCAGATCGTCAAGGCGTTTCATCGCGCCCGGAGATTAAAAACCAGGTTGATCTGGCCAGACAATCGATTGTGATTCGCGCGTTAGCGCAAGAATTCATGGCGAAACATCCGGTCAAAGAAGAAGAGATGAAGGCCGAGTACGACAAGTTCAAATCACAGTCGCAAGGCAAGGAGTATCACGCGCGCCATATCTTGGTCGAAAAAGAAGACGAGGCCAAAGCGATCATCACCAAGCTCAAAGGGGGCGGCAAGTTTGAAGAACTCGCCGCGCAATCGAAAGACCCCGGCTCAGCCGCGCAAGGTGGTGACTTGGGTTGGGCACCTGCCGATGCCTTCGTCAAGCCGTTCTCTGATGCAATGGTGGCATTGAAAGCCGGTGAATACACCCAGACCCCGGTGCAAACGCAGTTTGGTTTTCACGTGATCAAACTCGAAGAGTCGCGTGATGCACAACTACCAAGCTTTGAAGAGGTGAAGCCGCAGATCGCCGAGTCGCTGCAACAGCGTAAGCTGCAACAGTTTCAGCAAGATCTGAAGAAGAAAGCGAAGATCCAGTAAGCGATCGACGACCCAAGAAAAACGCTCCTTCGGGAGCGTTTTTTGTTTACCCTAACCAGCGGCGAGCGTTTCGAAACATCCTCATCCAAGGCGCATCCTCGCCCCAACTGTCTGGATGCCAGGAATTAATCACGCTGCGGAACACCCGCTCGGGGTGCGGCATCATCACCGTAAAGCGACCATCGCTGTTAGTGACCGAGGTAATACCGCCCGGTGAGCCGTTCGGGTTGAGCGGATAAGTCTCGGTTGGCTGCCCCCGGTTATCGACGAAGCGCAGCGCCGCTCGTACTGCTTGTTCATTGCCGGTATGCGCGAAATTCGCGAAGCCCTCGCCATGCGATACCGCAATCGGCGCCAGCGTGCCTGCCATCTCTTTGAAGAAGATCGACGGCGAGTCCAATACTTCGACGGTTGCAAAGCGTGCCTCGAACTGTTCCGACACATTGCGCGTGAACTTCGGCCAGTGCTCGGCACCAGGGATAATGGATTTCAAGCTGCTCATCATCTGGCAGCCGTTGCAAATACCCAGACCAAAGCTGTCGCTGCGATTAAAAAACTCTGAGAACTGATCAGACAGCAAGGGATTAAACAGAATCGTTTTCGACCAGCCCTCGCCCGCGCCCAGCACATCACCATAAGAAAAACCACCGACCGCGATCAACCCCTTGAAATCTTTCAGATGCGCGCGACCCGCAATCAGGTCGCTCATATGCACATCAACCGCTTCAAAACCGGCCTTGTGCATGACATACGCTGTTTCAACGTGCGAGTTAACACCCTGCTCGCGCAAGATCGCTACGCGTGGTCGCACACCGCTAGCGATGAAAGGTGCCGCGATGTCGTCTTTCATATCAAAACTGATATGCGGCGAGATACCGGGGTCGGCCTCATCCAGCAGGCGGTCATACTCGGCATCGGCACAGGCCGGGTTGTCGCGCAGACGAGCGATACGCCAGCTGGTCTCGCTCCAGAAACGGTGCAAGGCAGTGCGTGGCTGCTGGTAAATGACTTTGGCATCGCGCGTGAACTCGATCACATGGCGATCATTCAGTTTGCCGATGATATGGCTGCACGCGCCCAGACCATGCTCGCGCAACATGTTCATCGCTTCAGATTTTTGCTCAGCGCGTACTTGAATTACTGCACCGAGTTCTTCCGAGAACAAAGCACGTAGGGTCAGATCATTGCGTCTTGCCTCGACCTGACCAGCCCAGTTTTTAGAGTCACCCCAGTCGCTGGCGTGCTCGCCCTCTGTCACCAGAATATCCAGATTCACGGTCACACCTGCGCGCCCGGCAAACGCCATCTCGCACAATGTCGTAAACAAACCGCCGTCGGAGCGATCGTGATACGCCAAGAGCATCTGCTGCTTGTTCAGCTGCTGCACTGCTTCAAAAAACTGACGCAGATCGTCGGCGCTATCGACGTCGGGCACGCGGTCACCGAGCTGCTGCATGACCTGCGCCAGCGCAGATGCTGCCATACGGTTCTTGCCGCGACCGAGGTCAATCAGAATCAGCGCGGTATCACCCAAGTCGGTTCGCAGCTGCGGCGTGAGAGTGGCACGGACATCGGCAACGGGTGCAAATGCCGACACAATCAACGACACCGGTGAGATGACCGCCTTGTCGGCCTTATCACCATGATTGCCGTTATTGCCTTCGTCATCTTTCCAGGTGGTGCGCATCGATAATGAATCTTTACCGACCGGTATCGACAAGCCCAGCGCAGGACACAGTTCCATACCCACCGCTTTTACGGTGTCGAACAAGGCAGCATCCTGCCCGGGTTGGCCGCAGGCGGCCATCCAGTTGGCAGAGAGTTTGATGTCGGTGATATGCGCAATCGATGCCGCAGCAATATTGGTGATGGCTTCGCCCACCGCCATGCGCCCAGACGCGGGGGCATCCAGTACCGCCAAGGGCGTGCGCTCGCCCATTGCCATCGCCTCGCCCAGGAAACCCTCATGGCTCATGGTGGTGACAGCGCAATCAGCGACCGGCACTTGCCAAGGGCCGACCATTTGGTCACGCACGGTATGCGCACCCACCGAGCGATCGCCTATCGTGATCAGGAAAGATTTATCTGCGACCGTAGGAAGTTTCAGCACACGCTCAGCGGCCTGATCCAGTGTGATATCGGTCAGGTCCAGCGCAGGCGCGGTGCGCTGCTGGCGTGTTACATCACGATGCATTTTGGGTGGTTTGCCGAGTAACACATCCATCGGCATATCCACCGGCGTGTTGTCATGCTCGGGGTCGATCACGCGCAGCTGCCGCTCTTCGGTTGCGGTACCCACCACCGCAAACGGGCAACGCTCGCGTTCGCACAATGCGCTAAACAGCGGCAAGCTCTCCGGCGCAATCGCCATCACATAGCGTTCTTGCGATTCATTACTCCAGATTTCTTTCGGTGCCAAACCGCTTTCTTCGAGCGGTACTTTGCGCAAGTCAAATATCGCACCACGCCCAGCGTCATTGGTTAATTCGGGGAAGGCATTCGATAAACCACCGGCGCCCACATCATGAATCGATAGCACCGGGTTATGCTCGCCCAGGGCCCAGCAGGCATTGATGACTTCTTGTGCGCGCCGTTGAATCTCGGGGTTACCGCGCTGCACAGAATCAAAATCCAGATCTGCGGTGTTGGTACCGGTCGCCATCGACGATGCAGCGCCACCGCCCATACCAATGCGCATACCCGGGCCACCGAGTTGAATCAGCAAACTTCCTACCGGCAGCGGATGTTTATGGGTATGCAGCGAAGAGATATTGCCCAAGCCACCTGCGATCATGATGGGCTTGTGATAACCGTATACGGTGCCTGCGACGTTTTGTTCGTAGCTGCGGAAGTAGCCGGTGAGATTTGGTCGACCAAATTCATTATTGAAAGCGGCGCCACCGAGCGGGCCATCAATCATGATCTGCAGTGGCGAGGCGATACGCTCAGGCTTGCCGGTAATGGGCGAATCACCATGCCCAATGCGCTGGTCTTGCGGCACGGTTACATCACGCGCGTTCTCCCATGGTTGTACCGCATGCGTAATCATTAAATTCGATACGCTGAAACCGGTAAGCCCTGCCTTTGGTTTGGCACCACGACCGGTTGCACCTTCATCACGAATTTCACCACCCGAGCCGGTTGAGGCGCCTGGAAAAGGTGAAATTGCTGTTGGATGATTGTGCGTCTCAACCTTCATCAGAATATGCGTCAGCTCTTCTGAGGGCTGATACACCATACCTTGGCCGGCACGCGGATAAAAACGCATCGCCATAGCGCCTTCAATGATCGAGGCATTGTCGGCATACGCCACCACGGTGCCCTTGGGCTGCTGTTGATGGGTATGTTTGATCATCGAAAACAGCGAGCGCTGCTGCGGCTCACCGTCGATGGTCCAGTCGGCATTAAAAATCTTGTGACGGCAGTGCTCGCTATTCGCTTGCGCGAACATCATCAATTCAACATCAGTCGGATTACGGCCCGCATGGGTAAACGCATCCAGCAGATAATCAATTTCATCATCCGACAACGCCAGACCTAACGCGAGGTTAGCGTCGGTGAGTGCGTTTCTACCGCCCCTAATGATGTCAATAAACGCGAGTGGCTGCGGTGATAACTCGGTAAACAACGCCTGCGCCTGATCCGGTGTACGAATCACCGTCTCTGTCATACGGTCGTGCAGTAGCGCAGCGACTGCCTGCGCCTTGTTTTTATCCAGCGGTTTGGTTTTACCGAGCAGGCCAGATTTTAATTGCACAGCGTAAGCCACACCACGCTCAATCCGATGAATATGCGCCATGCCACAGTTATGCGCGATATCGGTGGCCTTGCTGGCCCACGGTGAGATGGTGCCGAAACGCGGCAGCACAATAAATGGCTCGCCTTCGGTTTGGCCTTCAAACGGCTCGCCGTAAGTCAACATTGCCATCAGCCGTTGGGTGTCGTCCTCGCTGAGTTCAGCGGTACTGTCGACAAAATGCAGATAACGCCCGCTAACGCCCGTGATCGCGGGCTCAAAGGCTTTCAGTTGTGCTAACAGACGCTGGATGCGAAACGCGGACAGGGCATTGGCGCCCGGGAGGATGAGCATGGCTGAGAAGGTGGTTCGCGAGCGGCAAGTCCTTGGTGGTTCAAGGCTTTACGCGCGGGTGAGTCGGATTCCAAAATTATACCTTGCCGCCCCCGTGGATTAGCCGCCGCGGACTAGCTCCAACATGCTATCGTGATCTTCTATTTGTTGAATGATGGTGCCAATGAATATCGCCTCACTTCATGACCAGAACCGCTACGAGCTGGTACACACAAGTCTCGACCTCGCTGAGCAGTCGGTATCGGTTTTCACTCATATCTATCGCGACGAAGCACTTAAAACTGCCGCTCACGCTGATGTGATGCGCATGTCGCGCCAGCCGCAGTCACCACTGGCAGGTCTGCCGGTTTCCGTGAAAGATTTGCTCGATATCGCCGGCGAGATCACGATGGCAGGTTCGGTGGTGCTGGAGGGGCAGCCGCCCGCCGCCAGCGACGCTGCGGTTGTTGCGCGGCTGAGAAATGCGGGTGCGGCTATCATCGGCAAAACCAACATGACCGAGTTTGGTTTTTCCGGGGTGGGGATCAATCCGCACTACGGCACACCGGCTAACCCGCTAGATGCCACGCGCATCACGGGGGGCTCATCCTCCGGTGCCGCAGCCTCGGTGGGTGCGGGCATTTGTGTGGCGGCATTGGGCTCGGACACCGGCGGCTCGGTGCGTATTCCGGCAGCGCTGTGTGGCTTGGTTGGCTTCAAACCCACCATGCGCCGAGTGCCTACCACTGGTGCTCTGCCATTGGCGCCAGTGCTGGATTCGATCGGGCCGATCGCGCGCAGTGTCGCTGATTGCTTGTTAGTCGATAGCTTGATCGCTGATCAGCCGCTGACCACCGGGACGCTGTCGCTGTCCGGATTGAAATTCGCCATACCCGAAGATTTGGTGATGGAGGATATCGACGACACCGTCGCGCGCGCTTTCACGCACAGTTTGTCCAAGTTGTCAGGCGCTGGCGCTACCATCGTCGAAGTGCCCATGAAAATGTTTAGCGAGGCACGCGACATTAATCGCTTCCCGCAAATCGAATCCTGGCGCTGGCATCACAAGTTACTCGCCACCCATGCCGACCAGTATGATTCACTGGTCGCGACACGTATTCGCGCTGGCGAAAAATATACCGAGCAAGATTTTCAGCGACTGCTCGCGGCGCGCAAAGACTGGATTGCGCGTGTCGAGCACGCCATGAGCGGCTTTGATGCGATGCTGACGCCCACGGTGCCGATTGTCGCGCCGCGGACCGAGGCCTTGCTCGCCTCCGAAGAAACCTTCTTCGAGGTAAACCGGCTACTGCTTCGCAACCCATCACTGATCAATTTGCTCGATGGTTGTGCCTTGTCGATTCCCTGTCAGCGTGCAGGTGACTTACCGGTGGGCCTGATGATCGGCGCGCCGGCAATGGCAGATGCGCGGGTGTTTTCAATTGGGCTGGCGATCGAGCAAGCGCTTTCGGAATAAATTTTTTACCAAAGCGCTGTCGGGAGTGACAGCGCCGTCGCGCCTCTTGCCCTTTACGATGCCCGCAGTGCTACCGGCTTCAAGTCGCACGTCAGCGCTGCTACTCCTCAAGTTTGAACACCATATTCTCTACGTGCGGGCCGTAGCGATCATGCATGCTATACGGTGATTCCTTGAGGTCGCGGTTGGGAATCATCGCAACCACAGTACGATAATCCAGCGCCAATAAAAACTCTGCCGCATGTTCGGCTTCTCTGACATCACGCATGGGCAAACGCGCAGAGCCAAAGTTCATGAAAACCTTGGTCGGGTCATGCATGTCAAAAAACAGCTCGCCAGCGATAATGCCTTGATCCACCAAAATCGAATGCGTGATCACACCGCGCGAACTCATCTTGCAAGGTGTCATTTCTCTCGCGATATGCATACCGGCATGGTCAATCGCCCACAGGTACTTGAAATTACGATTACCGTAAGCACCGCGTGCAACCTCATCAAAGCGGCCCTGCCCGGGTCGTCGCGTTCGACGTTCAGAATCAATTGCCCCCGGGTTGATGTCATGCGGATTGCAATTCGCAACCGGACGCCCGTAGCCGATATTCCACATCCAGATCGATGGTGAGCAGTAGTAGTAGTGATAGGTCTTGAGGGCTTCAATACGCGATTGTGGTACCACCACTGTTCGCCAGGGTGGCCGTAGCACGGTATCAGTGCCGGTCGGGTTCTCATTCAGCTTGCTCACATCCACCTGCATCGCCTGAGTGCGGGCTTTGGCCCACTCGAATAACTCCCGATCCAGAACCGTGTCAGCCGGCTGATTGCCGAGATCAACCGGACTACGCGCGTAGCGTCTATTCACGGTGCGCAGCGCGGGGGTCGCGTTCGGCTGATGACGATGTTTGACTGAAGTCCGCGTGAGTGAAGCATACGGTTGACATGATCGATAGTGAATCGTGTTTAGCATGATTTATCCTCCCTGGAGCGTTCATCATTGCAAAGAGAGTGCCAGCGCATGGAAGCTGCTGATCTAGGTACATGGCGTGATTTTCATTGAATTTTGTAGCGGCAAATCCACAGCGTGCATTGGCTCAGTGCGCACTTGCCCCGAATCGGAACATCGCTGCGCTAATGCATGAAGCCATCAACAACACATAACCGTATCGTTTTGCCGCTCAGAGTTACCGGCGGCTTCACTCTGATAGAAATCATGGTGGTAGTTGTGATCATGGGGATACTCGCCGCCTTGGTGGTACCGCGGCTGATGGGTCGCGCCGATGACGCGCGCGTGCTGGCGGCCAAGCAAGACATCGCGACCCTGATGCAAGCGCTAAAACTGTATCGGCTCGATAACCAGCGCTTCCCCAGTACCGAGCAAGGTCTGCAGGCATTGATCTCGCGCCCAACGCTGATGCCGCTGGCGCCTAACTGGAAAACCGGCGGGTATCTGGATCGCTTGAATAAAGACCCATGGGGTAACCCTTACCAGTACCAGTCGCCCGGCTTGCATGGCGAGGTAGACATCGTCTCTTACGGCGCCGATGGCAAGCCCGGCGGTATCGGTGTCGATGCAGATATTGGCTCCTGGATGGACTAAACCGTCTCGCCCATCGGTATCAGCATGCGGTGGCTTCACGCTGCTTGAGTTACTGGTGGTGCTGGTGATTGTTGGCGTCATGCTGGGCGCGATCACGCTCAATCTTGATCCCAGCCAGACCCAGTTGCAGCAGGACGCACAACGTATTGCGCAGTTAATGCAGCTTGCACGTGATGAGGCAATCGTTCGTAACCAGCCAATTGCATTCGAGTCCGACACGATGGGTTATCGATTTCTGGTTCAACAAGAGCATGGCTGGGTAGCGCTCACAGATGATGCCTTACTGCGCGAACGTCAATACCGGGTCACACCGATTCGCTTGTGGCTAGACGCCAGCGCTGCAAAAGAAGCACCGCTTCGGATTGTGTTTGGTCGCGAGCCGGTTGATAAAGCGTTTACTCTGACTTTGGCAACGCATCAGTCGCAAGTCAGCATACGGGCTGATGGTATCGGCAACTTCGACACTCACTGAGATGCCAACCGGGATGCTAACTAAGACGCTAATCGAGATACCAACCCAGATGCCAACCCAGATGCGTGCAGCCCAAACTGGATTCACCCTGCTCGAGGTTTTGGTCGCCTTGGTGATTGTGGGCACCGCGTTGGGCGCAAGCCTGCGTGCGATCGCTAGCTTGACTCAGAACAGCACCGATCTGCGCGTGGCGATGATGGCTACCTGGTCAGCTGAGAACCGTTTAACGCAGATTCGGCTGGCACGCGAGTGGCCATCGATCGGTACACGAAATTTTGCGTGCCCGCAGGGAGACCTGGTTTTACGCTGTGAAGAAGAGATTCTTGCAACGCCGAACCCGGCCTTTAGGCGAGTTGCCGTGTCGGTGCTCGATCCGTCAGGTCGCCGCGTGCTAATGCTGTCGCAGGTAGTGCCGAATGCGATCTAAGTACCATCACCACGGCCTGACACTGGTCGAGCTTATCGTCGCGATTGCCGTGCTGGGTTTAATCTCTGTACTAGGTTGGCGCGGCCTGGATGCGATTACGCGCACGCGTCTGGTGCTGAATCAGGACCTCACCTTCACCCGTGGCTTGCAGCTTGCATTTGCGCAGCTACAGGTCGACTGCGCCAATACGGTCGATAGCCCGCTGCTGGCTGGTGCAGCACCACTGGTCATTGATGCAAGCCGCGTCACCTTGGTACGAAGAGTACAGCCTGAATCACAGGCCGGCGCACTACAAGTGGTGAGTTGGCGCTGGCAAGCTGGTGCGCTGACCCGCGAGGAAGCGCCACCTACGCGCGACCTTGATCAACTTGGCCGCGACTTGCAGCGCGCATACACCATCAGCAGTACCGCAATCACGCTGCACAGTCCGATACAGCAGGTCGTTCTGCGCGTCTGGACCGATGATGGCCGCGGTTGGCGCAGCTGGCAGCAGATGCAGCCATCACAGGTATCGCGCGGCTCGCTGATGAGCCCCGAGACCGGTACAACCGCAACGCAAACGATTTGGCGTGGGCTGGAGTTGTCGTTGCAACTACCGAACCAAAGCGCAAGCATGACCAAAGTGTTTTTACTCGGCTCGGTATGAAGCCTGGTCGCTGCAATGCC
>VERA01000154.1 GCA_018882935.1 Burkholderiaceae bacterium | reverse complement strand
TCACCGACGTCTATACCTGATCGTCGGGCTGGTAAAAGATTACTGGATCCCGGCCTGCGCCGGGATGACGATATGGAGGCCAACACGGTTTGATACGTCACCCCGGCGCAGGCCGGGGTCTAGTGTCTTTGCTCTTTGTGTCATTAACGCTGCGGGGCCAGCTTGGCCTTTGACGCGTAATCCCGAACGACAGCAACGAACGCTGTAAGTACCGGTGATGGATCGGTTTTTCGGTACAAGCAGCTCAACTCGATCTCGCGCAAATGCTTACTGACCAGTGGACGGTACACCACGCCCGGCAGCCTCAAACTGGCTGTCGATGCGACGGTGATGCAAGCACCGAAACCACCCGCGACCAAAGCGACCGCGGTCAGTATGTCTTCAACATCCTGCTCCACACGCAGTATCGATTTTTCGCGGTTGAATGCCTGAATCACATGCTGCGCCAGCCCGGCGATCGGCAAACGCGGATACAAGATCATCGGGCAGTCAGACAAATCGGTGATCGTGATTTCAGATTTTTTTGCCAGTGCGTGATGCGCCGGCAGCGCCACCATCATGCTTTCGCGCAGTACCGGCTCCACCACCAGATCATCCTCGGCCGGAATCAGGCGATTGAAGCCAACGCTGATGCGTCGCTCGCGCAGCGCCTGCAATTGCTCGTGCTTGGTGAGGTTATGCAGCACGATACGCACCTCGGGACGCTCTGCATGAAAGCGCGCAAGGATGCGCGGTATAACATCAAGTACGCCAGAGCCAAACACGCCCACATCCAGCCGACCGGTCTGCCCTTCACTAGCGAGCACCGCTTGCTCCTTGGCGCGTTGCGCCAGCGCCAGCAAATTCGGCACCTCGGCCAGCAGCGCCTCACCGGCTTCCGTCAGCACCACACCGCGCGCAGTGCGCACGAACAGCGCAGCGCCGATGTCCTCTTCCAGCGCCTGAATCTGCCGCGTCAGCGGCGGCTGCGCCATGTGCAAGCGCTCGGCCGCACGCGTGAAGTTACGTTCCTCGGCCACCGCGAGGAAGTAGCGCATTTGTTTCAGATCCATGGCAACTCCCCTTTCAAGGCTTACTCCGGTAGTGGGCCCGACCACCCATCCGACCACCGATCCAACCCGTTCGGCAACCGGGTCAGCGGCCATACTTTAAAGGTATTAGCAGTAAAAAATTCAGTATTGGACAGTATAGCTCACCAACCGTAACCTCTCATCCAATCCATAGGGATATTGACCATGAGCCAGACACTTTCTACCGTCAGCGTGAACCAGCCCATCATCACCGCGGAGGCCGCGCACACAGCCCTTGAGGCCACGGTGGCGCACGCCAAGCAGCTGGGCATACAAATCAATGTCGCAATCACCGATCGCGCGGGTGTATTGGTTGGTTTTCTGCGTATGCCAGGCGCCTTCCTGCACTCGATTGATATCGCGATCGATAAGGCCTACACCTCGGCCAGCTTCGGGTTTCCGACCTCAGGTTGGAAAGATGCCTTGCAAGGTGATGAAACTTTGAAGATTGGCTTGCCCGCGCGTCCACGCTTAGTGATTTTTGGGGGTGGCTTGCCGATCATTGCTGACGGCGTGCGCATTGGTGGCATTGGCGTATCGGGTGGTACAGCAGAGGAAGACGAGCTATGTGCTGCTGCAGGCTTGAAAGCAATTGGCCTCGCCTAAGCTACCCATGGAAATAATGACGTAATCAATTTATTTCATTAGTAGATTTAACTGCGGAGCGACGTAGATAAGTTAAGAAG
>VERA01000104.1 GCA_018882935.1 Burkholderiaceae bacterium | reverse complement strand
CACTATGCGACCAGCCCTTGAAACGATCCACTACATAGGTCAAGCCGCTGGAGCCTTCGGTCAGGTAGGGCGTATCGATCTGCGCGATATTGCCCAAGCAGACGATCTTGGTGCCGGGGCCCGCACGCGTGACTAGCGTCTTCACTTGTTTTGGCGTCAGGTTTTGTGCTTCGTCGATGATCAGGTACTTGTTGACGAAGGTACGGCCACGCATGAAGTTGAGCGATTTGATTTTGATTCGCGAACGAATTAATTCTTGCGTCGCTGCACGTCCCCACTCGCCGGCATCGGAATCCGATTTATTCAGTACTTCGAGGTTGTCATCGAAGGCGCCCATCCAGGGCCCCATTTTTTCTTCTTCGGTGCCGGGCAAGAAGCCGATGTCTTCGCCCACCGGCACGGTAACGCGGGTGACGATAATCTCGTTGTAGACCTTAGACTCCAGCACTTGTGCCAAGCCTGCGGCGAGTGCAAGCAAGGTCTTGCCGGTACCGGCTTGGCCGAGCAGGGTGACGAAGTCGCACTCGGGATCCATCAGCAAGTTAAGTGCAAAGTTCTGCTCGCGGTTGCGCGCGGTGATGCCCCAGACATTGTTTCTGCTGTGTCCGTAATCACGCAGCGTCCGCAGCACGGCGGTCTTGCCGTTGATCTGTACCACCTGACCATTGAATGGCGCTTCGCCGGTTTTGGGCTCGGTGTAAACAAACTGGTTCACCAGCATCGCCGGCACCATAGGCCCGGTGACGCGGTAGTAGGTGGTACTGAAACCATGGCGGTTTTCTTGCCAGGACTCCATACCCTTACCGTGTTTTACCCAGAAATCATCCGGTAGCTGAAGAATGCCGGAGTAGAGCAGGTCGGTATCTTCGAGCACATGATCGTTGAAGTACTCTTCAGCGGGCAGACCGAGCGCACGGGCTTTGATCCGCATATTGATGTCTTTCGACACCAGCACCACAGGACGTGCTTGCTGCGCTTGCAGAGCGCGTACGACACCGAGAATCTGGTTATCTGCTTTACCTTCCGGTAGTCCCTCCGGCAGCGCCGCGTTTTGCAGCTTGGTCTGGAAGTACAAACGGCCACCAGCGTCTTTGTTGCCTAGCTTGTTGAGCGGGATGCCGCTGTCGATTGCGCCTTCCGAGATATCAGCCACCAGCGCATCCAGCGAACGGGAGACCTGGCGCGCGTTACGCGCAACCTCAGACATACCTTTTTTGTGGTTGTCCAATTCCTCCAGCGTGATCATGGGCAGGTAGACGTCGTGCTCTTCGAACCGGAACAATGAGGTCGGATCGTGCATCAGCACATTGGTATCCAGCACGAACAGTTTGGTGATGCCGCGCTTGTCGGCGAGTTTGCTGGTTTGTGATTTACCGGCGCTATCCGCCCGTGCTTTGCGCTCGGCAGGTTTGTCGGTGGCGGGCAGCTCAGTCTTGGCCTTTGCCACCGGGGTATTGCTCACCAGCGCAATGGCTGGTCGGACGATGCTGCCTTTTTCTGCCTTCGGGTATTCAGCCTGAGAGAGTATTGCTGCGGGTTTGCTGGGCATTTTAGGCAGGGGCATCAGAACCTCTTTCTGGGATTAGACGCAGTTAAATAAAAAGCGGTAGGTAAATACCACCCGGAAAAAAAGAAAGGCTGCTCAAGACGAAGGCTTAAAACCTTCTCCCTGAACAGCCGATTATGTAAATACAGTAAAAGATTCAATGGCTTAGATAATTTCAGCCGAGTCTCTCTATGAATTCAAGCACCTCATCCACATGACCCGGAACTTTCACTCCGCGCCATTCTTTCACTATTTTGCCTTCAGCGTCAATCACGAATGTTGAGCGTTCGATCCCGCGTACTTTTTTTCCGTACATCGATTTCATGACAATGACATCGAACATGGTGCACACTTTTTCGTCGGTATCCGAAATCAATTCGAATGGCAGTCCGAGTTTGCTCTTGAAGCCCTCGTGCGAGCGCATGCTATCGCGACTAATACCGAAGATTTCGGCGCCAGCACTGGCAAAGCGCGCATGGAGATCACGAAATTGCAGGCTCTCGGCGGTACAGCCGGGCGTGTTGTCCTTGGGGTAAAAATACAAAATCACTTTTTTGCCGCGGTGCTCGGACAAGCGAAATGCATGACCACCCGTCATTTCGGCGGCGAAATCCGGTACGGTCATGTTCAAGATGGAAGGACGTTCGTTCATGGATACCCTTTACGTCGTTGATTCTGTTTCCGGCATGATCAAAGCCAGCGCGACCTTGCGGCCCTCGGTCATCAGGATGTTATAAGTCCGACATGCGGCCTGATTGTCCATACACTCTACGCCGATACCCTGTGTCAGTAGTGCGCTGATGAGCCGTGGGTGAGCAAATCGCTGCCGGGGCCCGGTGCCGAGAATCAGCAGATCGGGGCAGTGCGCCGCGACAGGCTCGAAATGTTCTGCCGCGAGTGCATCGAAAGCGCTTACTGGCCACGGCTTGGGTACGACCTCGGGCAATACAATCAGGCTGTAATCAAAGCGGACCGCATTGATCTCTACCCAGTCCTGGTCGTAGCCGGTGACTGTCTGGTAGTGCTGGGTCGGGGTGACATGCAGCTTCATAGCAATCCCGATTTTATCGCGATCCTCCCTGTGCGCATGGAAAAACGAGCCAAATTGGGGCAAAATGGCTGTTTTTCGTTTGTGGGTAAGTGCGCGGCACCAGCGTTACTCGCCCGGCCTACCTTATCCAAGAGCCAGCAGTGAAAACCATCCAGAAATCTCTCAAGCTGGCAGACGTCTGCTACGACATTCGTGGCCCTGTGCTGGAAAAAGCCCGCCAGATGGAGGAAGAGGGCCACAAGATCATCAAGCTCAATATCGGTAACCTCGCGCCGTTCGGCTTCGATGCGCCCGAAGAGATTGTGCAAGACATGATCCGCAACATGGGCAATGCAGCCGGCTACACCGACTCCAAAGGCCTGTTCGCGCCGCGTAAATCGATCATGCATTACTGCCAGCAGAAGCAGATCGCCGGCGTAACGATCGACGATATTTACCTGGGCAACGGCGCCTCGGAATTGATCGTGATGAGCATGAATGGTTTGCTCAACAGCGGCGACGAGGTGCTGGTGCCAGCGCCCGATTACCCGCTTTGGACGGCAGCGGTCAGTCTCTCCGGCGGTAACCCGGTGCACTACATGTGCGATGAGCAGGCCAATTGGTATCCCGATATCGACGATATCAAGCGCAAGGTAACAGCGAATACTCGGGCCATCGTCGTCATCAACCCGAACAACCCGACCGGCGCATTGTACCCAACCGAGGTGCTCGAGCAGATTGTTGAGCTGGCACGCCAGCACCAACTGATTGTGTTTGCCGACGAGATTTACGACAAAGTTCTCTACGACGGGAACACCCACACCTCGATTGCATCGCTGGCCGATGATGTGCTGTTCATTACATTGAATGGCCTCTCGAAGAATTATCGTTCCTGTGGCTACCGTGCCGGATGGATGGTTGTCTCTGGCGAGAAGCGCCTGGCAAAAGATTACATCGAGGGCCTGAATATGCTGGCATCGATGCGTCTCTGCGCCAACGTACCCGGGCAGTTCGCCATTCAAACCGCGCTCGGTGGGTACCAGAGCATTAATGATCTGGTGGCGCCGCAAGGTCGCCTGACCCGACAGCGCGACCTGGCGCACAAACTGCTGACAGATATACCGGGTGTGTCTTGCGTCAAGCCAAAGTCGGCGCTGTATATGTTCCCTCGGCTGGATCCGAAGGTGTATCCGATCGAAGACGATCAGCAATTCGCCTATGAGCTACTGGCTGAGGAGCGGGTGCTGATTGTGCAAGGTACCGGCTTCAACTGGCCAAGCCCGGATCATTTCCGCGTGGTGTTCCTGCCGAATATCGATGATCTTGAGGCGGCATTCGGACGTATTGCGCATTTTCTAGATGGCTATCGTCGACGCCACGCACGCTAAAAAACTGACATGAAAGCATCTGTGATGAAACCGATCAAAGTCGGGCTATTGGGTATCGGCACCGTGGGTGGTGGCACCTTCAACGTGCTGCGCCGTAATCAGGAAGAAATTCGCCGTCGTGCCGGTCGAGCCATTGAGGTCGTGATGGTGGCTGATCTGGATACCGAACGTGCCAAGCAAATTACGGGTGGCTCTGTCGAAGTGGTGAGCGACGCGCGGCGCGTCGTCAGTGATCCGTCTATAGATATCGTGATCGAGCTGATTGGTGGTGATGGTATCGCTCGCGAGCTGGTGATGACTGCGATTGCCAATGGCAAGCATGTCGTCACGGCGAATAAAGCGTTGCTTGCCAAGCACGGCACCGAAATTTTCCGTGCCGCTGAAGAGAAGGGCGTGATGGTCGCGTTCGAGGCTGCTGTGGCGGGTGGTATCCCCATTATCAAGGCGCTGCGCGAAGGCTTGACCGCAAATCGTATTCAATGGATCGCCGGCATTATCAACGGCACCACCAATTTCATACTCTCCGAGATGCGCGACAAAGGGCTCGACTTCGATGTCGTGCTCAAGCAGGCGCAAGCACTCGGTTATGCAGAAGCGGACCCGACCTTTGATATCGAGGGTGTGGATGCCGCACACAAGGCCACCATCATGTCGGCGATTGCGTTCGGTGTGCCGGTGCAATTTGATAAAGCGTATGTTGAGGGTATTACCAAGTTGTCGGCCACTGATATCCGCTACGCCGAGCAGTTAGGCTATCGGATTAAGTTGCTGGGCATTGCGCGTCGGGTTGCTGCGGGTATTGAGTTGCGCGTGCATCCGACGTTGATTCCTGCGACGCGCTTGATTGCCAATGTCGAAGGTGCGATGAATGCCGTGGTGGTGAATGGCGATGCGGTCGGTGCCACGCTTTACTACGGCAAGGGTGCCGGCTCCGAACCCACCGCGTCGGCTGTGATTGCAGATTTAGTCGACATCACGCGGCTTGCAACCGCCGATCCGGAGCATCGGGTGCCTTACCTGGCGTTCCAATCAAACGAGATGGCTGACACGCCGATTTTGCCGATGTCGGAGGTTACCACCAGCTACTACCTGCGTATGCGGGTGGCCGACAAGCCTGGCGTACTCGCCGACGTTACTCGCATCCTGGCCGATGCATCGATCTCGATTGATGCGATGCTGCAAAAGGAAGCCGGTGAAGGCGAGACACAAACCGACCTGATTATCCTGACGCACGAGACAAAAGAAAAGCATGCCGATGCAGCGATTGCAGCGATCGAGGCTTTGTCTACCGTGGAAGGTAAGGTCAGCCGGATCAGGCTAGAGCAATTGAAGTAGCGTGTTGTTGGCGGCGAGTGGCTTGTAAGCGCTACTCATCGCCATTCATCGCTACCCGCCGATGTTAGCTGATTTTTGCTGCTACGCCCTTGAGGGAATCACCAAGCTCTTTGATGATTGCAGCAAATACGGTTGCGGTAACCGTATAACGCGATATTAGATACTGCAGTTTCAGCAGCTGTGCGGTCGTCACATCACCGCCATCTTGGATATTATCCAGCTCGGTTCGAAGTAAAGTCTCGTTGCTAGCCATCTTCGGCTCGAGCTTGTCGTAGATATTTTTTAGTCCGGTATTTGCGAGTGACATGGGATCCTCTGGTCGTGAGTCGTTGAGTATGCGTGCTGGGTTAGTTAGCCGAGCGTCCAGCCTGATGTAACTGCCAAGCGAGTTGACCACCCTGTACCGCTCGGCGCACCGCTGATAGCGCTTCAAACTGCTCTGGTGATTGAGGTGTGCGGGCACTGATCGCAAACCGCTGCTCCATCTGCGTGAGTGCGGTAGTTATCGCGGCATTTAGCGCTTCGCCATTGCCATCTGCAAGACTTCCACCGGGTAGAAATTCTTCCAGTGTCGCGACCATGTCGTCAGTCAGTTCTGGAGGGGCGAACGGTTCTATCATGCGAGCTCCTGCAAAAAAATGTTAGCGAGGGATACGAATGCGTTGTTTACCTTCGAAAATGACTTCCTTATCACCTACCGAGGATAGCGTGTGACTACCGGCTGATCCGCCGGGCCCAATACGCTCGCCTGTATCGGTGATAACAAAGGGCATAGGACCACCGATCACGGTTTGTACGTTGACCGGTACAGTGCTTTGAATTGGCATTATCGTGGCGCGGATCGGCAGCAAACGGCCAAATTGCTGCGAGAAAGCTATCAGCAGGTTTTCCCATCGAGGTAGCTCATCTTCACTCAGCGCGCCGCGCACGATGAACTCTGGCTGCCGCTCAACTACTTGCAGCTTTTTTCCGAGACCTGCTGCTGTCATCCTCTCTTGCAGCAAGGCTGGTAACTCTTCTGCCATCCGTAATGGGGCTTCAGTGCCGCGCAAGCCCGGCACGCGGCTACGAAGAGATTCGGTGAGATCATCTTTCACTGACTGCGAAATTACCGTACCGTTTAAAACTGCAACGCCGTTCCTGACATCGGTGACCTCGAACAACGTTTGCGAGGGGTCTTGCATGGATTGCGCGGCTTTGCGCGTCTGCACAAGCAACTGCTGATCGACATACAGCTGAACTGCAGGCGTATTGACGATTTTGCGGATGGCATCGCGCACAGCAGATTCCATCGCTTCATCGCTCACGTAACCAATAATCTCCGGCTTGCCATCGCGACCCTGTAGTACGGACATATACCGGCCGGGGGCAACTTCGGCTAGTCGCTCTTTCAATTGGGTGAGGGGTGCGTCGCTCCTCGCGGCCGGCGCGACCGGGCTGACGCTTTCCACCGAGCGGCTTGCCAGCCAGCTCGCACCACCTACGCCAACAACTGCGATCGTCACCAGCACTGTTACCGAAGTGATCAGCATCAGCCTGGCGCGTCGACGTTGCTTGTCAGTTTCCGGTTTTTGCTTATCTGCCAGGGTGGAGGATTCTGCAGTATCTAACTGCTGAGGAGGCTCGGCATCATCGCTGTCAGGTGCCGGGTGGGGATGCGTCCCGGGCTGAGGTATAACGGCCTCCAGATCTGGCCACGGAGCGTCCATTTCATCGATCGCGATCCAAACGCCGCCCAGCTCCACCGGCATCCCCAATGCAAGCGCGATGTTACCGTCGACAGATCTGCCCTGTGCATCGGTAATACTGCCATCCATTGGCTCGATCGACGGACGGTCACCGTCGAAGGCGAGCCGGGCGTGGATGCCCTGCATACGCGGCCCCGATAGCATCACTGCGCAATCTTCATCGGTACCAAGCAGGTAGTCGCCCGGCGAGAGCGTCAGCCTGCTGCCAGACTGCGGCCCGAATAGCACCCGCAACTCAAGTTGCGGAAGCATGCTTTCCAGGTGAGGTTCGATTTTCATTAGGGTCTCGTGTGAACTCTGTCTCGAGCCAAGCTACAATCCGATCGTCGATTGATTAATGGTTTTTCTATGTCTTTACAAACCGAGTCGCGCAGTGAGGCGTTCATCGTCAGGCCACACGGTCTGCTGAGTATGGAAGTCGCCCATGAGATGGAAGAGTTGCTGGAAATAGCGCTCAGCGATGGACTACGAAAAGTGGTATTTGACTTCAGCGAACTGACCATGATTTCTAGTGATGGTCTGCGCGTGATACTGAAATCATTACGCCGTTTGCGCGAGCTGGACGGTAACGCTGTGCTGGCGGGTGCGGGAGAGCAGGTGCGCAGTGTGCTCGCTGCCGGCGGCTTCTTTGCACTGCTGGATGAATTTGAGTCCGTTGAGGCAGCGCTTGGT
>VERA01000103.1 GCA_018882935.1 Burkholderiaceae bacterium | reverse complement strand
GCGCAGGACATCGTACACGTAGTGCAATCACACACACGGCCGGGCACGCTGAGTGAGCAAGACCTGGCCGAGTATCGTGCGCTTGAGCGTGAGCCGGTGTGTAGTCGCTACCGACAGTATCAGCTCTGTGGCATGGGTCCGCCGTCGTCTGGACCGATTGCCGTGATGCAAATGCTCGGTATGCTGCAGCAGCATGAAGTCGCAAGCATGTTGCCCGGCTCGCGCGAGGCAGTGCATTACTTTGCTGAAGCGGGCAGGTTAGCGTTTGCGGATCGTGAGCGGTATGTTGCTGACCCGGCGTTTGTGAGTGTGCCAATTACTGCCATGCTCGATAGTCGTTACCTGGCGTGGCGCGGTGCGCTGATCGATGCGCGGCAATCCATGGGTGTGGCGCAAGCCGGTGATCCAAGCGGCATGCTGAAGCAACGCGGTGAGGGTGATGCCGTCGACCAGGCTTCCACCACACATCTGGTGGCCATTGACGCGCAGGGTAATGCAGTAAGCATGACCAGTACCATCGAGTCTGAGTTCGGTAGCAAAATTTTTGTACGCGGTTTTTTGTTGAACAATCAACTCACCGATTTTTCTTTATTGCCGACCGATCCGCAGGGCCGCGCTTTAGCGAATCGTGTCGAGCCGCGTAAGCGACCAAGAAGTTCTATGTCGCCTATCATCGTACTCAAAGATGATAAGCCTTATCTGTTGATTGGCTCACCCGGTGGTAGCTCGATCATTTTGTACGTAGCGAAGACACTGATGGGCGTACTCGATTGGCAACTCGATATTCAGCAAGCGATTGCTTTGCCTAACATGGGCAGTCGTAATCGTGACACTGAATTAGAGCAAGGCAGTGGTTTGGAAAGCTTGCAACAGGCCTTGCGCCAAAGCGGGCATCGCGTCAGTATCGCGCCTTCGCCCAGTGGTGTGCATGCGATCATGATCCAGCCTGATGCTTTATTCGGTGGTGCTGATCCGCGGCGTGAGGGCGTCGCCTTAGGTGATTAATATGTCGCGCTATCGTTGCCAAGTACCTCGCGCCACACGATGCATTGCGTACTGCATTACCCGCTGCATTACGCGCTGCCTCGCACGTCCCTTTTCGTATTTTCTCCCGCGTTTCCTCGCGCTTGGTTTGATGCTGAGCGCGAGTACCAGCACCGCATTGGCGGACACCCTGCAAAAAATTGCAAGCAGTGGTCGTGTCACGCTGGGCTATCGCGAGTCGTCGGTGCCGTTTAGCTACCTCGCCGGGCCACGACAACCGATCGGTTTCGGGGTTGACATATACACCCATCTGATTCCGGCCTTGAAGCGTGCTACCGGGCGTAATGATCTTGAGCTGAGTTGGCAGGCGCTCACCTCACAAAACCGTATTCCTTTGATTGCGAATGGCACCGTCGATCTCGAATGCGGCTCAACCAGCAACACCATCGCACGCGCAAAAACGGTGGCGTTTGCGATCAATTATTTTTACACCGGGCCGAAGCTACTCGTGAAACAAGGCTCGATAGTTAAAGATTTTAATGATTTGGCCGGCAAGACCGTGGCGGTGACGACCGGCACCACCACCATGAAGCTGCTGCGCAAGCTGGATTTAGAGCGCAGCATGAACATGCAACTACTGCCTGGTAAAGATCATGCAGATTCGTTTCTATTGGTTGATGCCGGTAGGGCAGTGGCGTTTGCGATGGATGACATTCTGCTCTACGGTCAGATTTTAAATGCCAAGCAACCCGCGCAGTGGCAGGTGGTGGGTACGCCACCGCAAGTCGAGCCGTATGCCTGCATGCTGCGCAAAGATGACCCGGATTTCAAACGGTTGGTAGACAGTGTGATTACCGATCTGATGCGTTCGGGTGAATTCGAACGTATTTATGCCAAATGGTTTTTGTCGCCCATCCCACCGCGTGGGCGCAGCTTGAATTTGCCCATGAGTGATGCATTGCGTGACAACTTGCGCAAACTGTCCGACCAACCGGCGAGCTGAATACCGATGGTTCTGAAGGAGCTAAACGCGTGAGCTTGGAATGGTCGATTTTTTGTCGTAGTACGACTGGCACGACGCAGCTGGCGGACTGCTTTGGCCAAAACGGCGAGCTGAGCTACCTGCAATGGCTGCTATCAGCGTGGGGCTGGACCGCGACGGTGGCGCTACTGGGTTTTTTGATTGCACTGCTGCTCGGGGTGGTGATCGGCACCTTGCGTACATTGCCGTCAACTTCCGCTGCGAGCCGCTGGTCGAGCAGGTTGGCCGCTGCGTGGGTCGAACTATTCCGCGATATTCCGCTGCTGGTGCAGGTATTTCTGTGGTATCACGTTGCGCCGATCTTTCTGCCGGCGTTGAAGAGCTTGCCGTCATGGTTGCTGGTATCGATCGCGCTGGGCTTGTTTACCTCAGCGCGCATCGCCGAGCAGGTGAGAGCCGGCATACAAAGCCTACCGCGCGGTCAGCGTGACGCGGCGCTTGCACTAGGCATGCATGAGTCGCAGGTCTATCGCCGCGTGATATTGCCTGTTGCGTTGCGCATCATGATGCCCGCATTGACCTCCGAAGCCATGAGCATCGTAAAGAATTCCTCAGTGGCCTTCGTTGTGGCAGTAGCCGAGCTTACCCAGTTTGCGATGCAGGCGCAGGAAGAAACTGCGCGCGGTATCGAGATTTATCTCGCGGTCACGCTCTTGTATGCGCTGACGGCCTTCGCGGTGAACCGTGTTTTGGCTGCTATCGAATCACGCATCCGGGTGCCGGGTGTCGGCGCATTAGCCAGGCAGGGAGTATGAGTATGGCGCTCGATCTGTCTTTTTATAGCTGGGATTTGATCGGTCGCTATGTGCTCGGTGGTTTGTGGTTCAGCGTGCAGCTGACCATCGTTGCGACGATCGGGGGCGTGCTACTCGGCACGTTATTGGCACTGATGCGCATCTCAGGCAAGCCGCTACTGATGTGGCCGGCGGCGGTGTATGTCAACACCATGCGCTCGGTGCCGCTGGTGATGGTGATCTTGTGGTTCTTCCTGTTGGTGCCGTTTGTGGTGGGCAGACCGATAGGCGCTGAGCTCTCCGCGATGATTACCTTCATCGCATTCGAGGCAGCATTCTTTTGCGAGATCGTTCGCTCGGGTATTCAGGCGATTCCGCGCGGTCAGTTGCAGGCAGGGAGCGCGCTCGGCCTGAGCTATGCGCAAAGCATGCGACTGGTGGTGCTACCGCAAGCGCTGAAAAATATGTTGCCGGTATTACTGACGCAGGTGATTGTGTTGTTTCAGGATACTTCGCTGGTCTATGCGATTGGTGCGTATGACTTACTGAAGGGCTTTGATGTGGCTGGCAAAATTCTCGGGCGCCCGATTGAGGCCTATATTGGCGCGGCGGTAATCTACTTTGTGATTTGTTTCTCGCTGTCGCGATTGGCCACGCGCCTAGTGACACGGCCAGCCACACAATCGAAGGCCACACAAGCACAACCTGCATAACCATAAGCCGTATAACCGCAATCCGCACAACCGCACAACCGCACAACCGCAAGACGGGAGCTGACATGATAACGATGAAACACCTGTCGAAATGGTACGGTAGCTTCAAGGTACTCGATGACTGTTCGCTACAAGTCAAGCAAGGCGACGTGGTGGTGGTATGCGGCCCCTCTGGCTCGGGCAAATCTACGCTGATCAAGACAATGAATGGTCTTGAATCATTTCAAGAAGGTGAGTTAACGGTCAATGGCATCGCACTACATGATGCGCGAACCAACTTGCCGGCGTTACGCGCTAAGGTGGGTATGGTGTTTCAGCACTTTGAGTTATTTCCGCATTTATCGGTGATGGAAAACCTTACGCTGGCGCAGGTACAAGTACTTGGTCGTTCCTTGTCCGACGCGCAGGCACGCGGTGCGAAGCTACTGGAGCGTGTAGGGCTTGCTGCGCAGCGCGATAAACATCCTTCGCAGTTATCCGGCGGTCAGCAGCAGCGGGTGGCGATCGCGCGTGCTTTGGCGATGGATCCGGTGGTGATGCTGTTTGACGAACCAACGTCCGCGCTCGACCCTGAAATGGTCGGCGAGGTGTTGGAGGTGATGGTGCAACTGGCCAATGAGGGTATGACCATGATGTGCGTCACGCACGAAATGGGCTTCGCCAAGCGGGTGGCAAGCCGCGTGATTTTTATGGATCAAGGGAAGATTTTGGAAGACTGTGCCAGCAGCGCTTTCTTTGATGAGTCTGCGTCGCGGGTTCCGAGAGCGCAGGAGTTTTTAGCGAAAGTGCTGGCGCACTGAGTATTTACGTCGCATCCTACTATGACTGGTTTGCTCGAAATTTTCCTGGATCCCGGCCTGCGCCGGGATGATGATGGCAAGGTTGTCGGCAATCGCACCGTCATTCCGGCGCAGGCCGGAATCCAGTAAAGCGCATTCAAATCTCAATTTTTGTTCCAAGTTCCACCACGCGATTGGGTGGAATTTTGAAGAAGTCAGAAGGCTTGGCCGCATTCTGCATCATCCAGGCAAATAAGCGTTCACGCCATAGCGCCATGCCGGGCAAATTACTGGGTACAACGGTATCGCGCGCAAGGAAAAACGACGTATCCGAAAGTTCAAGCGCCAGCCCGTGATCTCGCTCAAGCAGGGCAAGCACATGGTTGATATCCGGAGTTTCCTTGAAGCCGTGCAGTGCCCGCACCACGTAGCAGTTATTACCAAGTTCGACGATATTGATTCTCTCTTCATCGCGAACATACGGAATATCCCAGATGGAAAGCTTAAGAAATACCACCCGCTGATGCAGCACACGGTTATGTTTCAAGTTATGCAGTAGCGCGACCGGCACAAAGTCAATATGCGCAGTCAGAAACACTGCCGTGCCTTCTACTCTATGCGGTGGGTGCGCGAGTAAGGCCTCCACAAACTCCGGCAGATGAACAGAGTCTTGCGCGACGCGCTCGCGTAGCAGCCTGCGGCCTTTGTACCAGGTGGTGAGCATCAAAAAGCAGATTGCACCTAGCAACAGCGGGTACCAGCCACCATCTTTTACTTTGATCAGATTAGCTGTCCAGAACGAGAAATCCACCACAAAAAATACCGCTACCAGAAGCACCACAAATATCGGCTTGATTTTCCACTCGTTGTACATCACCACCGCTAACAAGGAGGTGGTGATCAGCATGGTGGTGGTGACAGAGATGCCATAGGCTGCGGCCAGATTGCCGGATTCGCGGAATTGGATCACGGTGAAGATCACCAGAACCAACAACAACCAGTTCACCATCGGCATGTAGATTTGTCCGCGCTCAGTTTCCGATGTGTGCAAAATCTGCATACGCGGCAAGAAGCCCAGCAAGATGCCCTGATTAGCGAGTGAGAACGCGCCGGAGATAACTGCTTGCGAGGCAATCACGGTGGCAACAGTTGCCAAGCCGATCATTGGCCACAAGGCCCACTCGGGCAGCATCCTGAAAAACGGATTCTCGGCAGCAGATGGCTCGCTAAGCATCAGCGCGCCTTGCCCGAAATAATTGATCATCAGCGACGGTAACGCAACCAGTAGCCATGCCAAACGTACCGGGCGGCGCCCGAAATGGCCCATATCAAGGTAAAGCGCCTCAACACCTGTCACCACCAGAACTACCGAGCCCATCACGATATAGGCTTGCAGCGTATGCTCGGCGATGAAAGCGACAGCATAGGCTGGATTAACAGCATACAAAATCGCCGGGTTCTGCATCACGCTCAGCACGCCAAATGCGGCTAAAGCGGAGAACCACACCAGCATGATTGGCCCAAACAAACGGCCTACCGCCGCAGTACCGTAGCGCTGTATGGTAAACAGCGCGATGATGATCACCAAGGTAATCGGAATGATGTATCGCTTCATGCCCGGGTTAACGACTTCCAGGCCTTCAACTGCAGACAACACCGAGATTGCCGGGGTGATTACCGATTCACCCAGCAGCATGCACGCACCCAAAGCGCCTAGCATCAGCAGCAGGCGGTACCGCAAGCGATCGCTTTTGGAAGACCGAAGCGCCAACGCCATCAGCGACAGCACGCCGCCTTCGCCTTCGTTATCAGCGCGTAGCACGAAGATCACGTATTTAATCGTGACCACCATCAGCAACGCCCAGAAAATCATCGACAAAATGCCTAGCACAGCATCAACAGAGTAGGGGATGCCATGTTCAGGGCTGAAGCATTCTTTGAGGGCGTATAGCGGGCTGGTACCGATATCGCCAAACACAATTCCGATGGCTGCAAGCACCAGTACAGAGGTGGGCGCGTGATGGTAGCTATCCTGCCCGGTGACTGATACCGGTCGCATCACCGACGATTGCGAAAACTCTGGATTACTAATCGACACGACGATGTCCTTCAGATTTCACACAACAGGTTCGGGCAATTTACCCAGCGATACCTCTCCGCGGCACGGCAAATTGCTACGCTCCCGATCAAAGCGCATCAGCTTGAACAAGGTCGTATTCCGAACGATTTCGGCTGACGCCAGCAGGGGGTCGTTATTGCCTAGCGGCGCGATAATCCAGCTGACCTCTTTGGCACACAGTAGTGTGGGTAGATCGGCGGGCTTGATTAATACACGCTCCCCGGCAGCCGGGTCGAACTCGGCAGCATCTGCCAGCTCACGCGGCCAGCTGTCGGTCTGCTTGATAGCAGGATCATCCCAATCCAGCACCACGGGCAGTGGCGTGCGTAATTGCGCATAAATTGGAAAATCAAACCGATACAAACCCATCGAGAGTACCTGGTCCTGCGGTGACGCAGCGCTGCGGTAGGTAGCGGCAAGTGATTTGGTTGAATAGACATCCTCGCGCCCAAAAATCCAGACCAGTGGGATTAAGCTAAGCAGGCAGATCAGCGCCAAGCCACGCGGTACCAGCTGCAGGCGCGGTAGCGGCAGCATCCGCGTAACCACAACATCGGCAAGCAGCATGGCAATCGCCGGAATCGCTGGTAATACATAGCCAATCAACTTGGAGGCCGGCAGTGAAAAAAATCCCACAACCACCAGTACCGATGACCACTGCAAGCGTCGCAGAGCCTGCTGCGTTTCAGAGCCAACGGTAAATTTGATCTGACCCGGCAATAGCAAAGACCACGGTAAGCATAGCAGCGCGAGTACTACAGGATAGAACCACCAGGGGTTCATGTTATTAAAACCGGTTGCAGTAAAGCGCTCGAAGTGCTGATGAATGAAAAAATAATCAAAGAACTGCGAGAACTTCAGCTGCATCAGCACAAACCAGGGCGCTGCGATCACAGCAAACAGGATAATGCCCGGCCACCACAGTAGCTTCATGAGCCAAGACCAGCGGCGCTGCAGCGCGATCCATAGCAGCATGACGCCTGCGGGTAACACAATGCCAATCAGACCTTTACTGAGTAGTCCAAGCGCGACGCAGGCCCACGCCAGTAGCATGCTACGCCGCCATGCTTGGGTGTGATCGGCTGAGAGCATGGCGTCGGCGGCGAACATCACGGCACTGCTGATGAAGGCGGCAACCAACATGTCATGGTTGGCAAACTGTGAGCCGAGGTAAAAGTAGGGAAGGGTTGCGAGAATCAGCAAATACCAGCGTGCCATAGTGGCGCTATGCCAGCGGGCGAGCAGGCGCATGCCCGCAAAAGCCATTAACGCGGCGGCTAGCATGGATGCCAACCGCATCCCAAGGTCAACCGTGCCAAAGCACTTGATCGAGATTGCGGTCAGCCAATAGAACAGCGGTGGCTTATGAAAGTACGGCAGCCCATTGAGGGTGGGCGTGAGCCAGTCACCGGAACGCACCATTTCCCATGCGACGCCGACATAGCGTCC
>VERA01000102.1 GCA_018882935.1 Burkholderiaceae bacterium | reverse complement strand
CATCGCCTGAGGCGATGGTCTCGCACTGAAAGCCGAGTGGCGATAAGCGCTCTGCCATCTTTAACTGACAACCACCATCGGCGGGTGTGACGGAGTGTAGCGAGATCAGTTCTTCGGTCAGCGCGAGAGTCTTGCTCATGCTTTGAGTGTTTTCTTGTAGAGATCAGCGTCGAAGCCTACCAGCACTTGATTGTTTTTGCAGAGGACAGGTCGTTTAATAACGCTGGTGTTCTCCAGCATGAGCGCTGTTGCACTGGCCGCGTTGACGACGCCCGCTTTGGTGGCGTCTGGCAGACCACGCCATGTCGTGCCTTTTTTGTTGACCAAGATCTCCCACGAGACTTGTGTCAGCCAAGTGGCCACTGTCGCTTTATCGAGGCCGGCTTTTTTGAAATCGTGGAAGCTGTAGGGGTGACCATTGGTATCGAGCCAGGCGCGCGCCTTCTTCACGCTTTCGCAATTAGGGATACCGTACAGAGTGATCATTTCGTTGGCCTAAAAAAGTCACTGGATCCCGGCCTACGCCGGGATGACCGCATTGAGATCCAAAGCCCGTTGATGAGTCATCCCGGCGCAGGCCGGGATCCAGCGTATTCGCGACTATCTTCTTCGATTAGTCCCGTAACAATTCATTGATTGAGGTTTTCGCGCGCGTTTTTTCATCGACGCGCTTGACGATCACGGCGCAATACAAACTGTACTTGCCGTCGGCCGAAGGCAGATTACCGGACACCACGACCGAACCCTCCGGAATACGACCGTAGGTCACTTCACCGGTAGCGCGGTCGTAGATTTTGGTTGATTGACCGATGTACACGCCCATTGAGATCACCGAGTTGGCTTCGACGATGACGCCTTCAACGACTTCAGAGCGCGCGCCGATGAAGCAGTTATCTTCAATGATGGTCGGGTTCGCCTGCATGGGCTCAAGTACGCCGCCGATACCAACACCGCCCGAGAGGTGAACATTTTTACCAATCTGTGCGCAAGAGCCGACGGTTGCCCAGGTATCGACCATCGTGCCTTCATCGACATAGGCACCGATGTTGACGTATGAAGGCATAAGCACCACATTCTTGCCAATGAAACTACCGCGACGCGCGACCGCAGGCGGCACAACACGAAAACCGCCTTTGGCGAAATCATCGGCGGTATAGTTAGCGAATTTGGTCGGTACCTTGTCATAGAACTGCATACCGCCGCCACCTGGTATGGAAACGTTATCTTCGAGCCGGAACGACAGTAATACGGCTTTTTTGATCCATTGGTTAACGACCCAGCTGCCACTATCTTTTTGTGCGACACGAACGACGCCTTGGTTAAGCTGTTCGAGTACTTCGGCTACTGCATTTTTTACATCGGCCGGGGCAGATTTCGGTGAAAAATTTGCGCGCTCTTCCCAGGCGCTATCGATCAGGCTTTGGAGTGATTGGGTCATGATTTTTCTTTTGAAGGGGAATAAAATTTATTGAGATAAAAAACCGAGAGCGGGTAACGCTGACGACTGAGCCTGTACATCACGCAGCCATATCAAGCATTAAAACCAGGCAGCCATATCAAGTTGCAACATCAATCAGAAACATCACTCAGCTACATCAAGCTGCCACATCAAGCAGCGAGTTTGCGGGTGAATTCAACGATACGTTGCGCAGCTTCGAGGCATTCATCGACCTCTGCAACTAGCGCCATTCGAATGCGATTCGCCCCGGGATTCCAGCCATGCGCCTCGCGCGCGACGTAACTACCGGGCAAAACTGTCACATTATATTCTGCGTACAGTTGCTTGGCGTATTCCGCGTCACCGATGCTGGCGAGCTTATCAACCTTGGCCCATAGATAAAAACCGGCGTCAGGTAACGTAACATCCAGCACCTCGGCCAATAAGGGTGTTACTTGCTTAAATTTGCGAATATATTTTTCGCGATTTTTTTCGACGTGGTCTTCATCATTCCATGCCGCGATCGAGGCCGCCTGCACGGATGGACTCATCGCACTACCGTGATAGGTGCGGTACAGTAAAAATTGTTTGAGGATATCCGCATCGCCTGCCACGAATCCCGAGCGCATGCCGGGCACGTTAGAGCGCTTTGACAAACTTGAAAACGCCACCAGCCGCCGATAATCCCGACCAAGCTGGTGAGCAGCCTGCATTGCGCCCAGCGGTGGTTGGTCACCAAAATAAATCTCCGAGTAGCACTCGTCGGCTGCGATGACGAAACCATACTTGTCTGACAATGCGAACAGCGCTCGCCAGTCATCCAGAGTCAGCACCGCGCCGGTTGGATTCCCCGGGGTACAGATATACAGCAGCTGAACGCGCGGCCAGATCTCTGCGGGCACACTGGAAAAATCTGGCGCGAAATTACGTGCCGGGTCTGAGTTAACGAAGAACGGCTCTGCGCCCGCCAGAAATGCTGCGCCCTCGTAGATTTGATAAAACGGATTAGGGCACACCACCACTGCCTTGGCGGCAGGGTCAATCACCACTTGCGCCAGCGCGAACAAGGCCTCGCGCGAGCCGTTCACGGGCAGCGCGTCGGTGGCAGGGTTGAGCGTGGGTAGTTGGTAGCGGCGTTCCAGCCAGCGGCAGATCGCACGTCTGACCTGATCAGTGCCTGCAGTGGTGGGGTAGGTCGCCAAACCCGAGAGGTTGTCGGCAAGTGCCTGCTGAATAAACAGCGGCGTGGGGTGCTTGGGCTCGCCGATACCAAGGCTGATTGCGCTGAACTTGGGGTTCGGCGTCACAGTGCCGAACAGTTGGCGCAACTTTTCAAAAGGATAAGGCTGAAGCTTGCTGAGCAGCGGATTCACGGCGCTAAGATGAAGGGTTTTCAGTAGAAAGCGCCTGATTATACTGGCGATGCCAGAACGCAAAGCATGCGGGTGCTTCCGCGCTTCGCGCCGGACTTTGCCCCCAAGGGCCTCGGAATCTGCACCCCCCGATGTTATGATGACGTCGCTATGAATATCACTCGCCGGGCGCACCGCCCGGTTTCTCTTTTTTTACGTTGGAAATGTCGTGCGGTTAACCTCCATCAAACTCTCTGGTTTCAAGTCTTTTGTCGATCCGACCAATTTTCAGGTGCCGGGACAGCTCGTCGGCGTGGTCGGACCTAACGGCTGCGGCAAGTCGAACATCATCGATGCGGTGCGTTGGGTGCTCGGTGAATCCAAGGCGTCCGAGTTGCGCGGCGAGTCGATGCAGGATGTGATTTTTAACGGCACCACCAATCGCAAGCCAGCCGGGCGGGCGTCGGTTGAGCTGATGTTTGATAACAGCGCCGGCAAGGCCGCCGGGCAGTGGAGTACCTTTGCCGAGATCTCGGTCAAGCGCACGCTGACGCGCGACGGTACCTCTACCTATTACATCAATAACCAGGCGGTGCGTCGTCGCGATATCCAAGATATTTTTCTAGGCACAGGTCTGGGCCCAAGAGCCTACGCCATCATCGGGCAAGGCATGATCTCGCGCATTATTGAGGCGCGTCCGGAAGAGCTGCGGATTTTTCTGGAAGAGGCCGCAGGCGTATCGAAATACAAAGAGCGTCGCCGCGAAACAGAAAATCGTCTGCAAGACACGCGTGAAAACCTGCAACGCGTCGAAGATATTTTGCGCGAGCTGAATCAAAACGTCGTGAAGCTCGAGAAGCAGGCAGAAGTAGCGCAGAAGTATCACGAGCTGCAATCCGAGCAAGATGAAAAACAAAAGCTGCTGTGGCTGCTCAGAAAAAACGAAGCCGCGAATGAGCAGCAAAAATTCCAGCGCGATATCGAGAAAGCACAAACCGAGCTGGAGGAACAGACCGCCAAGCTGCGCCATATTGAGGCCGAGCTCGAGCAGCTGCGCCAAGAACACTATGCCGCCGGTGATCGTACGCATCAGGCGCAGGGTGCGCTGTACCAGACCAATGCGGAAATTGGTAGCCTTGAGGCGCAGATTCGTTTTGTGATTGAGTCGCGCACACGGCTTCAAACTCAGATCAACTCACTCACCGCGCAACGCGATCAGTGGCAGCGGCAAAGCTCGCAATTCGAGATCGAGCTGGAGCAGGCAGAGACCGAGCTGACCTCGCACGGCACGCGCGTCGCCGAGGCGCAGCAGGCATTGCAGACCAAGCAGGCTGCACTGCCTGAAGTCGAACAGGCTTGGCGAAACGCGCAGCTCGCAACCACCGAGTCGCGCTCACGCATCATGCAAGTGCAGCAGCGTATCGAGCTGGAATCTACGCACCAGCGCAACGCATCAAATATTCTGGCGACTCTGACGCAGCGGCGTGAGCGCTTGGCGCAAGAAAAGAATGCGCTGTCTTTGCCCGATACCGCGCACCTGACCAATTTGAAATCGCAGGTCGAGCAAAAACAAACGCAACTCGATCAGTCGCAGGCTGAGCTAAGCACGGCGCGCGAGCAGCAGCCGTTACTTGAGCAAGAGCGTCGCGATGCACAGGAATCGGTGAATACCGAAACCGCCAAGCATGCGCAGCTTGAAGCCAGACTCGCCGCATTAAAACAGCTGCAAGAAAATGTACAAACCGAGGGTAAGGTAGCGCCCTGGCTGAACAAGCACGAGCTTGGCAAGCTGCCGCGTCTGTGGCAAAAGCTGTCAATTGAGCCCGGCTGGGAAGTGGCACTTGAATCTGTTCTGCGTGAGCGTACGGGTGCGCTAGAGGTATCTAATCTCGACTGGGCCAAAGCATTCTTTGGTGATGCGCCGCCGGCGAAGTTATCGTTGTACTCATTGAGCGGTACTGCCAACAACACCGAGCCAGCGACCAGCGGTTTGAAGCCACTGATGTCGATGATGAAGGTCGACGACCCCGGCTTACGCGCGCTGCTGCAGGATTGGTTGCACCAGGTATATGTGGCGGATGATGCTGCCGGTGCATTACTCGATCGATCGAAGCTGCCGTTGGGTGCGACGCTGGTCACTCGCGAGGGACATTTAATCAGCCGCTTATCGGTGCGTTTCCATGCGTCCGATTCAGAGCAGGATGGCATGCTGGCGCGTCAGCAGGAAATTGATAATCTGGTACGGCAGGTGCGTGCACAGCAAATGCTGGCAGATGAGGCGAGGCAGCGCTCGGTTCGTGCCGACGCTGCGCTGACGCAGGGCACACAGCGTCTCGAAGAACTGACCCAGCGTGTAAGCACGCAGCAGCAGGCGCTGCATAGCTTGCAAATGGACTTGCTGAAGCTGACCGAAGCGGTTGAGCGCTTCAGCGAGCGCAGCACACAAATCGGTAATGACCTGAACGAGATCGCCACCCAGGAAGCCGAGCAGCGTCAGCTGCAAAGTAATGCTGAGCAAGCGCTCGAACAGCTCGATACAGAGTTAGCGACGGTGCAGGAGGCGCACGAGGATGGCCAGACGATTTATCTCGAGCGCGAAGCGGCATTGAATCAGGCGCGTGAGCATGTGCGCGAACTGGCGCTGGCAGCGCAGCAGGCCGAGTTTGCGCAGCGCGCTCATGAAACTCGAATTGAGGAATTGAAGCGCAGTATCGCGACCGCGCTCGAGCAATCTGCGCAGTTGTTTGCCAGCATGGAGCAAGGCACGCTCGAACTTGAGCAGCTGGATGACCGGGCAGCGCAGGCCGGGTTGCAGTCCTTGCTTGAGCAGCGTAGCGAGCAGGAACAGGTGCTATCGAATGCGCGGCACGAGCTGGATCAGCTGACGCAGCGCATGCGCGCGCAAGACGAAGCCAAGCTGTCGGCCGAACGCGGCCTGCAGCCTATTCGCGATCGTATCGTCGAGCTGCAGCTGAAAGAACAGGCGGCACGCTTGAATCAAGAGCAATACGCCGAATCACTCGCCAACGCCAATGCCGACGAAGCCGCGTTGGCAGAGAAGCTCACAGAAGAAATGCGTCCGTCATATCTGCAAGGCGAGGTCACACGACTGACCAACGCGATCAACGCGCTGGGTCCGGTGAATCTGGCGGCACTTGATGAGCTGGCGCAGGCCAGCGAGCGCAAGCAATTCCTTGATGCGCAAAATGCAGATTTGACTGAGGCAATCACCACGCTCGAGAACGCGATTCATAAAATTGATATGGAAACGCGCGAGCTGCTGAAAGATACCTTCGATAAGGTTAATCAGCAGTTCGGAGAGCTATTCCCGATACTGTTTGGTGGCGGTACCGCCAAGCTGGTGATGACCGGGGAAGAGATTCTCGATTCCGGTGTTCAGGTGATGGCGCAACCGCCGGGCAAGAAGAACGCGACGATTCATCTGTTATCCGGCGGTGAAAAAGCACTGACCGCAACCGCGCTGGTGTTCTCTATCTTCCAGCTCAACCCTGCGCCATTCTGCTTGCTGGATGAGGTTGATGCGCCGCTGGACGACGCCAACACCGAGCGTTTCTGCAATATGGTCAAGAAGATGTCGGCCAATACCCAGTTCCTGTTCATTTCGCATAACAAGATCTCAATGGAAATGGCGCAGCAACTGATCGGCGTCACCATGCAGGAGCAAGGTGTCTCGCGCATTGTTGCGGTGGATATGGCGGCGGCGTCTAACTTCGCATCTCAGCAGCAGGCGGCTTGATCAGTCGAAGCGCAGCGCGGCGCGCGCCATCGCCGCGCGCTTCTGGTAATAAGCCTCGTTCTCTTCGGCCTCGCACGCGCGCGCATGTTCGACCGCTGCGCAGATCAGGTAGTGCTCTTCGGCGCGCTGGTAGTACCAGCGACGGACACGCCGGATCCACGACCGTGCCGATAGAGTGCTCCAGGGAGTTAGCTTGAGTCCGCTTGCGTTTTCCATCTGTCATTCTCCGAGGTTTGGCTAACGGATAGTTATCGTAATGACAAAATTCCAGGCGCTATTGACTATTGTCAACTTTCTGGTTTGGCAATATTTGCGTTGCGGCTGATACCGATCAATCGCTTATTCGCCAAGGCGGGAGGCAGCGTAGGCATTTCAGGGAACTGCAGTGCCAACTCTCCGTTAAAATGTTTCTTTATTGAATAGTCTCGACAGAGAGCGCGCATGGTTCAGCTGCAAGAAAGCCTGATCGGGTTGGGGATCGCGGTCGTCGCCGGCGTCATCGGCTACAACAAGTGGCAGGAATGGCGTGCCAAAAAATCGGTCGAGCAAGCCTTCTCGACCGCGCAGGATGATGTCTTGATGGCTGATGGGCAGGCATCAGCGCATCGACATGAACCCGTGCTGTCGCCATTCGAGGGGCCGGATGTGGTGCTGGGGCATGCCCCAGCGATGACGGATGCCGACGCCGGTTACGCCAATCAGCCGACCGCTACTTCACCGCCCGCCAGCGACGCTGCTACTGCTCGGCATCCAGCCGTGTCGTCATCCGCCCCGACATCGGCTCCATCATCAGCCACCTCATCGGCTTCTCCGGCGCGGCGCTCGCCGCTGGACCCGGCCATTGATTGCATTATTCCGGTGTTGCTCGAATCGCCCTTACGCGGTGAGCGCGTGGTGCAGGCATTCCAGCATCTACATCTGGTGGGCAGTAAACCGGTCAAAGTGGCCGGACTGAGCGACCAGCATCACTGGGAGGCTGTGGCCGTAGGTGGGGTGTATACACAGCTGCAGGTTGGTGTGCAACTGGCCACGCGAAGTGGGGCGCTAACCGAGCTGGAGTTCTCCGAGCTGGCATCACGGCTTGATCAAATGGCCGACGATTTAGGTGCCAGCCCCGATCTGCCCGAGATGGGCAAAGTTGTCGCCCAAGCGCGCGAGGTACATCACCTGCTGCTGGAGTTTGATGCGCAGCTATCGATTAATGTGCGGTCGAATGCAGCACCCTGGCCCATGGCCACGCTCAAGCCAGCACTACAACGGCAGGGTATGGAGCTGCG
>VERA01000025.1 GCA_018882935.1 Burkholderiaceae bacterium | reverse complement strand
CCGCCAGGGCCCGATCAAAACCCGCATCGATGAAGATTGCGCCGATAAGCGCTTCAACCGTATCGCCCAAAATCGAAGGACGCCGCATTCCGCCGCTGCGAAGTTCTCCTTCGCCCAACAACAGGTGGCGACTGAGAGACAGCCGCTGAGCGATATCGACCAAGGCCTGCTGCTTGACCAGGTTGGATCGCAAGCGGGACAGATCACCCTCGTCAAGCTTCCCGAACCGCTCAAAGAGTAAAGAGGCCATTGCGCAGTTGAGCACCGAGTCACCCAGAAACTCGAGCCGCTCATTGTGCAGGCTGCTGTGGCTACGATGCGTCAATGCCTGCTGCAGTAGCGCAGCGCTCTTGAAGGTGTGGCCAAGCCGTTGTTGCAGTAGCGCGATATCCATTGGGTGTTGCTGCTAGTTCGCAGCCTCGTCCTGTCCATCGTCGGGGTTACTACCCCGATAAGCAATCAGCAGACTGAACGGGCCAAACAGGGGGATGCGCTTGTCATACCTGAAACGCACTCGCATGCTCTCGCCCCGACCGCTGATCTGAAGATCCTTGCCCTGCAGGGTATCTGAAAACCCCACAGATGCCATCTTGTCAAAACGCTCACGCAGCTCGGCCGGTGTATCGGAGACCGCTGCCGCAGCAGCCACGGCCTTCTTGATAGCCCAGTACTCCAAGACGCCGGGGCCTGCCCTGATCAGCAGCACACCCGCTAAAGCCAGTACCAGCAGCGTGCTGATCAAGCCCAGCAGCGAGAAGCCGCGTTGGCCGTGTCTGTCAGCTGCAGGGACAGGTTCATCCCTGATGCCAAAACTCACTGAAACCCGCCGATACGCTTGACATTACTCAGATTCATCCAGACAAAAAATGCCTTTCCGACAATATTTTGCTCCGGCACGAAGCCCCAGTAGCGTGAATCCAAACTGTTATCGCGATTATCACCCATCATGAAGTAATGTCCAGCCGGCACGGTACATTCGAAGCCTTCCAAGTCGTAACGGCACAGCTCATGCTGCGGGAAGTTATCCGGGCTGGGTACGTACGGCGGTAACTTGGCGTCGTTGAGGATGGCGTGATTCACGCCGGTCAGGTCTTCACGGAAATGCTCGAAATACTGTAGCCGATCTTCATCCAGGTAATCGGGCAGCTTTTCATAGGCAACTTCTTTGCCGTTGACCGATAAGCGCTTGTTCTTGTACAGCACGGTGTCTCCCGGCACGCCGACCACGCGCTTAATGTAATCAAGCGAGGTGTCACGCGGGAACTTGAATACCATTACGTCACCGCGCTGAGGGTCATTGATGGGAATAACTTTCTGATTCACTACCGGCAAACGTATGCCATACGTGAATTTGTTCACCAGAATGAGGTCACCGATTTGCAGCGTCGGCAGCATGGAGCTCGACGGAATCTTGAACGGCTCGAACATGAATGAGCGAAACAAGAATACTGCTGCAATCACTGGAAAGAAGCTACCGGTGTAGGCGATCCATGTCGGTTGTTGCTGTAGCCGCTCGACCAAATCGGCACGCGCACTCGGGTCAGGTTTGATACCACTTTCGGTCAGCTTGGCCTGCCGCGCATCAAACTCCGCCAGCGCCTCTTCTGCGAGTTGCCGACGCTTGGGGGCATGATGCAATCGGTCATATAGCCATACCAAGCCGGTACCGATCGTCAGTAGCAGCAGGATCAGCGCAAAATTCCCCAGAATTGATTGCATCGTCATTTACTTTTCTTCCACTTGTAGGATGGCGAGGAAAGCCTCCTGCGGGATCTCGACCGAGCCCACTTGTTTCATGCGCTTTTTACCGGCTTTTTGCTTCTCGAGAAGTTTGCGCTTACGGCTGATGTCGCCACCGTAGCACTTCGCCAGAACGTTCTTGCGCAGGGCTTTGACATTTTCACGCGAAATAATGTTGGAACCAATTGCGGCTTGAATCGCGACATCGAACATCTGACGCGGGATCAACTCGCGCATTTTCGCTGCAACTGCACGACCGCGGAAAGGTGCGTTCGAGCGGTGCACGATAATCGCAAGCGCATCAACCTTTTCGCTGTTGATCAGCATATCGACTTTTACGACATCCGATGAGCGGTATTCTTTGAATTCATAATCCATGGACGCGTAGCCGCGCGAAATCGATTTCAGACGATCAAAGAAATCGAGTACCACCTCAGCCATCGGAATTTCATAGGTCAGCTGTACCTGCTTGCCGTGGTAAGTCATGTTCATCTGTATGCCACGCTTCTGCGTACAGAGCGTGATGACCGCGCCCACATACTCCTGCGGCATATACAAGTTCACCGTGACAATCGGCTCGCGTATCTCATCGATCTTGGACGGCTCGGGCATTTTCGATGGGTTATCAACCATGATGGTCGTGCCATCGCGCATCTTCACTTCATAGATCACCGTTGGGGCGGTGGTGATCAGGTCCATGTCGAACTCGCGCTCGAGACGCTCCTGCACAATTTCCATGTGCAACAAGCCCAGGAAGCCGCAACGGAAGCCAAAGCCTAACGCCTGTGATACCTCGGGCTCGTACATCAATGCAGCATCATTCAGCTTGAGTTTTTCGAGCGAGTCACGCAGCGAGTCGTACTGATTGGCCTCGACCGGAAACAGACCTGCAAATACCTGCGGCTGTACTTCCTTGAAACCGGGCAGTGGCGATGGCGCTGGCTTGGCAGCAAGCGTGATGGTATCGCCGACTTTGGCGGCTTTCAGTTCCTTGATGCCAGCGATGATAAAACCCACCTGCCCCGCCGATAGTGAATCGCGAGAGACCGACTTCGGTGTGAACACGCCCACACTTTCGACCAAGTGCTGCGCGCCGGTCGCCATCAGCAGAATTTTTTCTTTCGGACGCAGGGTGCCATTTTTTACGCGCACCAGCATCACAACGCCAACGTAATTATCGAACCAGGAGTCGACAATCAGCGCCTGCAGTGGCGCATCAGGGTCACCCTGTGGCGGCGGCACCTTCGCAATCAGCGACTCGAGTACGTCCTCAACACCCAAACCGGTTTTAGCCGAGCAGTGCACCGCATCGCTCGCTTCGATACCGATCACGTCCTCGATCTCGGCGATTGCATTATCAGGGTCGGCCGATGGCAGATCGATTTTGTTCAGGACTGGCACCACCTCAACGCCGAGATCGAGCGCGGTGTAGCAGTTGGCAACGGTTTGCGCCTCAACACCTTGTGACGCATCGACCACCAGCAGCGCACCCTCGCAGGCCGAGAGTGATCGACTGACTTCATAGCTGAAGTCGACGTGCCCCGGCGTATCGATCAGGTTCAGGTTATAGACCTTGCCATCGCGCGCTTTGTAGGTCAGTGCGGCGGTCTGGGCCTTGATAGTAATGCCGCGCTCGCGCTCAAGATCCATCGAGTCGAGCACCTGCGCCTCCATCTCGCGATCAGAGAGCCCGCCGCAGATTTGGATGATCCGGTCGGCAAGAGTCGATTTGCCGTGATCAATATGGGCGATGATGGAGAAATTGCGGATGTGGTTCATGAATCAATCGGATACGAAAAAGGCGCTCGGGCGAGCGCCTTGGCAACAACCTCACGAGACCGTCATTTTACCGGATTCAGTCGCCTTTTCGCCCAACGCCTTGGGTGGCGCACAAATCCAGAAACTGCTGCACCGCGGCCGCATCCAGATGGTAGTGGCAGAGGGTTTGCGGCGCCTGTCCGGGCAGACAAGCCTGCAGGACCGGCACCAGTTCGTCGTACAGCTCAACCAGCGCCGGATCGGCGTCGACATCCACCACATCGATACGGTAGCGCTCGCCCACCATGCCCTTCAGTGCCTGCAGCATGTCGTCGCACAGGTGGCACCAGGTTCGCGAGTAGAGGATGAAGTAAGCCATTAATCAGGGCGCACGTTTGGGTGGCGATATACAGATGGCGATATACAGGTGGCGACACAAAAAAGGGGCTGCCAGCGCAGCCCCCTGTCCGGCATTACCGAAACTTACTGTGCCGCCGGCTTCACCGGCACGAACTGCGAAGAATCACCACGCCGTACCAGCAGCAAGGCATTTTTCTTCGGATCGAGTTTAGCCACCAGTGCGTTGAACTGCTTGGCGTCACGGATATCGGTGTTGTTCAGCCGGACGATCACATCGCCTTGCTGTAATCCAACGCGCGCTGCCGGGCCCTCGGCAGTGTCAACTACCGCACCACCATCAAGACGTAGCTCCTGTTTCTGCGCATCGGTCAGATCGCTCACGATCAAACCCAGCGCATTCGCGGTCTGCTCAGGCTTGCGCTTTTCTTCGGTCTTTTTCTTGGCGGTCTGGTCAGCTTCCATCTCGGCGATGACTACAGGCAGGTCGCGCTTATTACCTTTGCGCAGCACGGTCAGGTTGGCTTTTGAACCGGGCTTGGTGCTGCCCACCATACGTGGCAGATCACCTGATTTTTCAATCGTGCTGCCATTGAACGCGATGATGATGTCGCCTGCCTCAACGCCGGCCTTTTCTGCCGGGCTACCGGGTTCGACGCGGGCCACCAGCGCGCCCTGCGCACGCTGCATACCCAGGGATTCGGCGACATCTTTCGATACCTCGCCAATCTGCACCCCGATGCGGCCACGAACGACACGGCCGGTGGTCTTGAGCTGATCGGCGACGCGCATCGCCTCACCGATAGGTACGGCGAATGAGATGCCCATGTAGCCACCCGAGCGGCTGTAAATCTGGGAGTTGATGCCGATGACTTCGCCGCGCATGTTGATCAAGGGGCCACCAGAGTTGCCGGGATTGACCGCCACATCGGTCTGGATCAGGGGCAGGTAATCGCCGGTGTCACGGGAAATCGCAGAGACAATACCGGCGGTCACTGTGTTCTCCAAACCGAACGGCGAGCCGATGGCAATCACCCACTCGCCAACGCGTAGCTTGCTGGAATCGCCAATCGTGAGGCGCGGCAGATTGGCACCGTCAATCTTGACTAATGCAACATCGGTGCGACGGTCAGAACCGATGATCTTGGCCTTGAATTCGCGTTTGTCGGTGAGCGTGACGAATACTTCATCCGCCCCCTCCACCACATGTGCGTTGGTGAGCACAAAGCCATCAGAGGAAATGATGAAGCCGGAGCCAACCCCACGCGGTACTTGCTGCTCTTCTTGCTGAGGTGCCTGACGACGGTTACGCGGCGAGGGTTGCTGCTGACGCGGCGCAGGCTGGCCGAAGAAACGCCGGAAAAATTCCTGCATCTCTTCGTCTTCAGAATTACCGCCCTGCTGCATTTGCTTGGAGCGCTCAGTGGTGCGAATATTGACCACTGCAGGGCCCACTTTATCGACCAGGTCGGTAAAGTCGGGTAGCACTGCCGCTTGGGCAGGTGCGCTAACGCCGAGGCCAAGGCCGAGCGGTGCAAACGCCGTCACCACTGCAAGCAAGGTGGCGGCCGAAAAAAATTGACGTGTCCGTAGCGAGATGTTCATGAGCCTGATTTGGTGGATATTTGGGCAAATTCAATGCCCTGACTACGCTGTTTCCATAGCGCCATCAGGGGTAAGCCGAGGATGTTAAGGCAAAAGCGTTAACGCCGCTTGGCAGCAGCAAAGCGCTCATGAAATGAGCAACAAAATTTGCTGAAATGATAAGGCGAGCCAACCTCAAGCATGCTGAAGATAACCGTACTACCCGCCACTATCTTCACGCTTGCAGACAGTCACTGGCAAATCAATCCAGCAGCGCTGGTCTTTACTGTTCGAGCGCGAGTCGGTGCGCAACCACCGCGACAAGGTCAACCGCCAACTGACTTGGTCGGTGATGATCTCTGAGCGCGTCGCCGATCAGATGGTAAACATCCCAGCGCTGGCGTGCTTCACCGGATACGAGCTCTGGTAGCAGCAGCTTGGCTTGCGCGATTGTCAACTCGCCGTCAATCAGTGCAGATATCTGTTCCGCGCGACTACTGCCGCCCTCCGCGCCACTTGCCATGCCCCCAGCCCTTCAAACACTTGTTATTCGAATTCATGGACGGCACCGGGGCCGACGCTCACCAACGCTTATCTGTCGCAGTACCCAGTAGCGGCCTCAATCGCTCTGCAATTGCCTCGCGCGCGCGAAATATCCGACTCCTTACGGTACCGATCGGGCAGCCCATCGTCTCTGCTATCTCGTCGTAGCTCATGCCCTCCAGTTCCCGCAGCGTGATCGCGATGCGCAGCTCCTCTGGCAAGGCATCCATCGCTACGTTTACGGTCTCGGCAATTTGTTTGGTCGCAAGCATGGATTCAGGAGTGTTGATATCCCTCAGATGCTCTCCGTCATCAAAAGTTTCCGCTTCCTCAGCATCGGCCTCGGTGGATGTGGGCGCACGCCGCCCCTGCGTGACCAAATAGTTTTTAGCAGTGTTGATACCAATGCGGTACAGCCAGGTGTAGAACGCCGAATCACCTCTAAATTGCGGCAGTGCTCGGTAGGCCTTGATGAAAGCCTCTTGCACCACGTCTTCTGCCTCGGCTTGATCACGCACAAGACGTGACACCAGCCGCATCAGCTTGCGTTGGTATTTGCTGACCAAAAGCTCGAAAGCTTTCTTGTCGCCCTGCTGCACGCGATCAACGAGTAGCTGATCTATATCGCGTTCTGTGATCAATCCCCATGCCCTCGAATGAGTGCGACATGCGGGCGAAGTTATGTAGCTACCCGGCCTGACCATTACCGGCCAGACTGAGCGTTTTAGGGGTGGTAAGCAGTTGCCTTGCAACGACCGATGTGCATTGAACAAGTCATGCAAGCGGTACGAATCGAGCCAGGCTGCCCGTGTATCGTTATTTTTGTCGGCGCTTCGCTCTTGGTCGCTTCAATTGCGTGAGACAAGTTCAAGTTAGCCAATGCGGCAGGTCGGTGCTGGGCACATCGCGATGATTTTGTCTTGCAGCGATCCAGCGACAGGCAACAGATAAGGCATGAAATGCATCAGCACGCATACTGTCTGGGAGCAGGATCAATGTGATCGTGCTACCGCTCACCGGTTGCAAACGCAATACCATCAACGACGACCAGAGCGTCGACCCTTGGCCTAGTTGAACCACCTCGCCTTCAGCATCGGATAGTCTCGGGAATCCGGCTTCAGCGTTTGGGTAAGTCTCTACCAACCGGATCTGGCCGAGTCTGGTTACATCAATCCGCAGGCCTGTTTTCGGTCGAAGTGCCCGTGTTACAAGCACGAATGACGCGGTGGCGCAAATAATCGCAAGCGGGTAACACAAGGCATCCGGCAAGCCGCCGGCCACTGCGGCCCGTAACAGCCACCACGATACCGCGAGTAGTACTGCACCCATTGCTGTCTGCAGCACAAGCCACAGTCGCGATGGTCGTACGCGCGCCGACAGGGCGATCGACATGAGCAGCGGCGGCGAAAGTTGAAAGCGATTAGTCCGGAGCGTGCAGCGAGTAAAGCGTTGTACTGCTACCGCTCTGGATCAGGCCTTGGCGAAGATCAAGGTGCCGTTGGTACCACCGAACCCGAATGAATTCTTGACAGCGATATTGATGGGCATATCGCGCGCAGTGTTGGCGCAATAATCCAGATCGCAGTCAGGGTCTTGGTTAAAGATGTTGATGGTCGGTGGCGATTTTTGATGATGCACAGCCAGCACGGTGAATACCGATTCCAGACCACCCGCACCGCCGAGCAAATGCCCCGTCATGGATTTGGTGGAATTGACCACAACCTTGTGCGCGTGATCGCCCAAGGCACGCTTGATCGCGACGGTTTCAGCGACATCACCGAGCGGCGTTGATGTGCCGTGTGCGTTAACGTAATCGACTTGATCGGGATTGATACCCGCGTTGCGCATTGCAGCCAGCATGCAACGACGTGCGCCATCACCATCTTCCAGCGGTGCAGTCATGTGATGTGCGTCGGCACTCATACCAAACCCGAGCAACTCGGCATATATCTTTGCCCCGCGGGCTTTGGCGTGTTCGTACTCTTCCAGCACCATCACACCCGCACCTTCACCGAGCACAAAACCATCGCGGTCTTTATCCCACGGGCGCGAGGCAGTGGCCGGATCATCATTACGTGACGACAAAGCACGCGCAGCAGCGAAGCCACCAATACCAAGCGGCGAGACGGTTGACTCGGCACCGCCGGCAATCATGATGTCTGCATCGCCGTACTCGATCAGGCGGCCCGCCTCACCGATGCAATGTAACCCGGTGGTGCAGGCGGTGACGATCGCCAGGTTAGGCCCCTTCAAGCCATATTTGATCGAGAGGTGACCCGAAATCATGTTGATGATGGATGCAGGTACGAAGAACGGGCTGATACGACGCGGCCCGCGCTTTTGATATTCGCCGTGCGTTTCTTCAATCATCGGCAAGCCACCAATACCTGAGCCGACCATCACCCCGATACGTTCTGCATTCGCGTCGGTTACCACCAAGCCGCTGTCTTGCATGGCTTGTATACCGGCTGCCATGCCGAAGTGAATGAAGGTATCCATGTGACGCGCTTCTTTGGCGGGAATGTACTCCTCTACCTGGAAGTCTTTGACTTCACCGGCAAAGGTGGTCGCGAAAGCGCTGGCGTCAAATTTAGTGACAGTCGCTATACCGGATTGGCCGGACAGTAGGGCTTGCCATGCGGAAGAAATCGAGTTGCCAACGGGGGATACGCATCCCAGTCCCGTAACAACGACGCGGCGTCGAGGGGGGCGAGTCAAACAGTACTCCTGGAGAACAAATTTGGCAGTGCGGGGCGGGGATGCTTAGGCCTTGACGTGCGCCTTTGCGTAATCGATGGCTTGCTGCACAGTGGTGATCTTTTCAGCTTGCTCGTCAGGGATTTCCATCTCGAACTCATCTTCAAGCGCCATCACCAGCTCAACAGTGTCAAGCGAATCAGCACCAAGATCGTCAACGAACGATGACTCATTTTTGATATCGGCTTCGGCAACACCGAGTTGCTCAGCAACGATTTTTTTAACACGCGATTCGATGTCAGACATCTTCATCCTCCAGTGGGTGGTTCTAGGTTTAGTGAAAGAATTCTATCAGGTTTGAGGTGCAGAACTTAAGTTTTGACTTCTGATTTTGCCAACATCCGCCTGCCGATTGACACTCTCAAAAAGGCAACGCATTAGCCCCCGCTCATGTACATGCCACCGTTTACATGCAATGTGGTGCCGGTGATGTAGCCGGCTTGCGGTGATGCGAGAAATGACACACTTGCTGCAATATCTTCCGGCGTACCAAAGCGCCCGGCTGGGATTTGCTGCAACAGCGCGGCCACTTGCTGCTCGGTTAGCGCTTTGGTCATATCGGTATCGATAAAGCCCGGCGCGATGCAGTTGACGGTGATGTTGCGGCTGCCAATCTCGCGCGCCAGCGCACGGCTCATACCGGCAACACCGGCCTTCGCTGCAGCGTAATTCATTTGACCGGGGTTACCGGCAGAGCCAACCACCGAAGTGATATTGATGATTCGGCCGTACTTGGCTTTCATCATGCCGCGCAGAACGGCGCGCGACAGTCGAGCCACGGCGGTCAAGTTGGTGGCGATAACGGCATCCCACTCGTCATCTTTCATGCGCATCGCCAGTTGATCTTGGGTGATACCGGCATTGTTCACCAAGATCGATACACCGCCCATCTCTTTACCAATGTGATCAATCAGCGCAAGTGAAGCCTCAGCGTCGTTGACGTCAAGCGCGACGCCACGACCGGCGTCCGCACGCAAGGCTTTGAGATAATCACTGATCGAGGCTGCACCTGACTCGGTGGTCGCAGTGCCAACCACAGTGGCCCCGTGACGCGCCAGATCAATCGCAATTGCCTTACCGATGCCGCGCGACGCACCCGTGACCAGCGCGATTTGTTTATCGAGCACAGCGCTCATTGACTTGCCTCCAGAATCGCTTCGAGTGATGCCTGATCATTGATCGCATCAGCGCTAAGCTGCGTATCAATACGCTTGACTAATCCACTGAGCACTTTACCCGGCCCACATTCGATCACGCGTGTAATACCCAGAGCTGACATTTTCTGCACCGACTCCACCCAGCGTACCGGTGCAGCAGCCTGACGCACCAATGCGTCTTTGATCGCCGCTGAATCGCTCTCAATCGCCACATCGACATTGTTGATCAGTTGAATACGCGGCACTGAAAATTCAACACCAGCCAAATACTCGCGCAAACGATCGGATGCAGGCTTCAGCAGCGACGAGTGGAAAGGTGCAGATACAGGCAGCGGTAACGCGCGCTTGGCACCCTTGGATTTCGCTACCTCGCAGGCACGTTCGACCGCTGCCTTGTGACCAGCGATTACTACCTGTGCCGGCGCATTGAAGTTCACCGGCTCAACCACCTCGCCTTGGGCAGCCTCGGCACATGCTGCCCGCACATCATCATCTGAAAGTCCGAGAATCGCAGCCATACCGCCCTGCCCGACTGGTACCGCCTCTTGCATCGCCTGCGCACGAAAACGCACCAACGGTACTGCATCACGAAATTCAATCACGCCAGCGGCTACTAATGCCGAGTACTCTCCCAAGCTGTGTCCGGCGACTAACGCTGGCAGCGCGCCACCCGCCGCGACCCAAGCGCGATAAAACGCTACTGCAGACGCCAACATCACCGGCTGTGTATTGGTGGTGAGGTCTAGTGATTCTTTCGGCCCTTCGGCAATCAGCTTCGCCAAATCAAGCTGCAATACCTCCGACGCTTCGCTGATCGTGTCGCGCACTACCGGGTTATCAGCAAAGCCATTCAGCATACCGATCGCTTGCGAGCCCTGCCCGGGAAAAACAAATGCTGTTGCGTTCATATCGATTTGTCAGATTTTTCGCTTGTTTACTTGACCAAGTGATTGGATTACACCGCGATCGCGCTCATGCAGTGGTGCATTTTCTGTATGGCTTACATTCTCGCCAGAGCAGCACCCCAGGTGAAACCACCGCCCACGCCTTCCATCAATACCAGCTGACCGGGTGTGATGCGTCCATCACGCGTAGCGACATCCAGCGCTAGCGGGATCGATGCAGCAGATGTATTGCCATGCTGATCGACCGTGACAATCATTTTTTCCAAAGGTAAGCCGAGCTTTTTTGCAGTGCCCTGCATGATGCGAATATTTGCCTGATGCGGAATAAGCCAGTCGACGTCGGCGGCCTGCAGGCTGGCAGCGTTCAGTGCTTCGTGAGCGACCTGTTCCAAGACAGACACTGCAAGTTTGAACACGGCCTGCCCGTCCATGGTCAGGAAAGCGCTACCGCTGACTGCGCCCCCGCTCATGTGGCCTGGAACGCAAAGAATATCGGTGTGACGGCCATCGGCGTGCAGCTTGGTGGCCAAGATGCCGGGCTGCTCAGATGCCGTCATCACTACTGCGCCCGCGCCATCACCGAACAACACGCAGGTGGTTCGGTCGTTGAAATCAAGAATGCGCGAGAACACTTCCGCGCCGATGACCAGCACACGCTTGTGCATGCCAGATCGAATGAAGCTGTCAGCAACGGATACGGCGTACACAAAGCCGCTGCAGACGGCTTGCACATCAAGCGCAGCGCAATGATTCGTGATGCCCAGCTTGCGCTGCACCACACATGCCGTGCTCGGAAAACCACCAAGATAATCAGGTGTCGAGGTGGCGAGAATAATCAGATCAATATCGTCAGGGACGAGCTGCGCCATTTGCAGGGCGTGCTGAGCTGCAGTGACAGCAAGATCACTCGACAACACGCCATCGTCGGCGAAGTGACGCGCCGAGATGCCGCTGCGCGAGACTATCCATTCATCGGAGGTTTCAAGACCACGGTCCGCCAGCATCGCCGCCAGGTCTTGATTGGTCACGCGACGCGGAGGTAAACAGCTGCCGGTACCAACAATTCGAGAATATGTGCCCATGGGTTTCAGGGTGAGTGGCTTTCTGCGCCAGCCGCTTGCGGCATCAGATCACCAATGGCTGCTTCGATACGTGACAGCACATCATGACGCGCGGCCTCGAAAGCGCGCCGTATCGCCCACTCGAAACCGTAGGCGCTTTCGCCCCCATGGCTCTTGAACACCAGACCGCGTAAGCCGAGCAGGCTTGCGCCATTGTAACGGGAGGGGTTCAGGCGCTGAGAAATTCGACGCAGCGCCCCCTGCGCCAGCAGCGCGCCCAAGGTGTTCAACCAACCTTGCCTTAGCTCGCTTACCAGAACGCCCTTGACCAAGCGGCCCAATCCCTCGGCTGCTTTCAATGTGACATTGCCGACAAAGCCATCGCAAACCACGATATCGGTGGTGCCTTCAAAAATATCGTTGCCCTCGACATTGCCGTAAAAATTAATTAAGCCCTTGTCATGATCGGCGCGCAACAGCTCGGCCGTTTGCTTTACCAGCTCGTTGCCTTTGATGTCCTCCTCGCCAACATTCAGCAAGCCGACGGTGGGCCGCGCATGCCCCTCAACCGCCGCTACCAAGGCTGAACCCATCAGGGCAAATTGTTGCAAGTGGAATGGCTCGCAGTCGACGTTCGCACCAAGATCAAGTACGTACGTCGGACCATCTTTTTGATTGGGCAGAATGGTACATATCGCCGGCCGATCAACGCCGGCAATGGTTTTCAAGAGGTAGCGCGACACAGCCATCAAGGCACCGGTATTACCGGCCGATACACAGGCTTGTGCTGTGCCTTCTTTGACCTGATCGATCGCCACCCGCATCGACGAGTCACGCTTGCGGCGCAGCGCAATTTCGAGCGTGTCGTCCATCTCCACCACCTCAGTGGCGTTAACGATGCTGAGTTGCGGATGGTGCTCGGCGCCGAGCTTGCGCAGTTCGGCGCGGATGACCTCTTCGCGGCCGACTAGCAGTAACTGAGCATCGTGCTGCTGGTTGACGAAAGCGACCGATGCGGGCACGGTAACCGGCGGACCGTGGTCGCCGCCCATGCAATCAATCGAGATGCGAACAGTCATGGCTGAGTTGCCGCAGCACGGGACTGCAGAGCAATCCGCTGACGGGCAGGTGTGACCTGATGGCAATGGTCGCGCATACAAAAACGGCGCTAGCGGTCAAAGACCCCTGACGCCGACTAATGAAAATGCTTTACGTGAAACGGGGATCGCCGGTGACGACTTACTCGTCGTTCTTGGTTTTCATGACCTTGCGGCCACGGTAAAAACCGTTCGGGCTGATGTGATGACGCAGATGCACCTCGCCCGTGGTCGGCTCGATTGCCGTGGCCGGTGGGGTCAAAAACTGGTGCGAGCGGTGCATACCCCGCTTCGACGGCGTCTTTTTGTTTTGCTGAACTGCCATAACGTACTCCTAAAGAAGCACTGATTGAACGAGAAGCGCAAACCGCTCGGCTTCCCTTCAAAACAGCTAATCCGAAAGTTTAACACAAAGGAATGAGATAACCAGCCACTCTGCACCGCCGCGGCCAGGACAAAACCACCTCATTGCCAGCTTGCTCGCACCCTTTCATAGCGGGGCGCGTTGAACGCAAGTGTTTTCGAATAATTAACTTGGCAGAGTTATTTTTTTAATTTTTGCAACACGGCGAATGGCGAGTCGGGTTTGTCTGGCGCAGCCGCAGGCCCGCCATCAGGGCAAACCGGATGCCGCGGCGACAGGGGCACCGAGAGCAGAGCCTCGTCCTCAACCAGCTGGAGCAGATCAAGCGCGGTGCCGGAGACGATGACATCGATCGTGTCATCGTCAAGCGCTTGCTCGGTAGCGTCGGCTTCCGGCTCGTCATGAGCCAGCACCAGCTTCGTCTGTGTATCGATGGAGTGCAGCATGGGCAACAAACAGCGCTGGCAAACCAGGCTCACCTCGCCCGTCACCACCATGCTCAACTGCGGGTAGCCCTTGGGATGGCGACCACCCTGAAACGACCAGCGAACCTCGCCCTGCTGGCTAGACGCCTCAGCCGCCAACCTGGGCAACGCAGCGACAGCGGTCGACCCCTCGCGCTGCTCGCCATGACGACAAAAGGCAAATCCATCGACGATTGTTTGGCTCATGGCTTGGGCTCACTGCATAAAGGCCGGTATAGTAACAAGGCCATCCCCGCCTTCACAGTCATCTTGTCAGCCCAATCGCATCACCGATGTCAATTTCACCGCGCCTGATCCTTGCCTCTAGCTCAGCCTACCGCAAAGCGCTACTGACGCGTCTGCAACTGAGTTTCGAAACCATTTCACCGGACATCGATGAGCGAGCGCTACCGGGCGAAACTGCCATCGATACGGCGCTGCGTCTGTCGCAAGCCAAAGCGGAAGCAGTGGCCCGCCTGGCTGAAGATGCCTTGATCATTGGCTCGGATCAAGTGGCCATGCTGGATGGTCAACCCATTGGTAAACCGGGCACGCATGCCAACGCGCTGGCGCAGTTACAAAGCATGCGCGGACGCGAAGTGGTATTTCATACCGCACTTTGTCTGCTTGATACGCGGCCAGAGGCCAAACAGCGTATACAACGACAGAGTATTCAAACCGACGTTTGTTTCCGGTATTTGTCGGATGCAGAGCTGGATGCGTATCTGCATATCGAGCAACCGTATGATTGTGCTGGCAGCGCAAAAAATGAAGCGTTGGGTATTACACTTCTGTCGTCGATTCGCAGTGATGATCCAACTGCGCTGACGGGCTTACCGCTAATTGCGCTGGTAAGTATGCTGCGTAACGCTGGGGTTACTTTCTTTGGGCGTTAATGTCATGGCCGGTACGCTCTATCTGATTCCCAATGCACTTGGCGAAGGCGCACTGGATACAGTAATTCCCGACCCGGTGCGTGCACGCACCGCCTCGCTGCAGTACTTCATTGCAGAGAACGCAAAAAGCGCGCGCGCATTTTTGAAACAGGTTAACGCCACGCACCCGCTGCAACAGCCACTCCAAGAAACACACATCAGTGAGTTAAATGTAAACACCCCCGCCGAGCAGTTGCCGGGCTTACTGACACCGCTACGACAGGGCCATGATGTCGGGCTGCTATCTGAAGCGGGCGTACCCGCCGTGGCCGACCCTGGTGCAGATATCGTGGGGCTCGCGCATCGTGAGGGCATCACGGTCAAACCGCTGGTGGGGCCTTCTTCTTTGCTACTGGCGCTGATGGCGAGCGGCCTGAATGGACAAAGTTTTGCGTTTCATGGTTACTTGCCAACGGATGCCGATGCACGCGCTGCACGCATACGGCAACTTGAACAACGCTCGCGACAAGAAAAACAAACTCAGATGGTGATCGAAACACCTTATCGCAACGAGGCAATGCTGCAAGCACTAGCGAGTACGTGCGCACCGACCACGCTCATTTGTGTGGCGACCGATCTCACGCTCCATACCGAATTAGTACGCACGTGTAGCGCGCAGCAATGGCAAAAAGAAATCGCAGCGGGGAAAATGCCAGCATTCAGAAAAAGACCGACCGTATTTCTACTTTTGGCTTGAAAACATCAAAAGTAGAAGTAGGAACACGCTGGATCCCGGCCTTCGCCGGGATGACTCGTTTTAAAAGATAACTCCCAAAAACAGTACGCCAGTTAGGTGGGCTTTTAAATCGTCATCCCGGCGCAGGCCGGGATCCAGTCATAACGAGCCGTTTACCGAAACGGTTTCAATCAAGTTACCTGGGCTTGACCCACTCCGTTGCCATTGTCTTGGCAAACCCCTCGCCAACGGCAGCGCCAAACTTTTTCAGCACCCGATCAGACAAGCCCTCGCGCACGGTGTAATCGATAACATCTTCTGCTTTCAATACATCGCGCGCGACGCCATCGACTGTACCAAGCCCATCCGCCAAACCAAGCCGTATCGCGCTTTCACCGGTCCAAAACAAGCCCGAGAAAATCTCTGGCGAGTTTTTTAGTCGCTTGCCGCGACCGGAGCGTACTGCCGCGATAAATTGCTGGTGAATCTCTTCCAACAAAGACTGGGTATAAGCACGGTGACGCGGGTTTTGCGGCTGAAACGGATCCATCATGGCCTTGTTCTCACCCGCAGTCATCAGGCGCCGCTCAATGCCCAGTTTATTCATTAAACCGGAGAAGCCGAAGCTGCTCATCAGCACACCGATTGAACCGACGATACTGCCCTGACTGACATAGATACGATCCGCAGCAGCCGCAATGTAGTAGCACCCGGAGGCGCACATGTCTTCGACCACCACATACACCGGTTTGTTCGGATGCAGCTTGCGCAAGCGGGTGATCTCATTGTTCACTATTGCCGACTGCACCGGGCTTCCGCCCGGACTATTCATGCGCAGTACCAGACCCACCGAGCCCTCGTCGTTAAAGGCGTCCTGCAGGGCCGGCATAATGGTGTCCACCGAGGCAGTCGGGCTATCCGAATCAATCTCGCCGGTAATCTCAATCAGCGCGGTGTGTCGCGTGCTCGGTGGCTTACCGCCCCACTTGAGATCGAGCGCGGCGCCGGCGGCGATCAGTGCCAGTAGCAAGATACCGATGCGGTACACATTGCGCCAACGACGATTCGCGCGCTGCTCGTCGAGGTACGCATGTGCGATTTTTTCCAGCGTCTCATACGGTATCCGCTGTGCCTGGGCGGCTTGAGTTGCTTCGTTAGCCGATTCCGCGTTTGCGGCTTGGGTCGGCGATGCTGATGTTGGTTCTTCCATAGCGCTTGCTTGTCGTTTGCTTCAGGCCATTACCGGGCCAACGTCGTTGTCCGGCTCCCAGAAAACTTTGTTGTCTTGCTCAATTACCTGCAACTTGTGCAGCTTACCGCCACGGCACGGGCCACCGGTACAACGTCCGGTATCAGGCTCATACATCGCGCCGTGCGTTGCGCATACTAAATACAAACCGCTCTCTTCGAAGAACTCGCCAGGGTTCCAGTCGAGCTCCATCGGCAAATGCGCGCAGCGGTTCAAGTAGCCGTGCACCGAAGTCTCGTAGCGCACCACAAAACCCGTACGGTCGCCACCATCCGCCGTAACCGGAAAGCGTACCCCGGCACCACCCTCAGTCAGCGCCGATGATTCGCAAATATAAATCGGATCACTCATGGCTCAGTACACACTAGCAATCTCATCTGGTCAATAACTACTTGAGCCTGACACCGCCTTCACAGCGCACACGATGCAGGGGCAGCGCAGCAAACTGCGCCAGCTCGCCCTCAAGCATGCTCATTCAGCCATTCATGCAAGGCATTGATGGACTCTGCGCCGAACAGAGGCGCGTGCGCCGCCAACTCAGCGGCCGGGTGCGCGCCGTAGTGCACGCTGATCGCCGCCGCGCCGGCGTTGCCCGCCATCTGCATGTCGTGCGTAGTATCGCCAATCATCACGGTTCGACGCATATCCTGCCCGAGTTCACGCGTCAGCTCCAGCAGCATGGCAGGGTTTGGCTTGGAAAAGGTTTCGTCTGCGCAGCGCGTGGCATCAAACAATGAGGTGACGCCGGAGGCAGCTAACGCACGGTTCAGGCCGACACGACTTTTACCGGTGGCCACCGCAAGGAAGTAGCCCTGCTCTACAAGGTCGTCCAGCATCTCGCGCGCACCGGCGAACAAGCTGAGCTGATGATCTTGTGACAAATAATGATGGCGGTAACGCTCTGCCATTTTCGGGTAGTGGCGCGGATCAAGATCGGGTACCGCCGCCTGCAGCGCATCTTGAAGGCCCAGCCCGATGACGTAGGATGCCGCGCGCTTGTCTGGCACCGTCACGCCAAGGTCGCGGGCGGCAGCTTGCATACTGGCGATGATTGCTGTGGTGCTATCCATCAGCGTACCGTCCCAGTCGAACACAATTAAATCAAATTTTTTGCGTGGCATGTCTCAACACTTATCTGGTTAGGCCGCTTGCACCGTTGGCAGCATCTTGCCGTATGTCTTGTACTGCCATTCGTACTACCGCTTCACCACCGCGCTAACGAGACAGGTGCTTAGGCACTTTCGGTCGCATTCACCGCCTTCGGTTCGAGCGACTGAAGAAAATCGACGCAGGGCTTAGGTAGCGTGGCCTCAATATCTACTGGCTTACCCGTCGTAGGATGCGTGATGCGCAGTCGATACGCATGCAGGAACATACGCTTAAACGCGAGTCTTCGCCCGTCCGGCTTTTGCAAATCGCGGTTGAGGGCGAAATCGCCATACTTATCATCACCCACAATCGGAAAGCCCGACGACGCCAGATGCACCCGTATCTGATGGGTGCGACCCGTCTTCAACTCCGCTTCCAACAAGGCATATACGCCGTATTTTCTCAATAAATTGAAGACTGTGTGCGATGGCTGTCCGTCTGCCTGCACGCGTACACGACGCTCTCCCTCTGGCGTGGTGTATTTGAACAGCGGTAGTTTGATGTGCTGACGCCGGTGCTGCCATTCGCCCTTGACCAAGGTCAGGTAGCGCTTGTCGAGCTGGCCGAGACGGATCTGCTCGTGCAAGGCCGTGAGCGCGCTGCGCTTCTTGGCCAGCATCAGGATGCCGGAGGTCTCACGATCAAGCCGGTGCACCAGCTCCAGAAATTTAAGCATTGGACGCGCCGCGCGCAGCTGCTCGATCACGCCATGACTCACGCCCGAACCGCCATGCACTGCAACACCGGCGGGTTTATCGATGATCAGCAGTGCCTCGTCTTCAAACAAAATCGGAAACTCGGCGGCGGGCGCCTTATGGTGCGACGGCTCCGGCAGACGCATGGGCGGCACCCGCACCACGTCCCCCTCGATCAGGCGGTAGGTTTGAGTGATTCGGCCTTTATTGACCCTGACCTGACCAGAGCGCAGCACCTGATAGACATGACTCTTGGGTACGCCCTTGCAAACCCTTAGCAGGAAATTATCAATACGCTGGCCAGCCTCGTCGGGCCCAATGGTGATCAGACGGACCTCTCCCCGCTCGCCCGCGCCGGGGGCGTTCGCCGGTGGCGACGTCCCGGCCCCGGAAAATCTCGCTAAGTCCTTCATTGGGAATGTATAATCAGGCGACGGACGAGGTCCGTGTATGTGTCGGAAGAATTAAAGCATTCTACACAGGGGTCGGTTCGTCGACCTCGCAAGGTAATTGCAAAACAGACGAACATAGCCGTGTATGCACACCCTGCTGCGGTCGGCGTCGCACCAACGATGCGACCAGACCATGCGATGGGGTGTTGGAACCGAGAGTCTGGAACCCAAGGATAAATCTGACCAGCCCGCTGTTGATAGCGAGGCTGGTCGGAAGATGAAGCAGTACGTTTGCCGATTGATCGAAAGCTGTCGCTGAATAGACATGATGATCTCCAGTCCTAACCCCAGCCATGACATGGCGCGCACAACGCGCGCCCGTCGGCGGCTGCGCGCGGACTGATCGCTTCGGCAGTATCTGCAGCATCAGCGCCCTACGAGGCCACGTGTTGTTTGCGTTGCCTTAACTTATGGCGCCCCTCCCTCCAGCCTCCGTCCCTCGCATGCACTCTTGATTACATTGCGCCCTTTTGTCGGCGCGACATGAGGGCCCCTGAGGGGCCGCGGAGTACTTAATAATGAAACGAATGCTGTTCAATGCTACGCAGCAGGAAGAACTGCGCGTCGCCATTGTCGACGGCCAAAAGCTGATCGACATCGATATCGAGGCCGCCGGCCGCGAGCAACGCAAATCCAATATCTACAAAGGCGTCATCACCCGCATCGAGCCATCGCTGGAAGCCTGCTTTGTCAACTATGGCGAAGAGCGCCACGGCTTTTTGCCCTTCAAGGAAGTGGCGCGTAGCTACTTCCGCGAGGGCGTGGATGTCCGCAATGCCAGCATCCGCGAGGCGCTGCGCGAGGGTCAGGAAATCGTTGTCCAGGTCGAGAAAGAAGAGCGCGGCAACAAGGGTGCAGCACTCACCTCGTTTGTTTCGCTGGCGGGTCGCTACCTGGTGCTCATGCCGAACAACCCGCGTGGCGGCGGTGTCTCACGCCGCGTAGAAGGCGAAGACCGCCAAGAACTGCGCGAAACCATGGACAAGCTCGACCTGCCGCATGGCATGTCGGTGATTGCCCGCACTGCCGGTATTGGCCGCACAGTCGACGAGCTGCAGTGGGACTTGAACTACTTAATGCAGCTGTGGAACGCCATTGACGGTGCATCCAAGTCTGCGCCCGGCGCGTTTCTGATTTATCAGGAATCCTCGCTGGTGATCCGGGCGATTCGTGATTACTTCCAGCCTGACATCGGCGAAATCCTGATCGACACCGACGACATACACGAGCAGGCGCAACAGTTCATGAGCCACGTGATGCCGGACATGGTGCCGCGCGTCAAGCGCTACCGCGATGAAGTACCGCTGTTCTCGCGTTTCCAGATCGAGCATCAGATCGAGACTGCGTACTCACGTACCGTCCCGTTACCATCGGGCGGCGCGATTGTTGTCGATCACACCGAAGCCTTGGTATCGATTGATGTCAACTCGGCGCGTGCAACGCGTGGCTCGGATATTGAGACCACCGCGTTCAACACTAACCTTGAAGCGGCAGAAGAAGTCGCGCGTCAGCTACGCCTGCGAGATCTTGGCGGTTTGATCGTGATCGATTTCATCGACATGGAAAGCGCGAAGAATCAGCGCGAAATCGAAAACCGTCTGAAGGACGCCTTGCACTACGACCGCGCCCGCGTGCAGATGGGCAAGATATCTCGCTTCGGCCTGATGGAACTATCCCGCCAGCGCCTGCGCCCGTCGCTCTCCGAGGGCAGCCATGTGACCTGCCCGCGCTGCAACGGTACCGGCCACATTCGCGATACCGACTCTTCTGCGCTGCAAGTACTGCGCATTATTCAAGAAGAGGCAATGAAAGAAAACTCGGCGGCGATTCATGTACAGGTGCCGGTCGATGTCGCCGCTTTCCTGCTGAACGAAAAGCGCGGAGAAATTCTCAAGATCGAGACCCGTCACCGTGTGACCGTAGTGCTGATTCCGAACAAGCACCTCGAGACGCCGCATTACAAACTCGAGCGCATCAAGCACGATGATCCGCGCCTCGATGACCTGCAAGCCAGCTACCGCATGGCCGAGGAAGCCGACACCGATATTGGTTACAGCAAGCGCAAAGCAGAAGAAGCAAAACCCCGCCAAGAGGCAATGGTCAAGGGCATCACACCTGATCGCCCGGCACCGATTGTCGAGCGTAAGGCAGAGCCGGTGGCTGCTACTGCAACCGATGAGGCAGCAGCAGAAGGTTTTCTGTCGCGACTGTTCGGTCTATTTAGAAAAAAATCTACCGCACCAGCAGAACCAGAAGCTGCCAAGCCAGCGGTACGCGAGCGCTCCGAGCGCGGTGATCGTGGCGGCCGTAATCGCCGCGGTCGCGGTCGGGGTCGCGACCGAGATGAGCGTAGTGCCGAGGCCAAACCGACCAAGGAGCTTGCACCGAAAGTTGCGAAGGAAACCAAGGAAACCAAAGAGCCGCGCCAGCCAAAGCCGCCGCGCGAAGCACGCGAGCTGCGCGAACCGCAAGAGGCCACCGAAGCAAAACGTGAGCGACCGCAACGGCAGCCGCGTCCTGAGCGCAAACAAGAAGACGAGCGCGCACCTCTAGAGCAGCAAGCGCAAGCGAGCCTGCAACTTGGCGCGGCCAACGAGCCTGCCATACCAGCCTCATCACAAGTAGCTGCTGCTGAATCCGAGGATGGTGATGACCAACCACGCCGTCGTCGTCGTCGCGGTGGTCGTAACCGTAACCGTCGCGAGCGCGATCAGGTGACGGGCGAAGCAGGCGTAAACGAAAACATCGATTTCGTTGATGAGAGTGTTGGGGCAGCAGCAGTTAGCGCGCACGATCATGGCCAAGCGCACAATCTGAATCAAACGCATGAACCGCATGAAACGCAGGTGGCGCATGAACCGCAGGTAGCACACGAAGCGCACCAAACACACGAACGCCATGCATCACAACAGCCGCCAGCGGCCCCCGCTGTTGCAGCCTCGACAGTGATCGAAACCGTTCAAGCGCCTGCCCAGGTGGCTGTTACTGCTGCGGCTGAAGCACCGGCAGAGGCGCAAACGGTGATTGACCTTGCGCCAAGGTTCGAGCCTGTTGCGAAGCCAGACCATGCCGCTCACGTAGACCACGTCGCTCAGACCGGGCATGTTGCTGATCGAGACCACGCTGCTGAAGCCGAGCATGTTGCTAAGCTAGACCATGCTACTCAAGCCGAGCCGGTTGCCGAAGCTGATCACCTTGCACCTACCGCCGAGGTAGTACGCGTATCGCCACCGGCCGAAGCTATCGCGCCGCCAGCGGCACCAGCAGTACCAACCGTGCCATCAGCACCTGCTCCAGTCGCAGCAGCCAGCATCGATATGGAGTCCATGCTTCGCGCCGCCGGTTTGCAAATGACCGAGACCAATCCGGAACGTCTGCGCGTGGTTCAAGCGGAGCAAACTGCGACCCCGCCGACACCCCGCACGCCGCGCGAGCGTAAGCCGTTGCCGGCGATGCCGAATGAGCCGCTGCAACAAGTCGAGACGCGTCACTGATCGTCACCAGCCCATTGAAAAACCCGCCCTGTACCGGCGGGTTTTTCTTTTTTATACGAGCGTTCGACTTAGCCGATGTTCACGCGCCACCACCGGCTCAAGTACCATATGCGTGTGCTAGCGTAGAGCTGGGGACTTTTGGGAGAACACCACCATGTACGAACTCAAAGTGGATGGCATGACCTGTGGCGGTTGCGTGAGCAGTGTGAAGCGCGCGTTACAAGCAATCGATGCGAATGCAAGCATTGATGTCGATCTCCAAAGTAAGACGGTGAAAATCGACACCGCCGTCGAGCTGCATGCAGTGAAAGCTGCAGTCGAGGATGCAGGCTACGACGTACTGAGCGCTACTTGAACAAATCTTCCACCAAGACTGCATTACGATGGGCCGGCAAAGAGAATGCCTCAAGTACCTTCAAGCACCAGGCCGCCAGCGCTTTAATAGCAAAGCATTCGTCACCACGCTTACCGAGCTGAATGCCATTGCACCACCTGCTAGGATTGGGTTAAGCAGACCAAGTGCGGCTAGGGGTATACCAATCAGGTTGTAGACGAAAGCCCAAAACAGATTTTGTCGGATCTTGGCATAGGTTCTCTGCGAAATAATAATCGCATCGGCTACCAGTAATGGATCAGCGCGCATCAGGGTAATACCCGCGGTGTGCATTGCTACATCGGTACCCGAGGCCATCGCAATACCGATGTCTGCGGCGGCGAGGGCCGGTGCATCGTTGATACCATCACCCACCATCGCAACAACGCCATGGGTTTGTTTTAAGCGAGTAATCAACGCGGCTTTCTCACTTGGCAGCACCTGCGCATGAAACTCCGTGATACCTGCGGCCTGCGCAACAGCACTTGCAGCGCCTTTGTTATCACCGGTGATCATGACTGAGCCCACACCAAGTGCATTGAGTTTTTCGATAGCGGTTCGCGCACTCACTTTGACCACATCACCAAACGCCAGCATGCCAAGTACGCGGCCCCCTGAGGCATCGCGCATAGCAAGCCAGGAGACGGTGCGGCCTGCAGTTTCGTGCTCAGTCGCAAACTGTTGACCGGATGAGGTATCGATCGCCAACTCGGCCATGAGCCGCGCATTGCCCAAGTAAATCGTTTTATCGTCCAGATTTGCCTGCAACCCAAGACCCGGCAAAGCGTGCGCATTACCTACTGCGCGCGGCGTAATTCCTTGCTCGGCTGCGCGCTGCATAACTGCTTTAGCCAGCGGGTGATCGCTATGCTGCTGCATCGATGCAGCGAGTTGTAGTACATCGTTATCCGTTATCGAGATCCCCGTAATTTTGACTATTGACGGCCTCCCCTCGGTCAAGGTACCCGTCTTGTCAAAAGCAACCACACGAACCGTGTGCGCAGCTTCAAGTGCCTCTGCATCCTTGATCAAAATACCGTAGCGGGCGGCGACACCAGTACCGGCCATGATGGCTGTTGGCGTTGCCAAACCGAGTGCGCATGGGCATGCAATTACTTGTACCGCTACGGCATTCAGCAAGGCCTGCTGCCAGTCACCACTGAACCAAGCCCATGCCAGTAGCGTGATTACCGAGATCAGTAAAACGACCGGCACAAACACAGCGCTTACCTTATCGACCACGCGCTGAATCGGTGCCTTGGCGGCCTGCGCGTCTTCAACGCTCCGAATAATGCGCGATAACAGTGTATCGCCACCGATAGCACTGACTCGCATGGTCAGTACGCCTTCTTGGTTGATCGCGCCACCGGTAAGTCGATCCCCCTGCTGTTTCGGCACAGGCAGGCTTTCTCCGGTCAGCAGGGATTCATCAAGATGACTACGACCTTCAATGACCACACCATCCAACGGCACCCGATCTCCGGGGCGGATGACCAATACATCACCAATCTGAATAGACGCTAGAGGCACTCTCACTTCAGCGCCATCGCGCTGAATGATGGCCTCACTAACGCGCAATGCAGCAAGTGCGTGTAATGCTGCAACCGTCTGCTGCTTTGCTCTAGCCTCCAGCCATTTACCGAGCAGCACCAGCGTGATGACCACCGCCGATGATTCAAAATACAAATGAGCGTGTGCACCATGTTGCAGCATTAACACCACCGACAAGCCATACGCAGCGGTGGTACCCATCGCCACTAACAAGTCCATGTTACCGCTACCCGCCTTCAACGCGTACCAACCGGCGCGGTAAAAGCGGAAGCCCAGCCAGAACTGCACCGGCGTCGCGAGTGCGAACTGTACCCAACCCGGTAGCATCAGATCAGCACCAAACAGCATACCGAGCATGGGCAATACCAAGGGTATTGTCAGTACAGCTGACACCACTACGGGCCAGAAGGACGAAGTACCCGCTTCAGTCCAAGTCGTTGGTTCAAGCTGCGCGTCAAACCCGGCTTTTTGAACAGCCGCGATTAATGCCGATACGGGTACGCCCGACGCATGTATGCGGGCTTTTTCTGTGGCGAGGTTAACCGAGGCATCAACAACGCCCGGCACTTTATTCAGCACCCGCTCCAGCCGCGAGACACAGGCGGCGCAGGTCATTCCGTCGATCAGCAGCGTGTGCTCGTCTAGATGGGTCGTGACGACACGCATGTCATTCATACACTACCACTCGCCGCGTAAGATTTTATCCAACCAAAACGCACCAATCAGTGTTTTCACATCGGTGATTTTTCCTTCTCTCACCCACGTCATCAGCTCATCGGGTGAGACACTTATCAAATCAAGGAATTCACCCGGATCGAGTTGCTGCTCGCCCGCTACCAGACCACGTGCGAGGTAAATCTCTAAGTGCTCATCTGAGTAGGCAATGGCATTATGGATGGTGCAAATAAATCGCCAGTCTGTCGCGCTATAGCCGGTTTCTTCGCGTAACTCACGCTGCGCGCATAACAGGGAGTCTTCGCCATACTCAAGCTTGCCGGCAGGTAGCTCGATAAATACGCGATCATTCGGATAACGATACTGTCGCTCGAGAAGTACTTTTCCATCATTAAGCAGCGGGATAATCACCACCGCACCGGGATGACGGAAATACTCACGCGCAGTCTTCGAACCATCAGGCAAAAGCACCTCATCACGACGTACTTTCAGAAAACTGCCGTCGTAGACCAGTTCGCTGCTGATCAGGGTTTCCTTAAGATGCTCGTCCATGCGGGGATATCAGCACTTTTTATGTTTGTATTTGCAAACTGTACTGACAGATCATCATGGCAACGCGCTTTAGCTGCTGCGGCGGCGCAAGTAGCGATGCACGAAGCCCGGGAAGCCGAGCACGAGGTAGAGGCAGACAGTCACTGCATAAAACTGCCAGCTTTGAGGAAAAGCATTACCGATGAAAGACTCGATGCCGTAGGCAACGCCCAGTACCAGAAAATACAGCACGATCAGCTCGAGTATCCGAATGAAAGGGGACTTAAGCGCTTGCTTCGGACGAAAGAAGCCAAATACAGATTCGGTGAAATAAGGAAAATTCGCGCAGAAGGCCATGAGCGCAATGACCATCCAGCTAGCGGCAGCGGAGTTCACTGAAGATACGGAATCAAGAGGCGAGTGCTTGCGTCATCGCGTACACGCAGGCCGCCATCAACGGGCCTGGCAATACGCCTAGCAGTACCACGGCAACACCATTGAGGGATAGCACCAAGCGCAAGCCACCCGTGGCTTCGATGGCCTCGGTATCGGCGGGCTCATCGAAGTACATGAGCTTCACTACCCGTAAGTAGTAATAGGCGCTGACCAGTGATGCGAGCACTGCGAACACAACCAAGCCAAGATGCCCGGCCGCTAACGCCGCTTGTAATACTGCAAGCTTGGCATAGAAGCCCACCATTGGGGGTACGCCCGCAAGCGACAGCAACAGTACCATCATGATCGCTGCAAACCATGGACTCCGCTGGCTCAAACCCTTGAAATCATCCAGATGGTCCGCCTCGAAGCCGCTACGCGATAAAAACAAGATCACCGCGAAACTGCCTACGGTCGTCAGCACATAGGTGATCACATAAAACATCGCAGAGCTGTAGGCATTCGCCGCCGACGCAGCATCGCTGCCCTCGAATACGCCCGATAACAATCCGAGCAACAAGAACCCCATTTGCGAGATGGTGGAATACGCCAGCATGCGCTTGATATTGGTCTGCGCGATCGCCGTGATATTGCCAACGATGAGCGACACTACTGCCAGCACAATCATCATTTGCTGCCACTCTGCAGCCATGGCGCCTAAGCCCTCGACTAAAATCCGGATGATGATGGCGAATGCCGCCAGCTTAGGCGCGCCACCAATCAGTAGCGTGACCGAGGTCGGCGCACCATGGTAAACATCCGGCGCCCACATATGAAATGGCGCTGCCGACAGCTTGAACGCCAAACCGGATACCAAGAACACCAATCCGAGCGCCAGCACCGTCTTGTTGGCGCTACCGCTGGCAATCACCTGCGCGATCTGGCTCATCATCAACGAGCCGGTGGCACCGTAGATCATCGACATGCCGTACAACATAAAGCCAGAAGCTAGCGCGCCCAGCACGAAATATTTCATCGAGGCTTCAGTGGAAATGGCGTGATCACGCCGCAGCGCGACCAAGGCATACAGCGACAGCGACATCAACTCCAGACCCAAATAGATCACGAGGAAGCTGTTACCAGAGATCATAATCATCTGACCCAGCAGCGTGAGCAGCGCCAGCACATAAAACTCGCCGGATAAATTGCCGCCCAACATACCTCGTTGATTGGAATAGGTGCGTGCGTACACCAGCGTGAGGAAAGTGGCGATGGCGGCACAGCATTTCAGCAAGCTTGCCATCGGATCAAGCACATAACTACGATCGAATGCGTAGACAGAGCCGGGAACAGCAAAGTCGCTGATCGCCAACACAGCGGTGACTGCAATAACAAGCAAAGACAATCGGTGACTCAGCGGTGTTTTTTCTTCATCGGCGAATAAACCGGCGACCATCACCACCATGGTGGCGACGGCGAGGAAGATTTCTGCGCCCGCTAGTTCGACGTTCAACTCGGTCATGGTGATTTCCTGTCTTATTGCGGGATCTTGCTGATAGCAATGTGCTTCAGCAGATCGACCACCGAGGTCTGAGTAAGGTCGGTGAACGGCGCGGGATACACGCCCATCCAAATCGTTGCGATCGCGAGCACACCCAGAATCAAAAACTCGCGCATCGATAGATCTTGCAGGGTGGCGACATTCTCGTTACCAATCTCGCCGAAGATCACCCGCTTGACCAGCCAGAGCGAATACGCCGCGCCAAGAATCAAGGCAGTTGCTGCCAGCAGTCCAATCGCGAAGTTGTACTCGACCGCGCCCAGAATCACCATGAACTCACCAATGAAGCCCGATGTGCCCGGCAGACCTGCGTTTGCCAACGAGAACAGCACAAACAGGGCAGCGAAGCGCGGCATGGTATTGATCACGCCGCCGTAGTCGGCAATTTGCCGCGAGTGCATGCGGTCATACAGCACACCAATGCATAGGAACATGGCGCCGGAGACAAAGCCATGCGAAATCATTTGCATGAGCGCGCCCTGCACCGCCAGCTCGCCGAACATGAAAAAGCCCAAGGTCACAAAACCCATGTGCGCGATGGACGAGTACGCCACCAGCTTTTTCATATCTGTCTGCACCAAAGCCACCAGGCCGATATAGATCACGGCAATCAGCGACAAGGTAATCATGACGCCAGATAACGCCTGGCTGGCGTCAGGCGTAATCGGCAACGAGAAACGCAGGAAACCGTAGCCACCCAACTTCAACATGATGGCCGCCAGCACAGCAGAGCCACCAGTGGGCGCCTCGACGTGCGCGTCCGGCAACCAGGTGTGCACTGGCCACATCGGCACCTTGACCGCAAACGCCAGCAAGAAAGCGAGGAACACCCAGATTTGCGCCTCCAGCGCAATCGGTAGCTTGTGCCACGCGAGGATGTCGAAATTACCTGATTGAAAATACAACCAGATCAGCGCCACCAACATCATCAATGAGCCAAGGAAGGTGTACAGAAAGAACTTGATCGCCGCATACACCCGACGCGGCCCGCCCCAAACACCGATGATGATAAACATCGGGATTAACGTCGCCTCGAAAAACACGAAGAACAGCAGCGCATCCACTGCGCAGAACACGCCGATCATCGCGCCCGACAAAATCAAAAACGCACCGAAATACTGGGCAACGCGCTTTTCGATAACCTCCCAACCAGCGATGACTACCAGCACGGTAATGAAGGCAGTCAGCGGAACGAACCACAGTGACAGGCCATCGATACCGAGGTGGTAGAACACATTGAAGCGAGGAATCCAGGGCAGCTTCTCGACAAACTGCATACCGTGTGCTGCCGGGTTGAATCCGAGCACGATTGGCAACGTGATCATGAAACTGACTAACGATCCGATCAACGCAAGCAGACGCGCCTGTGGCTCACGATGCTCGCCGCCTTTCAGCAAGACCAAGACACCGAAGATGATCGGCACCCAGATCGCAAGGCTCAGAAAAGGTGTCATCGGTTGAATCATGAATTGTGCTCGGTTTGAAGGACGTGGCGATCGTTAGTTAGCAGCAAAATCAAGCGGACATCAGCAAGTAACCAAGATAAATTGCCACTGCGAGAATCATGGTGAAGGCGTAGTGGTAGATGTAGCCGGTCTGCAGCGTGCTGGTGATGCCGGCGAACCAGCCAACCGCGTTCGCGCTACCATTGACGATCAGCCCATCAATGATAGTTTGATCACCGATTTTGGATAAGCCGCGCCCGATACCGCGCGCACCCGCCGCAAAGACCAGCTCATTCAGCTTGTCCATGTAGTACTTGTTATCCAGTAGCGTGTGCACACTCTTGAAGGTATCGTAAAACCAGGCAGGTACGCGCGGGTTGACCATGTAGCAGTAATAGGCACTGGCTACACCAGCCACCGCCAACCAGAACGGCGCGGTGGTGAGCGCATGAATTGCCATCTCGGTCGGCCCATGAAATGCCTTGGCCAACTCTTTCATTGCGCCGTGCTCGGCACTCACAAAGACCACGCCCTTGAAGAAATCACCGAACAACATCGGGCCGATGGTGATGAAGCCGATAAAGACCGAAGGAATAGCGAGTAACACCAGCGGCAAGGTGACGACCCATGGCGCCTCATGCGGCTTCTCGCCGGGGGCCAAGCCATGATGCTCGCCGTGATGATCATGCCCATCTGCGTGCGGTTTGCCGAAGCGCTCTTCACCATGGAACACTAAAAAGTACATGCGGAATGAGTAGAACGCGGTGACGAATACTCCGGCAAGCACAGCGAACATCGCAAAGCCCGCACCGGGAATATGCGTTGCATGCACTGCTTCGATGATCGAGTCTTTGGAATAAAAGCCCGAGAAGAACGGCGTGCCGATCAGCGCAAGCGAGCCAAGCAGGCTGGTAATCCAGGTGACAGGCATGTATTTCGATAAACCGCCCATATTGCGGATGTCCTGGTCATGGTGCATCCCAATGATGACCGCACCTGCCCCCAGGAACAGCAAAGCCTTGAAGAACGCATGGGTCATTAAATGAAACACCGCGACTGAGTAAGCCGATGCACCCAGCGCCACCGTCATGTAGCCCAGTTGGGAGAGCGTTGAATACGCCACGACCCGCTTGATATCGTTTTGAATGATGCCCAAGAAGCCCATGAACAGGGCGGTAATCGCGCCGATCACCAGCACAAAAGACAATGCAGTTTCAGATAACTCAAACAGGGGTGACATGCGGGTCACCATGAAAATACCTGCGGTGACCATTGTCGCGGCGTGAATGAGTGCTGAGATTGGCGTCGGGCCCTCCATGGAATCCGGCAACCACACATGCAGCGGAAATTGCGCCGACTTGCCCATGGCGCCAATAAATAAGCAGATGCACGCAACAGTCATTAAAGACCAGTCGGTACCCGGCAGGGTCATAGCAGCGATCGCTTCGCGTTTTGCGAATACATCGGCGTAGCTCATCGAACCGGCATACGCGAGCAGCAGCCCAATACCGAGAATGAAGCCGAAGTCACCCACCCGGTTCACCAAAAACGCCTTCATGTTCGCGAAGATGGCGGTCGGACGCTTGAACCAGAAACCAATGAGCAAGTACGACACCAAGCCCACCGCTTCCCAGCCGAAGAACAGCTGCAGGAAGTTGTTGCTCATGACGAGCATCAGCATGGCGAAGGTAAACAACGAGATGTACGAGAAAAACCGGTTGTAACCTTCATCATCATGCATGTAGCCGATGGTGTAGATGTGCACCATCAAGGAGACGAAGGTCACCACGCACATCATCATCGCGGTCAGGCTATCGACCAGAAAGCCGATCTCGAACTTCAAATCACCCAGCGCCATCCAGGTGTACACAGTGCCGTTGTAATGCGCGCCTTCTACAACCAGACTCAGGGTATTCGCAGAGATCAGAAATGCCAGCAGCACGCCGAGAATCGTCACCGTATGCGAGACACCACGGCCGATCAGGTTGCCGAAGAAGCGCGTGCCGAACAAGCCAGCGATCATGGACCCCGCCAGCGGCGCCAGCGGAACAGCCAACAAGAGATCGGGATTAAGTTGTGCTGCCATGTGAACCTTGTCTGGTATGGGTCGGATCAGCCCTTGAGCCGATCGAGTTCTTCCACATTGATGGTGTTCAGGTTACGGAACAAGACCACCAAAATCGCTAAACCAATCGCGGACTCTGCTGCTGCGACCGTGAGAATAAAGAACACAAAGATCTGGCCCGCAGCATCGCCCAAATAGTGAGAGAAGGCGATGAAATTCATGTTCACCGACAGCAGCATGAGTTCAATTGCCATCAGCAGGATAATCACGTTACGACGGTTCAGAAAAATACCGACCACCGAGATCGCGAACAGAATCGCACCCAGAGTCAAAAAATGCGCGAGGGTCAGTTCCATGCTCGCCTCAAACTTTCTCAGGCGCCGCGCCGTCGGCTGCGCTTGTGCGATTGGATTCCGGCGCCATACTGACGATGCGCACGCGATCATTGCGCTGCGTCTTGACAGCTAAGCCGGGGTCGAAATACTTCCTGTCTTTGCGGCGACGCAGAGTTAACGCCACTGCAGCCACCATCGCAGCCAACAAAATAATTGAAGCAATTTCGAAGGGGTACAGGTAGTGGGTATAAATTAACTTGCCGAGCGCTTTGGTGTCGCCGATATTGCCAGCGGCAGCAGCCTCCGGCTGGCTGATAAATGCATTGACGAGCACCGCTGCCATTTCCAGCGCAATCACACCGCCAATCGTTACCGCAAACGGTAGATGCCCCCAGATACCGGCACGCAGCTTGGCCATATCAATATCAAGCATCATCACCACAAACAGGAACAGCACCATCACCGCACCGACGTAGACAAGCACTAAAACGATGGCGAGAAATTCTGCTTTCAGCAGCATCCAGATCGCCGACGCAGAGAAGAACGACAAAATCAAATACAGCGCAGCATGCACCGGATTCCGGTCAGTCACGACGCGCAGCGCTGCAAATACCAGCAGCGCAGCGAACGCGTAGAACAGCAGGGTTGTGGCGTTCATCATCAGCGGTAGCGGGCGTCAGCAGCCCGGTTAGCAGCAATCTCGGACTCGTAGCGGTCACCGATCGCTAGCAACATATTCTTGGTGTAGTAC
>VERA01000024.1 GCA_018882935.1 Burkholderiaceae bacterium | reverse complement strand
GTCTAGCTCGAGTCTAGGTCGAGTTTAGGGCGTGCCCGCGTCAACCAGGACGACCCTCGATGTAAATAAAATTACCCGATCGGGAAATCCATACTGAAAACACCCTCTTTTCGGTAAAAAATTCCCGAACGGGAAATATGACTTGCCAAAGCCTCCTGATTGGTCAATAATTTCCCGAACGGGAAATAATATCAGTGATGAGCACCATAAAGACCACAACCCAACTCGGTGATGCGCTTCGTGCGGCACGCAAGCAGCTCGGGCTGACACAGCCTCAGCTGGCTCTGGCTGCAGGCGTCGGTGTTCGCTTCATCGTCGACCTTGAAGCCGGCAAGGCCACGCTGCGCCTGGAAAACGTGCTGCGTGTAATCGATGCGCTTGGGGGTGAAGTCCAGCTCATCGGCCTACCGTCATCCAGCCCTGAACACGAAACCAAGAGAAAGCCGCATGACACGTGAGTTGGAAGTCTGGCTATTCTCAGAGCAGGTCGGCATCCTGTCCCTCATCGACGGAAGACTGAATTTCCGTTACAGCCCGCGTTGGCTGTCACGCCATGATGCATTAGCTCTGTCCAACTCGCTACCGCTTCAAACAGACAATTTCGACGATCACCATACGCGCCCATTCTTTGCAGGGCTACTACCCGAGGGACGACTCCGGCGCCTGATTGCACAGAAATTTCAGGTGTCTAGCCAAAATGATTTTGCGCTGCTCGATCATATCGGTGGTGAGTGTGCCGGGGCGGTGACCTTATTAGAGCCAGGGCAGTCGCAGCCGATTGCGGAGCAAGACAACGAAGTTCAGTGGCTGAGCGACGAAGAGATCATCGATATTCTCGATGAATTACCGGAGCGACCGATGCTGGCTGGTAGAGATGGCTTGCGACTTTCATTAGCGGGTGCCTAAGACAAATTACCCGTAGTTTTTGATGGCGCTCGTATTGGCCTGTCAAAAAATGGTATGCCAAGCTCGCATATCTTGAAGCCCGCCATCCGCACCCTGGCGGACACGGTGACTAACGAAGGCTTTTGCCTGTCACTCGCAGAGGCCATGGGGCTCAACACGGTAAAGTCGCAGGTGTATTCTGTACTGGGGCGACCGTTCCTGCTTGTCCAGCGCTACGACCGCGTCAGCAAACCACAAGGCCTGCTAAAACGTCTGCATCAAGAGGACTTTTGCCAAGCGCTGGGCGTGGTGCCGGAAATGAAGTACCAGAATGAAGGCGGCCCAGATCTAGCACAATGTTTCGATTTGGTTAGACATGTCACACGCCCTAACGCTCCACAGGTGCTGCGCCTGCTCGACTATGTGATCTTCAATGCATTGATCGGCAATCATGATGCGCATGCCAAAAATTTGTCGCTGCTGTACGAGAATACATCTACTGTCCTAGCGCCTCTGTATGACGTTCTGTCGACCGCAATCTATCCAAATTTGACGCCGAAAATGGCGATGAAGATTGGTAACAAATACAGCTTCAGTGAAGTTCAAGCACGGCACTGGGATCAGTTTGCTGAAGACGTTGGTCTGGGCAAGGCGCAAGCCAGAAAACGCATCGTGGCATTGGCAACGTCAATGCCGTCTGCCGCTCGGGAACTACGGGCAGATCCCAAGCATACTTTTACCCACAATAACGTCGTTGACGAGATCGTGACCTTGATCGAGCAACGCTGCGCGCTCACCGTACGAAGGCTTAGTGAATAAGCAGATGGGAGTACTGAACGTACGGCGAGGAGGCGGCAACAAAGCCAGCGACCTAATTGAAGGACGTTGCAACGCCGGTTTTTTTAGGCTGCTAGCAAGGCGCGCCGACGAAGACAGTACTGGACGTACGGCGAGGAGGCGGCAACGAAGCTAGCGGCCTAAAAAAACCGGCGTTAAGCTTTGGGGAGCGTGACGCCGCGCTGCCCCTGATACTTCCCACCGCGATCTTTATACGATACATCGCACACTTCATCGCTCTCGAAGAACAGCACTTGGGCGCAGCCTTCACCGGCATAAATCTTTGCGGGTAGTGGCGTGGTGTTGGAGAACTCCAGCGTCACATAGCCTTCCCACTCCGGCTCGAACGGCGTCACGTTCACGATGATGCCGCAACGCGCATAGGTTGATTTACCTAGGCAAATCGTTAGTACATTACGCGGGATACGAAAATACTCGATGGTACGCGCGAGCGCGAATGAGTTGGGTGGAATGATACAAATATCGCTTTTCAGATCGACGAAAGAATTTTCATCGAAATTTTTCGGATCAACGATAGTGCTATTAATATTGGTAAAAATCTTGAACTCATCGGCACAGCGAATATCGTAACCGTAAGACGATGTACCGTAAGACACAATACGTTGACCGTTTACCTGCCGCACTTGGCCGGGCTCGAACGGCTCGATCATGCCGTGCTCTGCGGCCATGCGACGGATCCATTTGTCGGACTTAATGCTCATAGCAATTGGCTCATTCAATAATTACGACGATTTTACGCGAATTTTTCACTGGCAAAGACTGCAACAATTTCTGATCAATGAATACTTGGTTCGTCATTGCTGCACAGGCCGGCATCCACACACTTAGGCTTATACACTTCTACCCTTTATCGGCGCAGGCAATCCAAGAGACATCGTTATCGCTGCATACTCTCCCACACTTTCTGCAAGCGCTTGACCGACACTGGCATCGGCGTGCGCAGCTCCTGCGCATATAGAGAAACCCTCAGCTCTTCAAGCAACCAGCGGTAGTCATCCATCTTGGCGTCACGCTGACCGGCTTTAGCGGCGCGCTGCCAAGGTGCTGCGGCTTGCTGCCAGTCAGCCATGAGCCGAGTATCACGTGCAGGGTCACTGCGCAGTTTATCAATACGTACTTGTATCGCTTTCAAATAGCGCGGGAAATGCGCTAACTGCGTATGATCGGTGTCGCTCACAAATCGCTTATGCACCAGCATTTGTAGCTGCGCGCTGATATCTGCATGGGCTCCGGTATGGATCTTTATGCCCTGCAGCTTCTTCGGTAGACTGTGGTACTCAGACAGCACTAGTCCAACCAAGCGCGCAATTTCATTGACCAATAAATTCAATCGCGCCTTGCCCTCATCGCGCCGCTTGTTGAATTCACCCTGATTCAACGGAAGCGGCGCCTGTAAGCAAGCACGCGATAATCCTGCCTGAATAATCTGATCACGCAGCTCTTCCTGCGACCCCAGGCCAACAAACTGCATACCCATCTGCTGCAAACCGGGAACGTTCTTCTCCAGGTATTTCAGCTGCTCTTTGAGTTGAATGGCAAATAAGCGACGCAAACCTTTGAGATGAATATTCGCCGCCTCGGTGGGATCGTCAAATACCTCGATATCGCAATAAGCGCCTTTATCAACCAGCGCCGGAAACCCGATTAACTTCTGGCGCCCTTGCGGAATCTCGAGCAACTCGGGTAGCTCGCCAAACGACCAGGTTGTCAGATTTTGATAAGCAGCACCCGCAGCGGATGCTGAAGTAATACCGCCAACGGCGCCCGCAGCGACAAGGCTCACGCCTTCTGCTGCGACTGACGAAGTACCCTTTGAACTTGCTGATGAACTTACCGCTGAATCTACTGCTAAATCTACCGCGGGGCTTGTCATTGATGACAAGTGTGGCGATTCAACGTCCGCCTCTGCATCGGCCATGGGGCTGGCCTGTTCGACAATTTTCTGAAACTGCTCGCGCGCCTGAGTACCGTACTCGGCCTGCAACGCAGATAGGTTGCGCCCAATATCCAGCTGCCGGCCATGCTCATCAATTAATTTGAAGTTCATGAAATGATGCGCTGGCAGGGTTTCCAACTTGAAGTCAGATAACTTGATCACGGTCGTGGTTTGCTGGCGCACATCGGCGATCAACGCATCTAATAATGAACTCTGTGCAAACTTCTTGGCAGCATGAACACGATCACAAAACCCTGCGGCATAGTCTGGCAGCGGTACACAATGTCGGCGTAATTTCTGGGGTAATGATTTCAGCAATAGGTGTACCTTCTCTTTCAGCATACCGGGCACTAACCATTCGCAGCGAACTATCGACACCTGATTCAATGCATAGAGCGGTACCGCTAGCGTTACACCGTCACGTACCGAGCCAGGCTCGAAGTGATAGGTCAGCGCCATTTCTATGCCTGCATGGCGCATCAGCTTGGGGAATAAATCCGTCGTAATGCCCGCAGCCTCATGCCGCATCAGATCATCACGCGACAAATGTAAAAGTTTTTGGTTATTGACGCTGGCTTTCTTTAGCCACTGCTCGAAACCAACTGCGGTACAAATATCTTTCGGAATCAGCTTGTCATAAAACGCGGCAATCAGTGTGTCATCGACCAGCACATCTTGTCGTCGTGATTTATGCTCCAGATTTTCTATCTCACGAACTAAACGCTGATTGTGCGCGAGGAAGGGTGCGCGTGTCTCAAAATCGCCGTCGACCAGCGCGCTTCGAATAAAAATCTCACGCGCCTCCTCCGGATTAATTTTGCCGTAATCAATGCGACGCTGGCTGTAGACCACCAAGCCATAGAGCGTGGCGCGCTCATAGGCTGACACCTGCCCGCTACGCTTCTCCCAACGCGGATCACCCCAGGATTTTTTAAGCAAATGCGCACCGACACGCTCCAGCCACTGCGGCTGTATCTGCGCCAAGGTGCGCGCAAACAAACGCGAGGTTTCAATCAATTCAGCTGCAACAATCCATCGCCCCGCTTTCTTGCCCAGCGAGGAGCCCGGCCAAAGATGAAACTTGATACCCCGCGCGCCAAGGTAATGCGGCTCATCCTCCTGCTTGAAACCAATATTCCCGAGCAGGCCGGTGAGCAACGCAAGATGCAGCTGCTCGTAGGTGGCCGGTGATTCGTTCACGCGCCAGCCTTGTTCCCGCACTAGGGTAAACAATTGCGCGTACACATCACGCCACTCACGCAGACGTAACTGTGAAACAAAATTGGCGCGGCAATGCTCTTGCAGCTGACGGTTAGATTTTTTATGCGCAATCGCCTCTTCGAACCAGTGCCATAACTTCAAATAAGTCAGGAATTCGGATTTTTCATCCTCGAATTTTTTATGTGCGCTGTCGGCTGCGCCTTGTGCTTCTTGCGGACGATCTCGCGGGTCTTGTACGGATAAGGCCGATGCGATGATTAATAGCTCGCGTAAACATTCATGATCACGCCCTGCCAATATCATGCGACCAATACGCGGATCGAGCGGAAGCTTGGCGAGTTGTTGACCGAGATGAGTCAGCTGCTTATTATCATCCACAGCACCCAGCTCTTGTAACAGCTGATAACCATCGGCGATAGCACGACCTAACGGCGGCTCTATGAAAGGAAACTGCTCGACATCGCTCAGGCGCAGCGACTTCATACGCAGAATCACCGCAGCGAGTGATGAACGCAAAATCTCCGGGTCAGTAAATGCGGGGCGCTGTAAAAAATCCTGCTCGTCGTACAGGCGTATGCACACACCTGCGGCGACTCGGCCACAGCGCCCAGCGCGCTGCTTGGCGGCTGATTGCGATACCGGCTCAATCTGTAACTGCTCGACCTTGTTGCGATAGCTATAGCGCTTGACACGCGCAGTACCGGCATCCACCACATAGCGAATCCCCGGCACTGTCAGCGAAGTCTCGGCGACATTGGTGGCCAGCACGATGCGGCGCGCATTGGTCGGCTTGAACACGCGCTCCTGCTCTTGCGCTGAGAGCCGTGCAAACAGCGGCAGTATGTCTACTTGCGGCGGATGATGCTTACGCAGCGCCTCGGCAGCATCACGAATTTCGCGCTCGCCTGGCAAGAACACCAAGATATCGCCTGGTCCGATCAATGCAAGCTCATCAACTGCATCGACGATGGCATCCATCAAATCACGCTGCTCTTTGGCTTTGGTAGCCGCAGAGGGCGCTGCGCTACCGGGTTTGGTATCTGTCTCAACAGGACGATAACGTACCTCGACCGGATACAAGCGGCCGGAAACTTCGATCACAGGCACTTTATGCGTGCCGGTTTCAAAGTGACGCGCGAAACGCTCGGCGTCAATCGTTGCTGAGGTAATGATCAACTTCAGATCAGGTCGCTTGGGCAACAACTGCTTCAAGTAGCCGAGCAGGAAATCAATATTCAAGCTGCGCTCATGCGCCTCGTCGATGATGAGCGTGTCGTACTGGCGCAGTAGCGGGTCGCCTTGCGTCTCGGCCAGCAAAATACCGTCAGTCATCAGCTTGATCCACGCGCCCGTAGAGAGCGTGTCGTTGAAGCGCACCTTGTAGCCGACGTGCTGACCGGGCGGCGAGCCCAGCTCTTGCGCGATGCGTTTGGCGGTCGATGAGGCGGCGATGCGACGTGGCTGGGTATGACCGATCAACCCATTCACCCCGCGCCCGATCGATAAGCAGATTTTTGGTAGCTGGGTGGTTTTGCCTGAACCGGTCTCGCCGCTGACGATGACCACTTGGTGTGATGAAAGCGCAGCCGCAATCTCCTCGCGGCGACCAGAGACGGGTAGCTCTTCGGGAAATTCAATAACGGGAAGCGGGTGCCTGACCGGAGCCTGTTTCGAGAGCGGCGCGCTGCGTGTTTTTTTCGGGGGCAAGGCTGCTGACATGTCGGGCGAATTATAATGCGCGCTATGGAAAACAATGCTCAATTCGTCGCCTGGCTACGCTCGGTTGCGCCGTATATCCACGCATTTCGTGGCAAGACCTTCGTGGTGGCCTTCCCGGGTGAGTTAGTGATGGCCGGCGCACTGCCGGTGCTGGCGCATGATCTGTCGCTGATGCATGCGCTCGGCATCAAAGTGGTGCTGGTACATGGCTCGCGACCGCAAGTCGAAGAGCAACTCGGGCTGCGCCAGGTCCAGACCCGATTTCATCATGGTTTACGCATCACCGATGCCGCTGCGCTTGAATGCGCTAAAGAAGCAGCTGGCGAGATTCGGCTTGATATTGAAGGCGCTTTCAGCCAAGGCTTGCCAAACACGCCCATGGCGAATGCCGCCGTGCGCGTTATCTCGGGCAACTTCGTCGTGGCCCGTCCGCGCGGCATTATCGATGGGGTGGATCTCGAGCTGACCGGTGTCACTCGCAAGATAGCGCACGAGACGATTAATGCCATTCTCGATACGGGTGCCTTGGTGTTGCTATCACCGCTTGGTTTTTCACCGACGGGCGAAGTGTTCAATCTATCGATGGAAGATGTCGCGCTGTCTGCGGCGACAGCGCTGCGTGCTGACAAATTAATCTTTATTACCGAAACGCCCATCATGACCGACGCTGGTGGCGCCGAGATACGCGAGGTGTCAATACATCAAGCGCAGGCGATTCTCGGGTCCGGTTGTTTGCGTGCCGAGGCGGCGTTTTACTTCGAGCATGCCATGAAGGCCTGCCGCGCCGGTGTACCACGTGCGCACATGGTGCCTTTCAGTAGTGACGGTGCTGTTTTGCTTGAAGTGTTTACGCATGATGGTGTTGGCACCATGATCTCCGGTGCATCGCTCGAAAGCCTGCGTGAGGCCACCATCGAAGATGTCGGTGGTGTGCTGCGCCTGATCGAGCCGCTCGAGGCGAATGGCACCTTGGTGAAACGCGGGCGTGAGCTGATTGAGCGCGAGATTGATTATTTCTCGGTAATTGAGCATGACGGCGTAATCTTTGGCTGCGCCGCGCTGTACCCCTTCCCGAACGAAAAAATGGCAGAGATGGCGTGCCTGACCGTCAGCCCGGATTCACAAGGTCAGGGCGATGGCGAACGTATGCTCCAGCATATCGAGCAGCGGGCGCGCGGCTCGGGCTTCAAGCGTCTGTTCGTACTGACCACGACCGCTGCGCACTGGTTCATTAAGCGCGGCTTTGTACAGAAGAGTTTTGATGATCTGCCAAAAGACCGCCAGAACATGTACAACTGGCAGCGTAAATCGCTGGTCTTGATTAAAAATCTTTGAATAGTCCCCCAATCTTTCAATACCACTTAGCTGGAGTGTTTCATGACCCGTACAGTTCACTGCATCAAACTGAACAAAGAAGCCGAAGGCCTCGATTTCCCCCCCTACCCGGGCGATCTGGGCAAGAAAATCTGGGAGAGCGTTTCGAAAGAGGCTTGGGCAGCATGGCTAAAACACCAAACGATGTTGGTGAATGAGAACCGGCTGAATCTGGCAGATGTACGCGCCCGGAAGTATCTGGCAACGCAGATGGAGCGGCATTTCTTCGGTGAGGGTGCCGATGAGGCGGTCGGCTACGTACCACCCTCAGCTTAGCTAACTTACATGCAAGCCCAAGAGCCCGCCGAGTGCGGGCTTTTTTGTGGCTGCCAACATAGTGCAGCGCCTAGGCAATCGGCTGCAGATCTTGCAACAACCCGACTGTAACAATCCGAGAAACTATCGGGGCGTAGTAATTCTAGGCGGGAGTGGCAATGGATCGTGTAGCAGCCAGAGAGATCAACCTGCAAGACTTTTTTGGCAGGATGGAGGCGACTCAAAAAAAACAAGGGTCGAAGGAACAGCACCTGTTCGAGACGCCCGGCCTACAAAAATTTCTTGAGCAGGCGATCAGCCATCTTAAGAAACCAGAAAATCAGCATGAAGCCGAGGCTGTAGCCCATTTCCTGATGGGTATCGTCCCTGAACCGCCCGAGGGGCTATCACAAGAAGGTTTACAGCTCAGTTCGAAGCAAAAATCGGAATTACATGACTTGCTACGCACGCATCGTTATAGCTTCTTCGGTACAGAGGAAGATGCCACCAAAACTATCTCAAAACTCGATGTACTAAAGAAAAACATCATTGAACATAATTCATCCAGCAAAATTGAAAACAATGTCGCGGGTGAAAATGAGAGAAAAAAAGGACTCGCACCTGGCGGCTTTCTGATAAATATAAACTACGTACCAATGATTCAATCTGCTCCTGCCATCAGTGCCATCGATAGCGTGACCCCAACGCCCGAACAGTCGCTCGAGAAAATACTGGATACCGCGCCACCTTCTTTCAAATCCCATCCCAACTTTCCTGAGTTTAAGGCAGTCGCCTTCAACTATCTGGAATGCATGAAACCCTTTCAGGGAGACAATTTTGCCGATGTTCTGGCAAAGCCTGGATTAACACTTCTCGATCTGATCGGGTCACTTAGAGCGTACAGTAGCGAGAGTCTTGATCCTGCTACTGTGAGAGGAAAATGCTTGGAAAGAGATTTAGTGAATATGCAGATGAGGCGAGACTGGGTAGAAAATGCGTGGGTACAAGACGGCAAAGCTGAAGATAAAAATGGCTTAGATTTCACCAAGGAAGTGCTTGGTGTGGGGCATAGCTACACTGAACGAAAGGATGCTGATCTAGCGCCTGGTAGCCAAGTTTCTCTGGCAATGGATACGCAGATGCGACGCGAAGATGGAACAATAAAGAGAATAAAAACGCTGACGGTGACTATGCCAGCATTGGACAATGCGGCCCAGCCAGAGTTCAAGACCTATACCGACGGCTCTACAACACTGGGGAGGGCGTCGCTTAAAGCAGACGAGTTCAAGATTGCCACTGAAACGATCAAGAACCAAATTCTCGATTGGGTTAACGACAACAAACCCTGTCAACGAGTTGTTCTTTCAGCGATCGGTGCTGGCGTATTTCTCGGCATGCTGAATGATGTATCTAAAGAACAGGCCAGAGATATCATCGCAACTGCACTCGCTGAGGTAACCCAACAACTGGCTGGCGAAGATATAAAAATTGGCTTTAGCGACATTAATGATTCATTCTGTCAGCGAATCGCTGGCAAACTACCGCAAGGTGTGTCAATCGAATTTCTCGGGCCATTGCCGCGCGATCCCGAAAAAATTGAAGGCGAACCCAAAGATTGGATTGAACAGGGCGACCTGCTATTAATCCCTGGTGATGCTTCTTCACTGGCCGGGAACGGGCTCAAATTCGATACATCATTCGAGGGCTTCACCGGTCGAAACTCTTTGATGAGCATTCAACACACACTTGCCATTACTGCGGCCAGACTTGGCTTGGGGTGAGATTCCTGGCAGAACCCTCTTCAAAAACAGTTAATACTCGATGGCGCGTACGCCTTGTTCAGTCCCTAGCAAACACACCGCCGCGCCTTTCAAGGCAAACAAACCAACGCTCACCACGCCGGGTAACTGATTAATCTGCTGCTCCAGCACTTTTGGCTCGTAAATCTGTAAACCACGTAAATCAAGAATATAGCCGTGGTTATCGGTAACGTAGGGTGCGCCATCGCGCATACGCAGCACTGGCTCAGCGCCGAGCGCGCGTAGCGACCGTATCACCGAGCTGGTCGCCATCGGAATCACTTCCACCGGTAGCGGGTACTTACCCAATACATCGACCAGCTTTGACTGATCGGCAATACAGATAAATTTTTCTGCGACAGATGCCACGATTTTTTCGCGCGTGAGCGCGCCACCGCCGCCTTTGATCATGGCGCCGCTGTGGTCGATCTCGTCAGCGCCGTCGATGTATACCGGTATCTGATCAATGTGGTTAAGATCGAAGACGGGTACACCGCGTGCCACTAAGCGCGCGGCAGTTGCTTCGGAAGAGGCTACTGCTCCTTTGATACGATGGCGGATCTCACCGAGTGCGTCGATAAAAAAATTAGCGGTAGAGCCGGTGCCAACGCCAACGATTTCGCCTTCTACCACATAGCGAATCGCCGCATGCGCAACTGCTTGCTTGAGTTCGTCTTGCGTCATTTCGCGCTCAGTCAGTCAAAGCGCGCATTGTATCGGATGACCAACCGATTTCAGGGTGTAAGCACTTCAGGAAATCCACCCCAGCCAGGGTAAATCTCACGCTGATACCTGATTCGCAGCCAGATATTGAGCCAATGCGCCCTTGTTGTGCAGATCCAGTTTGCGGTACAGATGGGCCAATTGATTCCGGACAGTGTGATGCGAGACGCCCAACTCGCGCGCGATCTGCTTGTGGCTCATACCTGCAGCGAAGCGCCGTGCCACGACAAATTCTCGCGGCGACAACACCTCCATCACATCAATCGGCCGGATACGACAGAGCAGCGAACCAGCCTGACGCGTCGACGATATCTCGACCTGCCGCCCTCGAAAAACTTTTCCTTCATTCAGAAGTTGTAATGCACCCTCAGGGATAAAATCAGGGGCGAGTTCCGGCCACTCGCGCGCTAATAAATCAAAGAAGCGCTGATCAGCAATTTCAACGCGACCATCGTCATGTATCAGTCCGGTCACGCTCAGGTTGTCGCGACGAGCGCCTGGCTTGGAGAGTCGCTCCAAGGTACGGGTGCGGTTGATTGCGAGTGCGCGCGAGAGGTGAATCCACAAGCCATGCAGGCAGGCCGCATCGGTCTCAGCGAACCGTACATCCTGCTGCCGGTAAAGCACGATCCAGCGCGCCGGTTGTACTTTTTTCGGATCGTCACCATGGAACATTAAATGACACAGCCCCAGCTCATCCATCAATGAGCGTGGCCCACTGCGGGTTAGCGATTGCTCTTTTTTGCCGGTCCGCTTCTTGCGGTACAACTCCCGGATACCGCCACGCGAGGGCGACATCGGGGCATTACGAATACCCCTGGCGACCGGGTCATCTTGCTGGGCTTCACGCGCCAGCACGGTCTCCGGCACGGTAGCTTCGTGCTGGCTTTCTGCGGAAATCAGTCGGGTTACTGATTGCGGGTTCGATTTCTCTCCTGTGCCAAAAATCGCCCCATCAAATCGTATCCACATCTGCAGCAGATTAATCGCACGTTCCAGAAATTGCTCTGGTGCGGCGTACTCCGCCAATGCGTAGAGATCTCTAACCGTGGTCGAGAAAGCCTGCATGTCGCGCTCCTTTGCCCCACTGGGCGGCTTTGGGTTGTTCGAATATCGGATTGCTTTTTTAGAAACGTACCGAAATTTTGTATGTTTGACAACACAAAAATGAGCGATATGCGAGATGTTTTATCGTCTAGCGAACACTTGGGGGAATTTTCCTCATTTATTTTCCCAGCAGAAACAGATCGGCGATCGCAATACGTCGAAGCACTTTGATGCGGTTATCATCCGCATCACCTGAAATTGCTGAGCCATACCAACCGCCGGGATGAACCGGCATCCATCCTGCCCATGAGCAAGCCTAGTCTGACCCCCTCGCCTGATTCGCCCGAGCTAGCGGCCTTGGTCAGCCACGCGGCACAAGCACGCGAGTGGCGCCTAACTGAACTATTTCAACAAGATGCAAGCCGCGCATCGCGCTTCACACTAGAGGCAGCAGGCTTGTGTCTGGATTACGCTAAAAACCATCTCAATCACCAAACGCTTGAGCTGCTGACCAATTTCGCGCAGATGCGGGGCGTGGCCCAGCTGCGCGATGCGATGTTTCGCGGCGATCGCATCAATGTGAGTGAGCAGCGTTCCGTACTACACACTGCGCTTCGCCTACCGCCAGAGGCGCACTTGAACGTCGATGGCGAAGAGCTGGTTGGCGAGATACAGCATGAGTTGGCGCGCATGGCCTTATTCGCCGAGCGTGTACGACAAGGCGATTGGAAAGGTTATAGCGGTAAAGTGATCACGGACGTGGTGAACATCGGTATCGGTGGCTCAGACCTTGGGCCGATGATGACGGTTGCCGCGTTGCGCACCTATGCGCATCCACGCTTGCGATTTCATTTTTTATCGAATGTGGATGGCCACGCGACGGTTGCCACACTCGCTAATCTTGACCCGGCGAGCACACTGTTTATCGTCGCATCAAAATCCTTTACCACCCAAGAAACCATGCTCAATGCGCATGCTGCGCGTCGCTGGTTTTTGCAGCATGCAAAAGAAAAAGATTTAGCGGCACATTTCGTAGCCGTATCAACCAATACATCGGCGGTGACCGAATTTGGTATCGCTGCCGAAAATATGTTTCCCTTCCGCGATTGGGTGGGCGGACGGTTTTCGATTTGGTCGTCGATCGGATTATCTTTGCTGATCGCAATCGGCACCGATCACTTCCGCGCGTTTTTATCCGGCGCTCATGCAATGGATGCGCATTTTCAGCATGCGCCATTGAACGCCAATATGCCGGTGATCCTGGCCTTGATCGCTTTTTGGTACCGTGAATTTTTTGAAACCAGCTCGCAACTGATTGCACCGTATCACGAAGATCTACGTCACTTCCCCGCTTACCTGCAACAGCTCGACATGGAGAGTAACGGCAAGCGCGTCACGCGTAACGGTGAGCCGGTATCAATGAAAACCTCACCCGTGATCTGGGGCAGCGCAGGCACCAATAACCAGCACGCCTATTTCCAGATGCTGCATCAGGGAACCGATCTTATTCCGGTAGATTTTATCGTTGCGCTCACGGCCACACATGATCTACCAGATCAGCATCGTGCGTTACTGGCAAATTGCTTTGCGCAAGCCGAGGCATTAATGAATGGCGTACAAGACCCTTCACTGCCACCCCACCGTATTTTTCCAGGTAACCGGCCGAGTAACATGCTGCTGATGGAAAAGCTGACACCCGCAACACTTGGCGCATTGATCGCGCTGTACGAGCACAAGACCTTCGTACTAGGCGTGCTCTGGAATATCAATAGCTTTGATCAGTGGGGTGTGGAGCTGGGCAAGACACTCGCTTTGCGTATTCTGGCTGAGCTTGACGGCTCGGCTATGGCATATCCTCACGATAGCTCAACCGCAGCGTTAATTGCTCGGGCGCGCAGCCTAACAACTCGCTAAAGCGTAAAGCCAAAATTGTTTATCGGTTAGTCGTACAGTGACTATTTTATTTTTATTTCCTGCAACCCAGCACCACTCATGAACCAACTCGAACAACTCAAGCAGTACACCACTGTTGTCGCGGATACGGGTGATTTCCATGCGATGCAAACCTTTCAGCCACAGGATGCCACAACTAATCCCTCGCTGATCCTGAAGGCAGTGCAAAAGCCCGAGTACCGCCCGCTACTGGAGCAGACTGTGCAAGCGCATCGTGGCGCATCGACTGGCACCATCATTGATCATTTATTGATTGCCTTTGGCTTGAAGATTCTCGCGATTATTCCGGGACGCGTCTCAACTGAAACCGATGCCCGGCTCTCGTTCGATACCGAGGGTACGATTGCAAAAGCACGTCAGCTCATCGCGCTGTATGAAGCCGCAGGTATCTCAAGAGAGCGCGTACTAATCAAGATTGCCTCGACCTGGGAAGGTATCTGTGCAGCTAAAGTACTGCAGCAAGAGGATATACGCTGCAATATGACTTTGCTGTTCTCACTGCCGCAAGCCATCGCATGCGCAGAAGCCGGCGCACAACTGATCTCGCCCTTTGTCGGTCGTATTTATGACTGGTATAAGAAAGCCACCGGCAATGAGTATAGCGGGGCGGATGATCCCGGCGTGCAGTCGGTAAAAGGTATCTATACCTACTACAAGAAGTTCGGCTACAGCACCGAAGTGATGGGCGCGAGCTTCAGAAATACTTCGCAAATCCTTGAACTCGCCGGTTGCGATCTGCTAACGATTAGTCCTGAACTGCTGCAAAAACTGAGTGAGACGCAGGCACCACTACAGCGCAAGCTATCAACAGTACAGGCTGTTCAGGCTGACTTACAAAAGATCAGTCTGGATGAAAAAGCATTTCGACTCGCATTAAACGAAGATGCGATGGCGACCGAGAAACTGGCCGAAGGTATACGGCTGTTTTGTGCGGATTCGGTGAAGCTGGAACAACTCGTCGACGCTCTGAGAGCGTGATGAGACCATTAATTCGCACTGCGTTGCTTAGCATGATACTTTCGATACTCGCTGATAAGAAAATTAGCTGCAGCGAACATCGTTGATTCTACCCCCTCAGGCGAAGCACTCGCTTTGTTTAGAAAATCTGCTGCCGTAGCAGCGGTGAGCGCAAAAAAAGTATCACTGGGGTCAATCGTGATCGTACCTTTATCCACCAGTGCGCCATAGTCCGAAAAAAATTGGTTCAATTTTGCGTAGCCAATCGATTGAACATCGGGTTCAAATGTCGACAACTCTGGAATACTGTAGAGAGTTGAGTATGTTACCGGTTGTCTTGTGCGATCTCGTGGCGGTGGCAGTGTAGGCGTAGCCGCAGGCGTGGATGTGGATGCTTGTGTGGGTGTGGGCGTGGATGTGGATGCTTGTGTGGGTGTAGGTATGATTGAGTGCGGGATTTTAATCTGAGCAGCCTCCAATAAATCAGGCTCTGGCGCTCTGATTTCGGCAATCAAGGAGCTCATTGTTTCTAGCATCAAGAGATTATCGTACAGGTCAGCATAAAATTGTTTCTTATTGATCAGTTCTGCCGCATCATTTAGCAAGGCTTTCATTTGGGAGCCTGCAGCAACATCCTTACCGGCATAATCCTCCATCAATTGAGTAGCGTAGGCAAGTGCAGCGTCGATACTAAACTCAGTATCATTTGGCTTTTGTGACATGTCGTTTCGCCACTCACGCCACGTCATAAAACTGAGGTAGTGGTGCGAGGAATTCTTATGAACTTGCCCCAATTGGGATGCTGCTTCTGCAAGCTTCTTGGAAGCTTGGTCATCCTGCTGCGCCAACAACAGCTTTGCACCTTCAAATTTTTCCTGATCAGCACTTGAGAGCCAAAACTCGGCCTGTTTTTGCTCTGCTGTCGCCTTACGCTTTTCTACCTGACCAATAAACACTTTCGCATAACGGACTGCGGCGTCATTGAAATTGTGAGGGCATGAAATAGTTCCTAATTGTTTTCCTTCGTGCCTACAGAGTTTTGTATAGTTTTCGAATGCCTGTTCATCCATATCCTTATCAGCTAATGCTTCCAGTGGTATTTCATCATGACTCTCAATAAACGCTACTTCAGCCGATGCTTTTCTTTTTTCGGCATCTATACGAAGAAGTCCCTGCAATAAATCATCTGGTAGTTGCCGTCGCTGAAAATTTCTTGGCTTAGATATCACGCCGATGTCGAAATCTACGCCAGACCCTTGGCTTAATACGGCCCACTTTTGTTGTACCCACTCAGAAGCCTCACGGCATCGTGCTGAAAAATTGGTGAGTACTTCTCTCATCCGATCGAGCACCGATTTTTCCCGAATGTCGCCACCTGGCCTTGAATCGAATAGGTCAGCCGCTGCGCTCGGATTGGTCGATGTGTCGCTCACGGATGAATCGGGTACGGAGGGATATTGAGCACCGTAATTGTGGGGAGAATTTGGAGTCACGTTGAATACCTCGTGCGATCGATGAGCAGGGGTGCGCCAAGTTCCGTACCCCAGCCAGATCAGCAAGTTCTGTATTCAGCGGCGGTTGATGCAGTATGAATACAGAAACCAGCGAATTCGTATTCGACCTACAACACCCCGTCTTCTCGCAGTGCGGCGATCTGTTCAGCACTGTAGCCGAGCGCAGTGAGCACATCGTCGGTATGCTCACCCAAGGCCGGCCCGATCCAGCGCGTGCCGCCCGGAGTTTCGGATAACTTGGGCGTGACTGCCGGTAGCTTGATTGGCGTACCGTCGTTGAACAGGTGCTGCTCGAACATCTGGCGCGCTAAAAACTGCGGGTCTTGCAGCATGTCGCGCACCGAGTAGATTTTGGATACCGGCACATCGGCTGCCTGAAGAAGAGCTAATGCAGCACCGATGCGCTGGGTACTGCACCAAGTCTGAATGGCCTCGTCAATTTCTTGAGTGCGAGGAACGCGGCCGGCATTGTTAGCGAGCTGAGGGTCATTCGCCATATCGTCACGACCAATCGCGCTCATCAGCCGCTTGAAAATCGCATCACCATTACCTGCAATCACAATGTTCTCACCGTCCGCCGTGGTGTAGGTGTTGGAAGGAACAATACCGGGCAAAGCACCGCCGGTACGTTCGCGCACGACACCTGCGTGGTCATACTCGGGTACGAGAGACTCCATCATGTTAAATACCGCCTCATACAAGGCGACATCCACCATCTGGCCCTGCCCTGCCTTGCATGCCTCGCCGGTTTGCCCGTTCCAACGCCCACCAGTCACATCACGATGACGCAGCGCCATCAACGCACCCATCGCGCCATGGAGCGATGCAATTGAATCACCAATCGAAATACCGATGCGCACCGGCGGGCGATCAGGGTGGCCTGATACATAACGAATACCGCCCATGGACTCACCGATCGCACCGAAACCGGGGGCATCACGCATCGGCCCTGTTTGCCCGTAGCCGGACAGTCGCACCATAATCAGCGCAGGATTAATCGCCTTTAACTGCTCATAGCCCAGACCCCATTTTTCTAATACGCCGGGGCGGTAGTTTTCTATGATGATGTCTGCGTCAAGCGCAAGACGACGCGCGATTTCCTGCGCGCGACTGTCTTTCATATTGAGTGTGATGCTTTTTTTATTGCGGCTCTGTACCGACCACCACAATGAATTACCGTCTTTCAGTACGCGCCATTGACGGATAGGATCGCCGCCTTGTGGTGATTCAATCTTGATGACATCAGCACCAAACTCGCCCAGCATACGGGCGCAAAACGGGCCGGCAATGAGTGTGCCGAGTTCAAGTACCTTGATACCCGCCAGTGGACCAGTTGGTTTCTTATCTTCTTGCATAACAGCGCAGTTAGCTCAGGTAGTACGTCGATCGAGCATGGCGCGCGCAATCGTGCCAGCGTCGACATACTCCAGTTCACCGCCGACAGGTACGCCGCGCGCGAGGCGCGAGACTTTCAAGCCGCGTGCCTTGAGCGTTTCACTAATGTAGTGCGCAGTCGCCTCGCCTTCGTTGGTGAAATTTGTCGCCAGTACGACTTCAGTCACCACACCATCTGTCGCACGTGCAATCAGCCGGTCGAGCTGCAAATCTTTTGGGCCAATACCGTCGAGCGGTGAGAGGTGGCCCATCAACACAAAATACAAACCCTTGTAGGTTAGCGTTTGCTCGATCATTAGCTGGTCGGCCGGGCTTTCAACAACGCAAAGCAGGGTTGAGTCGCGCGAAGCGTCGCAACAGGTGTCACACTGCTCATGTTCGGTAAAGGTGTGGCAACGCGCGCAGTGCTTCAGTCGCTCGATTGCGTGTGACATCGCGCGCGCAATTTGCACTGCACCGTCACGATCATGCTGCATCAGGTGATACGCCATCCGCTGCGCAGATTTCGGGCCGACACCGGGCAGGCGGCGCAGGGCCTCGGTCAGCATCTCGAGGCTGGACGGTGTTTTCACGTCGAAAAGCGTGCCACCATCAGAATGGCAGCTTGAACCCGGGCGGCAGTGGCAGGCCAGCAGTCAGACCCGCCATTTTTTCTTGTGATGTTGCCTCGGCCTTGCGCACGGCGTCGTTGAATGCCGCCGCGACCAAGTCTTCCAGCATGTCTTTGTCATCGCCGAGCAGCGATGGATCAATGGTGACGCGCTTGACATCGTTTTTGCAGGTCATGATGACCTTCACCATACCGGCACCGGCTTGGCCCTCAACCTCGACGCTGGCTAACTGCTCCTGCATCTTCTTCATGTTGTCTTGCATTGCCTGCGCCTGTTTCATCAGGCCGGCCAGTTGGCCTTTCATCATCGTGCGCTCCTGGAAAATAAATAGATGTGTTTAAAAATGCTCAAGCAAGTCACTCGCCAGATCACTCCGCTACTGCGGTCTTACTGAGCCCGGGACGATGGTGGCACCAAACTCTTTCATCAGCGTCTGCACAAACGGATCTTCTTGGAGTGTTTGTTCGGCATGCCGCTGTCGCTCTGCCTCACCAGCGACATCCGCCGCATGTGCGGTCTGGGTGGTCGCGCCAATCTCGGTGTCGAGACGTACAGGCTTGCCAAGATTTTCAGTAAGCGCGGTGGTGAGCTTGTCTTTGCTACCTGCTGATAACAAGGTATCGACCGGTATGCGAATACGAACCGAGATTACTTGGTCATTGTCTTCGTAAGTCAGTAATTCGCTTTGCATCGCAAGCTGCCTTGCGACACCGCGCAGCGCAAGCTGCTTGACCAGCACTGGCCAATCGATACTGACCGAGGTCCGCTGGGACGAGTGCAATGACGTCTTTTGAACGCCATTTACCGGCGCCTGTACGGTTGCTGCAGTTGTTTCTACGGTCGTTGCTGCTGTCGTTGCTGCTGTCGTTGCTGCTGTCGTTGCTGCTGTCGTTGCTGCTGTCGTTGCTGCTGTCGTTGATGTGGTGGAGGCCGGTTTAGTGCTTCGCACAGCGGCAAGCGCTGAGGCACGGGCCGCCCCTGCCTCCGGCGCAGTCGCTGTTTGACCGCCGCCATTCATCGGTACAAACGCCAGCATGCGCAATAGCGTCATGGTAAAGCCCGAGTACTCATCGGGCGCCAAGCCTAGTTCATGCCGACCATGCACCACGATTTGATAAAACAGCTGCACATCTTCCGGCGAGAACATCGGGGCAAGGCGAATAATATCGTCGCGCTCCGGCAAATCATCCGGCACAGCAGAGGGCACGGTCTGCGCAATCGCAATGCGATTCAGCAGCGTGCCAAGATCTTGCAAGGCGCTGCTCCAGGAAAGGCTGCGCGCTGCCATCTCATCGGCAATATCGAGCAGGGCTTTGGCGTCGTGTACCGCCAGCGCATCCAGCATCCGCACCAAGTAAGACTGATCAAGCGAGCCCAACATGCCCTGCACCGCATCCAGAGTGACTGTGCCTGCAGCATAAGCGATCGCTTGATCGGTGAGCGACAAGGCATCGCGCATCGAGCCCTGCGCACCCTGCGCGAGTAAGCGTAATGCCGGTGAATCGAAGCTGATGTTCTCTTGGCCGAGAATATTTTCCAGATGAGCGACGATCTGTCCGGGTGGCATCTGCTTCAGGTTGAATTGCATGCAGCGCGACAATACGGTGACCGGAATTTTTTGCGGGTCAGTCGTCGCAAGAATAAATTTTATATGCGGCGGTGGCTCTTCCAATGTCTTGAGCATGGCGTTGAATGCGTGATTACTCAGCATATGCACTTCATCGATCATGTAGACCTTGAAGCGCGCATTGGACGGTGCATACACCGCCTGCTCAAGTAGCTGCGCCATTTCATCGACGCCGCGGTTCGATGCGGCATCCATCTCGATGTAATCAACAAAACGCCCTGCATCAATCGCGACGCAGGCCTCGCACACGCCGCACGGTTGCGCGGTGATATCACCGTTACCGTCAGCACCCTGACAATTGAGCGCTTTGGCGAGAATACGCGAGAGCGTAGTTTTGCCGACCCCACGTGTGCCGGTGAACAGATACGCATGGTGCAAGCGTTTTTGCTCCAGCGCATGGGTGAGCGCGCGCACCACATGCTCCTGCCCGACCAGGCTGGCGAAGTTTTTGGGGCGATATTTGCGGGCAAGTACCTGGTAGGACATGTCCGTGGCGGTTCCAGTGGAAATAGCGGCGAGTAAGCGAGGATTTTACCCGACCTCACCCACGCGTCTTACGGAGCACTATCAGTGCAGGTTGATAGAGACTGAGGCTGGTCAGCGATGCAGGAAAGAGGCGAGCCTTGTCTGCGGCACTTGCGGTAAGTAGCTGTGGCTGCTTCGTTCCCGACCTGACCAGGTTAACCACGCCACAATGCGCAGGGGCCCGCCGCTGCGCAGTCTAACTCAAAAGCCCAATGACTCCCACAGCGCATCGACACGTTGTTTGACATCATCATCCATCGCAATAGTTTTGCCCCACTCACGCGATGTCTCACCCGGCCATTTATTGGTAGCGTCAATACCCATCTTGCTACCTAAGCCGCTGACCGGTGATGCAAAGTCAAGGTAATCAATCGGTGTGTTGTCGACCAGGGTGGTGTCACGTATCGGGTCAACCCGCGTCGTGATAGCCCAGATCACTTCTTTCCAGTCGCGAATATCAACATCCTCATCCACTACCACGATGAACTTGGTGTACATGAACTGGCGCAGGAAGCTCCAGACACCAAACATGACGCGCTTGGCATGACCAGGATAAGACTTCTTCATCTGCACCACCGCCATACGGTAGCTACAGCCCTCGGGCGGCAAATAAAAATCGGTTATCTCGGAAAATTGCTTCTGCAGTAATGGCACGAACACTTCGTTCAGGGCCACACCCAAAATAGCAGGCTCGTCGGGTGGCTTGCCGGTATAGGTTGAGTGATAAATCGGGTCGCGTCGCATGGTGATGCGGTCGACCGTGAATACCGGGAACCAGTCCTGCTCATTGTAGTAGCCGGTGTGGTCACCGAATGGACCCTCCAGCGCATGGGCATAGCCGGTGGGGTGGGTATTGTCAGGATAGATATGCCCCTCCAGCACGATCTCTGCCGAGGCAGGTACTCGCAGCTCGCTGCCGATGGCTTTGACCAGCTCGGTTCGGCTACCGCGCAATAGCCCGGCAAACTGATACTCCGAGAGGCTGTCAGGCACCGGCGTGACCGCGCCTAATATAGTGGCCGGGTCAGCGCCCAAGGCTACTGCGATCGGATAGGGCTTGCCGGGATTCGTCAGGCAGTGCTCCCGAAAATCCAGCGCTCCGCCCCGATGCGCCAGCCAGCGCATGATAAGTTTGTTGGGGCCAAGCACTTGCTGTCTATATATACCGAGGTTTTGTCGCTTCTTATGCGGGCCTTTGGTAATGACCAAGCCCCAGGTAATCAGCGGCGCGATATCGCCCGGCCAGCAATGCTGTATCGGTAAGCGCGAAAGATCGACCTCGGCGCCTTCCCACACAATCTCCTGGCAGGGCGCGGCGCGCAGTTCTTTGGGCGCCATATCCCACACCGACTTCACCAACGAACCAAGGCCCATCACATCGCGTAAGCCCTTGGGTGGCTCGGGCTCTTTCAGGGCCGACAGTAAATGACCAATGCGCCGTAGCTCGCCGACATCAGATGCACCCATACCGAGCGCTACTCTTTTGGGTGTGCCGAATAAATTGCCGAGCACCGGCATGCTGTGACCGGTCGGATTTTTGAACAGTAATGCAGGGCCACCCGCTCGCAATGTGCGGTCGCACAACTCGGTCATTTCAAGCACAGGCGATACCGGCAGTGATACTTCTGACAACTCACCAGCTTGTTTCAGTTTGGCAATAAAGTCCCGCAGATCGGAATATTTCATGAATTATTGATATTTTTGAAATGAACTACCCAATGCCCCGAGAGGCAAGGCAACTCAATGATTTTACTGGATATTGTTACAGCGAAACTGAATTTTCATAACAAATGGTTATATGTCTTGAGGTTTCCAGTATTGACTCGATATAAACACCTGCCTACAATCCGCCAAAATTTTTAGCGTTAGACGTCGGGGCCTTCCCGGCAGGTCGTCAGTGATGATGACCGTGTATCAGAAGTCAACGCGAGGATGGACCCGCGAGCGATTGTAAAGATTGTTCAGCAACTGGGTCAGCCTTTCATCCTCGAAAAAAGATTGCCGAGTTAGCCGGCCGAAAGTGCAGGCGACCAGCAAGGCAACACCGGCGTTTGTGGGGGTACTCGATGCACCGCAACATGGGTGCAAGAGAAACAAACGAGTTTTTGTTTCGCGGTGAATTGAAGCACGAAGCACGCTTGCAATTGGCCTCAATTCAGAGTGCCTGGCAAAACTGTAGTGCGGACTTGTCATACTGCTAAGAGGAGAGCGTATGACCGGGATGAGGCACTTGTGTTTTGCCAGGCGCTTTGAGGGCCGCGATATTCAGGAGGTTTGATGAATCATCGACGCATATTCGCAGCGTTGGTCGGTGCGGGAAGCAACTCCCCACTTGTTCGAAATGGTGTTGGTAATGCCGAGGGTATCCTCGAAAAATTCCGGGTCGCCTTCGCGGCAGCCAGGCATACGCTGGCCCTGATTGGGTTGGCCGCCTTGGCAGCGCTTGCGCTGGTGTTTTTCCGGCCGTCGCTGCTAGACGACCTGAAAGAGTTGTCGCCGTTCGCTGCCACAGCTGACGAGCAGCTTGCTGCAGAGGAGATCGCGTTCGCAGAGCTGCTGGAACTGCCGCAGCCGAAATTGGCGAACGTATCTGCCATGCAGCAAAGTGCGAACCTCAGCATTGAGCAGCAACGTGTCAATGCGTGGCTATCGAAGCGCTACCGCATCGCCGGCACAGCGAGCACGCTGCTGGTCGGCGCGGCTTATGAAGCAGCCGGATCAGTCAAGCTAGACCCGTTGCTGATTCTGGCGGTGATGGCGATTGAGTCGCGCTTCAACCCGTTTGCCGAGAGCGCGATGGGTGCGCAAGGCCTGATGCAGGTGATGTCGCGTGTTCACCGCGAGAAGTTTGATGATCACGGTGGCCCCACCGCAGCACTGAACCCGGTTGCCAACATTCAGGTCGGCGCACGCATTCTGAAAGATATGATTCGTGTATCGGGCTCGGTACAGGGCGGCCTGAAACTGTATGTGGGTGCAGGCAATATGGAAACCGACGGCGGCTACGCGGGCAAAGTGTTGGCCGAGTACGCCAAGCTGCAGCAAGTTGCAGCTGGCAAGCGCGTTCCTACGTTCACGCCTCCGCCAGTGGCAGAGCCCGCTCGTGAAGCAGATGCGGCACCGGTAGTTTCACACGCTGAACAAGAGCCTGCATAACGCGCGTCAGCTTAACGCGAGCTCGCACAATGCGGGCTTTGCCGATGACAAAATAAAGCGGTAACACTCAAGCCGAATTACGGCGCCTGCTGCGGGGTACGCAGCGGCGCCGTTTTCTTTTTATGCGCCTGGCGCTAAGTAAGCTGCCAACCGGCTGATCGCTTGTTCCAGCTTGGCCATGGAAGTGGCATACGACACGCGCACGAAACGGTGTGCACCGACTTCACCAAAATCTACGCCGGGCGTGAGTGCCACACCCGTGCGCTCGAGAACATCGCGGCAAAATCCGGTGGCGTCGTCAGTCAAACGGCTGCAGTCGGCGTACACATAGAATGCGCCATCCGGAACCACTGGCACGTGGAAGCCCAAGGTTTGTAGTGCGGGGACCAAGTAATCACGTCGACGACGCATCTCTTCACGCCGCTGCTCGGCAATTGCCAGTGACTCGGGCGTGAAGCAGGCCAGCGCCGCATGCTGAGCCATGCTCGACGGACAGATGTAGAAATTCTGCGCAAGCTTTTCAATCTCTGGCATGAGTGCGTGTGGCACCACCAACCAGCCGAGACGCCAACCAGTTAAATTGAAATATTTTGAAAAGCTGTTAATGACCACGATGTCTTCGCCCAACTCGAGCGCGGAGAATGGCGCATGGTCGTAAGTCAGCCCCTGATAAATTTCATCGACCACGCTAAAGCCGCCGCGCTGCCGAACCGCGGCTACAGTCTGTGTGAGTTGATCACGCGTGATCGAGGTGCCGGTCGGGTTGGAAGGCGAAGCGAGCAGCACGCCACGCGTATGGCTATTCCAGTGCGCCGCCACCATGGCGGCAGAGAGCTGGAAACGGTCCTCGGGACCACTCGGTATCAGCACGGGTCGGCCATTGAATGCGCTGATGAAATGGCGATTGCACGGATAGCTCGGATCCGGCATCAGCACCTCTGCGTCACGCTCGACCAGCGCGGCGGAGGCCAGCAGCAGTGCGCCGGAAGCGCCTGCCGTGATCACGATACGCGCGGCAGGTACATCCACACCCAAGGCCGTTCGGTAGTGCGCCGAGATCGCCTCACGCAATGACTGTAATCCAAGCGCGGCGGTGTAGCGCTGCGCGGCACCTTGCAGCAAGGCCTGTTGCGCAGCGTCGAGTACCGCCGGGGCTGGCGCAAAATCCGGCTCACCAATACACATGTAGATGACAGATCGCCCAGCCTGCTCCATTTCGCCGGCGCGCTTGATCATCTCCATGACATGAAACGGCGCAATGTCTTGCAGTCGGTGCGCCAGCGTGAAATTCATGGCGTTTGCACTCAGCTAGCGCGCTGCGCCGACTTCAGTTGCGCGTAATTTGGACGCTAACTTATCCAGTACGCCATTGACGTATTTGTGACCATCGATACCGCCGAACGATTTGGCCAGCTCGACCGCTTCATTGATCACTACTTTGTAGGGGATTTCAATATGCTGCTTCAGCTCGTAGGCACCGATCAGCAGCGCCGCATGTTCAATTGGCGAGAGCTGATCGATAGCACGATCAATGTACGGGACGATCTCGGTACGTAAATTGGCAGCGTCTCGAATCGTGCCGTGCAGCAGCACATCAAAGTGGCTGCGATCTGCTTTATCAAAACCGTGCGCGTTGCGGATGTAGGCGTCGATCACGCCCGCGTCTTCATGGCTCATCAGCCATTGGTACAGCCCCTGCAACGCAAACTCGCGCGCGCGGTGGCGCGGTGTACGGTTTTTGTTGGGGTTGGCGTGCCGGGAGAGGTGACCACTCATGCTTAGTCTCAGTCGTCGTCGGCCTCGTCGGCCAACTCATCCACAGCCGCCACCAAGTTGGCCATCTCTACCGCGACACGCGCCGCATCAGCGCCTTTGCCGGCCATACGTGCCTCGGCCTGGTCATCATTCTCTGTGGTGAGCACTGCGTTAGCGATGGGTATGCCATGATCCAAACTGATACGGCGTATGCCGGCACCTGATTCGTTGGCCACCAACTCAAAGTGGTAGGTCTCGCCGCGTATCACTGCGCCTAATGCGATCAAGGCATCGAACTGACCTGACTCGGCCATTTTCTGTAGCGCTAACGGAATCTCCAGCGCGCCCGGCACGGTTACCACCAGCACATCCTGATCATCAACGCCAAGGTGTTTCAACTCGGTCAGACAAGCCGCCCTCAGGCCATGACAGATGTCTTCGTTGAACCGAGCCTGTACCACGCCGATGCGCAGTCCGGCGCCATCGAAATCGGGTTCATAGGTTCCTACGCTCATATCACCTCCTGCATCAGTGATCAGTCGGGCCTGCTTGGTAGCCGGTGACTTCAAGGTTGAAGCCTGCCATTGATGGCATTTTCCTTGGATTAGCCAGCAGCCTCATCTTACCCACGCCCAGCGCCCGCAGAATCTGTGCGCCGATGCCGTAGGTACGAAGATCCATACGCGCGCCGCGCGGGGCGCTTACTGGCTGCGACGAGGCCAACGCGCTGAACTGCGCAAACATTTGATCGGCCGACTCTTCGCAGTTGAGCAGGACGATCACGCCGCGCTCTGCTGCCTGCACTGCCCGCATCGCGGCCGACATATTCCAAGAATGCGTGGTGGCATGGGTGTCGAGCAAATCCAGCACCGACACCGGCTGATGCACCCGCACCAATGTTTCATGCTCGGGCGCGATGCTGCCGTGAACCAGCGCAAGATGCGCGCCACCGCTCGGTGCATCGCGAAACGCGATCGCATGAAAGCTGCCATGCGGGGTCTGCATCTCGCGCTCACCAACACGCTCAATAATGCTCTCGTTCTGGCTGCGATAGTGAATTAAATCGGCGATAGTGCCGATTTTCATGCCGTGCTCACGCGAAAACTCGACCAGGTCGGGTAAGCGCGCCATGGTGCCATCTTCTTTGAGCACCTCGCAGATGACTGCCGCCGGGGTCAAGCCGGCCAACTCGGCCAGGTCGCAGCCGGCCTCGGTGTGTCCGGCCCGCATGAGCACGCCACCTTTTTGTGCGCGCAACGGAAACACATGGCCTGGCTGTACGAGGTCGGTTGGCTTGGCGTGACGCGCTACCGCCACCTGAATGGTGCGCGCACGGTCGGCGGCAGAGATACCGGTGGTCACTCCCTCAGCGGCTTCAATCGACACCGTGAAGTTGGTACCGAACGAGGTGCCGTTACGGCCTGTCATGAGGGGCAGATTGAGTTGCTCGCAGCGCTCCTCGGTCAGCGTGAGACAGATCAGTCCCCGACCAAAGCGCGCCATGAAGTTGATCGCCTCGGGCGTGACAAAGTCAGCGGCCAGTACCAGATCGCCTTCGTTTTCACGATCCTCTTCATCGACCAGAATGACCATGCGCCCGGCGCGAAATTCGGCAATGATGTCTTGTGTGCTGGATAGTGACATGAGGGGTGCTTCCGGAAAGGCCGCACATTCTATCGGATTTCCAGCGCCACACCCGCACCGCGTGCGGTATCAATTTACCAATGGCTAGCGCCTGATCAACCGGGCAGCGCACTCAGCGACAGCATGCGCTCAACATAACGCGCGATCAGATCAACTTCAAGATTGACCCGCGCGCCCGGCACCAAATGCTTCAGTGTCGTGACGGCGATAGTGTGCGGGATCAGATTGATCGAGATGATGCAACCGTCGGCTTGATCGCTCACGCTGTTCACCGTGAGTGACACGCCGTTCACCACCACTGAGCCTTTGTAGGCCAAATAGCGGGCTAATGACAGTGGCGCCAAAATATCCAGCCGCCATGATTCGCCGACCTCGGAAAAGTACGTTACCGAACCCTGCCCATCCACATGACCCGAGACTAAATGACCACCTAAACGCTCGGCCAAGGTGAGCGCTTTTTCGAGATTCACCTCGCCCTCGGTATCCAAGCCAACCGTGCAGTTCAGGCTCTCGCGCGATACATCCACACAGAATGTCTGCTCGGATTTTTCGGTAACCGTCATGCACGCGCCATTAATGGCAATAGAATCGCCAATAGCGACATCGTGCAGCGGCAAACCACCTGCGTGTACGGTCAGACGCACGCCAGCGTCGGGACTATGAGCCAGCGGTGTAATGGTATTGATACGGCCGATGGCTGCGATGATGCCAGTAAACATAAGCGTCTGAATGCCTCAAGAAGGATTACGTATCAGGCGCAGGCGTACATCGGGCCCCACCCGTTCAATATCGTGAAAATAAAAAGAGAGTCGATGATCGAGTTGCTCCAGCACCGGTAAACGCGCCAAGCCCTGCGCTGGCCCAAGTAAACATGGTGCCATGTAGAGTAACAATTCATCGACTACACCCGCACGCAACAAAGAGCCATTGAGCTTGAATCCGGCTTCGACATGAAGCTCATTGATCTCACGCCGCCCTAACTCTCGCATCAGGGCGTGCAGATCGACCTTACCAGTATCGTCAGGCAGTGTAATCACCTCATGACCCTGTGATCGTAATTGCGCTACGGGCTCAGCATGATCAACTGCGGTGAAGATCCAGGCGGGTGCATCCTGCAGCATGCGCGCCTGTGGCGAGATCACCAGATGACTATCCACCACGACCCGGCGCGGCTGACGTGGCGTATCAACCGCGCGTACATTAAGCTGCGGGTCGTCTTGTTGGACCGTACCGATACCGGTCAATATCGCACATGACCGAGCCCGCCAGTGATGGCCATCATCACGCGCCTGCGCAGATGTAATCCATTGGCTTTGTCCATTCTGCAAGGCGGTACCACCATCAATACTCGCTGCTATCTTCATGCGCACCCATGGTCTGGCGTGCTGCATGCGGTGCAAGAATCCTCTGTTGATTTCACGTGCCGGTTCAGCCAGGGTGCCAAGCTCTACCTGTATGCCCGCCGCGCGTAGTTTGGCCAGGCCCTGACCCGCCACCAAGGGATTAGGATCTTCAATGGCGACCACCACGCGTGCTATGCCAGCATTAATTAATGCATCCGCGCAGGGCGGCGTACGGCCGTGATGACTGCACGGCTCTAGTGACACGTACACTGTCGCACCACGCACATCGATACCCTGCTGCTGGGCATGATGCAGTGCGTACGCCTCTGCGTGTGCGAAACCGGTAGGCTGCGTATGTCCCTCGGCCAGCACATCGCCGTTACGCACGATCACGCAGCCGACTCGCGGATTGGGTGTGGCGGTATACATGGCCTTGGCGGCCTGCGCCAAGGCGGCATGCATGCCATCAGTATCAGTAAGAATTTTCACAAATCGAGAGGTTTGCAGGCCAATGCGCCATTCTAGCAAGTGGCTTTGTCGCGATCGGGATCACACACACGAACACGCCCTAAAAACCCAATCACCAGCTTACTGCGCTGCTGCCCCAGTTGAAACAGCAACGAGCCGTACTGCGGCACATTGGCGCTGCTGGCGGTCCGCGGCCTGCCGCTCGGATCAAATGACACATAGGTACGCTTGCTGTCCGTCATTCGTGCGCTGATCTCGGTACCGGGTGGTGGTGTAACAGCGCTTCGATGCAAGACCAGCTCGGCGGCGTCCAGCTGCTGGTTATTGTTCGCATCAATCGCTACGCACCAACCCGAACGCCAACTACCCGCCACCATGGGTAAAAGATCAACGCGGTAGCCGCGACGGATGGCTTGCTGCCTCGCAAAGCTGAGCGATGAATGAAAATCAGATACCAGACTGATTAGCCTCATGCGATCGACCATCGGCCCAAGCGTGGCTAAGGTACCCACGGTAACAAGTGCCACCACAGACGTTGTGATGCAAAGCTCGAGCAAGGTGAACCCACCTGACCAACGACGGCGGTATCTTTGGTGTGCAAGCGATTGTGTACAAGACATCGTGAAAGACAGGCTAACTGGTTTCGTAAAGGCAGCCGCCGCATTGCTGGCACCTTGCCACTGACCACACCCAACAGCCCTCTACATTTCAAGCGAGCGCCATGCGATGCGCCGTGCTTCGGCGATGCATGCGCTGTGGTCGAGGTCGCAAGGCATCACTGCATAATCAGCCTGCAGTGTCACGCTGGCCTGCGCAGCGCGGCCGGTACTGGTAAGACGGTATAAGACCGTTGGTAATTCTCCCAATTCTGCCAAATCGTCAGGCTTGATCTGCTCTACCACCAGATCTGGAACCGAGAGCACAATGTCGCTTTCCGCTTCCGCTTCCGGTTGCTGCTGTAGCTGCGCTGATAGGGCCGCAGAGCCGACCCTCAGTCGCACCCCTGCACGGGCCATAGCCAGCTGCTGATGCATCAGTTGGGTTGATGATAGTGCCGCATCTTGTACTAACTGCGACGATGCGCCAGCAAGTAGTACGACCATCATGACGGCTAATGTGGATGGTAATAGGCTCATGTATTAGGGCTCATGTATTAGGGCTCATGCATCAGGACGCAGGCTGTTATTCAGAAAAATGATTTTTTCAAATACCTGATGAAGTCGATACGATTTGAGCTGGCTTGGAAGTACATGAGCCTCCGGGTCTTGATAACTTGAACAAGTCGGCGCTGGTTCACTCAACAGGCGAAGCGGTTTCTGATTAACTGGTGTGGCCATGCGCTGCGTAGAGCGCATCAATAGGCCAATATGAACCGCTACAATCCGGGTGCGAAGCGATAACTCTGAGGTGGCTTGCTGCAGTACTTTCGATGAAAGCTGCGAGCCGCTGACAAAGAAATTCGGCAAGCCATCATCGTCGGTGTCGATACCCAAACGCACCTGAAAACTCAATACACCACTGGCTACTGCATGCGATGACCATTGCGACTCCCCGCTAAAGTAGCAGCGCAACTCAGGCTCGTTGGCAGGATCAAGATCAACATACAGCATACTTAGCCCTGCTGCATCTGCAGGCCCTGAGGGTGCAGCAACCGTAAAGCCAGCACAGTTCAACACGCCACCTTGCGTGTTGCCGCGCAACCGAATCACCAGCACATCACTGGCGAGTGACGCCGATTTTTTAGTCGATACACCCGTTGCCGGACCGCTGCTCACGCTACTCGCGCTACTTGAGCCGCTCACGCTGGCAACGCCGGTAACACTGGCGTTATCGATGGCATCAATCGTCCCCGACAAAGGCCTTGCAGGTAGCGCTGCCATTGGCGCAGTTACGTCGATATAACCCGCTTGCTGCAGCAGACGCTCAATCAGTTCGAGTACTTGGTTCGCTTGATCTTCGAGTATTGACTGTTGCCGCGCATGTTGGTGAAGCAGCCCCGCCTGTGCGGTAAGGTGCAGTGCCGACAGTACAATGCCCAGCGAAAGCGATAGCGCGAGCATTAACGAAATAAGCACCTCACCACGACCGGCTTGCTTCATCTTGATGTACCCAGCGGAAGCGTCAGCGCGGGTACTTTTGCGTCTGAAGGCCAACCGAGCTTGATTAACAGCGCCTCACCGGCAGCGCCACATGTCCAATTGCTTGGCTCAGGCATCGCGATATCTTCCTTGCAGACCATCCAGCGCGCGTCAGGTAGCTGGCGTTGAAATCGGTCGTGCCACAAGGCGAGGTATTGCCAGGCACTGCTGTTCGAGTCACAGCCTTCCGGCTGGCAGCAGAGTATGCTCGGCGGCGGTCTGAGTGATGCATCGCTCAATGAATCGAGCGCCTGATCCAGCGGCATCCCCAGTGCTAAATGACCGCCGCGCTGCACCCACATCGATAACTCAGAGGTTAATCGAACCGCACTCGCTTTTTGAGTAGCCTGTTGAAATACGATCGCATTCGCACTACTCATTCTGATGACCAGTAATGCGGCCATCGACACCATCAGCAGACTAATCAACGATTCGACTAAAGAAAAACCGTACCGGCAATATGACATCGCACCCTCCGTTGTTCATGATCGGGGATGCAGCAACTTCGTTATGATAAAAATTAATAGACAGCCTAATAATTTATGCAGCAAATCGAAATACCTGAACTATCCAGCTGGTATATTTGCGACGGGGTAAATACTGAGATGAATCAGTCTTTTCTGAATAGCGAGTAGATTAACACCGAGACGAATACCGATATTAATCAGTTTTTTCTGAACTGCTGATGTGGTTACGTTGAGGCGGATACCGATACTGATCAGTATTCTCTTGGTATCTCTTGGGGTGACCGCGAGAGTGACGCTAGATTGACGCGGGGGTGATACTGGGGTGACGCTAATGTGAACGCTAATGTGAACGCTAATGTGAACGCTGGGGTGACGCCAGGGTGAACGCTGCAGTTAATCAGTATTGTTTTAATGTGCGCGTAACTTCGGGCTAATAGTCGCTTTTGGCTCGACATCAATCTCGTCGATTGCGTCACGAAATTCGGATACATCTTCAAAGCTTCTATACACCGAAGCGAAACGGATGTAGGCAACTTTATCCAAGCGCTTGAGCTCGCGCATCACCAACTCACCAATTTGGCCCGAGTCGATTTCTCGTTCACCGGATGAGCGAAGCTTTTGTTCAATGCGCTGAATCGCAGCATCGACAGCATCGGCAGACACCGGCCGCTTGCGCAATGCGAGCGACAAACTTGCACGTAGTTTTTCAGATTCGAAATCGGTCCTGCTGCCATTCTTCTTGACGATGGTCGGCATCGCCAACTCAACACGTTCGTAAGTGGTAAAGCGCTTGTCACAGGCGTTGCAGCGCCGACGCCGACGCACGCTGTCCCCCTCCTCCGAGTCGCGGGTATCGAGTACCTGAGTATCTTCGCTATGGCAGAAGGGACAGCGCATGGTCGATCGTGCAGTTTTTATTCAAGTTTGTGGCGAGGTTGATGTGGAAGCCTTGCACCTTACTTGTGAATTAGCGCGCGTACACCGGGTGCGCGTCGGTCAATAGTTTGACCTCGGCCTTGACACGTTCAATCGTTGCCGCGTCATGCGGGTGATCGAGTACATCCGCAATCAAATGACCCACCTTGGCCGCTTCG
>VERA01000101.1 GCA_018882935.1 Burkholderiaceae bacterium | reverse complement strand
AGGTAAGGTTTTTCGCGTTGCATCGAATTAATCCACATCATCCACCGCTTGTGCGGGTCCCCGTCAATTCCTTTGAGTTTTAATCTTGCGACCGTACTCCCCAGGCGGTCAACTTCACGCGTTAGCTGCGTTACCAAGTCAATTAAGACCCGACAACTAGTTGACATCGTTTAGGGCGTGGACTACCAGGGTATCTAATCCTGTTTGCTCCCCACGCTTTCGTGCATGAGCGTCAGTGTTATCCCAGGGGGCTGCCTTCGCCATCGGTATTCCTCCACATATCTACGCATTTCACTGCTACACGTGGAATTCTACCCCCCTCTGACACACTCTAGCCGTGCAGTCACAAATGCAATTCCCAGGTTAAGCCCGGGGATTTCACATCTGTCTTGCACAACCGCCTGCGCACGCTTTACGCCCAGTAATTCCGATTAACGCTCGCACCCTACGTATTACCGCGGCTGCTGGCACGTAGTTAGCCGGTGCTTATTCTTCAGGTACCGTCATTAGCAGGAGGTATTAGCCCCCACCGTTTCGTTCCTGACAAAAGTGCTTTACAACCCGAAGGCCTTCTTCACACACGCGGCATTGCTGGATCAGGGTTGCCCCCATTGTCCAAAATTCCCCACTGCTGCCTCCCGTAGGAGTCTGGGCCGTGTCTCAGTCCCAGTGTGGCTGGTCGTCCTCTCAGACCAGCTACTGATCGTCGCCTTGGTAGGCTATTACCCCACCAACTAGCTAATCAGACATCGGCCGCTCCAGGAGCATGAGGCCTTACGGTCCCCCACTTTCATCCGTAGATCGTATGCGGTATTAGCTAATCTTTCGACTAGTTATCCCCCACTCTAGGGCACGTTCCGATGTATTACTCACCCGTTCGCCACTCGCCGCCAGGTGCAAGCACCCGCGCTGCCGTTCGACTTGCATGTGTAAGGCATGCCGCCAGCGTTCAATCTGAGCCAGGATCAAACTCTTCAGTTCAATCTCTGTGGTTGGCATTTCTGCCAAAGTCCTTGCGGACTTCGCTCACTCAAAATACTGACAGGATAAGTTCTTGCGAACTTACCTATATTTCTTTGTGAGCACTTGATTACTTTAGCTTTCGAAAGCGCCGAAGCACTTTCGCTGCACGCCATCAAGCGCCCACACTTATCGGCTGTTAATTGTTAATGAACCTAAATTGATCACGCTGAGCCGAGGCTCTGCGTTTCGTTCGCAGATCGTCGTGTCTGCAAACAGCAAAGAAGCGAGATTATGAATTGCCGGGGCAACTTCGTCAACTGCTGCTTTGCTTATCTTTTGCTGTGCAGCGCATTTGCTAAGAAATGGCCCGCGAGCAGCAAAGAAGCGGAATTATGAACGAATTCTAAACCTGCGTCAACAGGCACCTCAAATGCGCCGAAGCCAAGGCCTCAAGGGCCACGGCCGCCGTACTCCTTGTCAAAAACAAACCAGATCGATATGTAAGCTTTTTGACAAGAGGGCTGCCGGCGTTGCCTGACTTCAGCGATCATTGAAGTTCGGCTGGCGCTTCTCCAGAAATGCTCTCATCCCTTCTTTTTGATCGTCGGTGGCAAAGGTGCTGTGGAACATGCGGCGTTCGAACAAGACCCCTTCAGTCAGCGACGACTCATAGGCGCGGTTTACCGACTCCTTGATCATCAACACGGATGGCAAAGACATGGAAGCGATCACGGTTGCGGCTTCCAGTGCCTCATCAATCAATCTCTCTGTGCTGACAACACGCGATACCAAGCCGGCGCGCTCGGCCTCGGCGGCGTCCATCATGCGCGCAGTCAGGCACATATCCATTGCTTTGGATTTGGAGACTGCACGTGGCAAGCGCTGCGTTCCACCCGCGCCCGGCATGATGCCGAGCTTGATCTCGGGCTGACCGAACTTGGCGTTTTCTGCTGCGATGATGAAGTCACACATCATCGCCAACTCGCAACCGCCACCCAAAGCAAAACCGGAAACTGCTGCAATCACGGGCTTGCGGATCTGTCGAATTTTTTCCCAGTTACGCGTGATGTACTCACCCTTGAAGGCATCCATGTAGCTGTAGCCAGCCATGGCGCCGATATCAGCCCCTGCGGCAAATGCTTTTTCACTGCCCGTAATCACCATGCAACCGATTTGCCGATCACTGTCAAAAGCGAGTAGCGCATGCCCAAGCTCATCGATCAAGGCGTCATTCAGTGCGTTAAGTGCCTTGGGACGATTCAGCCGCACCAATCCGACCTTGCCATGGGTCTCAACCAAAATATTTTCGTATTGCATTCCCAGCTCCTTCGATAGGTTTGGATTCTGACCGGAAATTGTATCCCGCCTGATTATCACGCCAACAGATTCCCGTTTTTATGGATCGTTGTGATCAATCGAAGGTCTACTTAAAGCCTTCAGCAAAATCTCATCCACCGTGATCGGGGTGCTTCACCGCACGGCCAATACTTTGATTGGCGCTTTACATCACAGGCCTGCGCTTGCCTCGTGATTTTTCAGCTTGATCTGCCTTCATTCATGATTAATTCTTAACAAGCAAAAACCATGTGCAAACAACTCGATCAAATTAGCGAAGTAGAGCAGTCGCTACATGCGTCCGTAGCTCTCCTTCAGCAATGCCCCGACATCAGCGTGCCTGATGCTTACCATGCCGTGATGCGAACCACCGAGCATCTTTTCTGGTTGGAGCAGGAGCTGATGGAGGCTTACGACTTTCCGTCACGACAAAGCCACCTTGAGCAGCATGCACGTGTATTGCGTGGATTGCACTGCGCCCACAGCGCGGTATTGAAAGGCTCCGTGGAGCATGCGCGGTATGCAGGTGGCAAGTTGCTGCTGGATTGGCTAGCCCTGCACCGCGATACCATGCATGCGGTGCTTACGATTTGGGTGAGTTACTGCGATAACGGCTTGGTCAAGAAAGAAAAGCATCCACACCAAGTAAGTGTCATCGCGCACTGACGGCCAACGCGGTTGGAAGCAGCACCCACATCTGTGCGGGCTGCTTCATTTTGCCCGCCAGCTCACCCGCATCTTTACCAAAGCCCCAAAAAAAATCGGCGCGTATCGGGTTACGAATCGCACCACCCGTGTCTTGCGCCAACATCAGTCGCCGCAACGGCACGCTGCTGTTAGGCCGCGTGGTGGACAAGAATACCGGCGCCCCAAGCGGGGTGAACTGCGGATCGATCGCTATCGAGCGCTGCGCGGTCAGCGGCACGCCCAGCGCGCCTTTTGGCCCAATACTGGGGTCGCTGATCACTTCTTCTTTGAAAAAAACATAGCTGGGATTGGCATCCAGCAGCTCCTTTAGGCGCCGCGGATTACTCGCGGCCCATGCCTGGATGCCTTGCATCGAGGCTTGCTCCAGCGTGAGCTCGCCGCGGTCGACAAGATAACGGCCAATCGAGCGGTAGGGATGCCCATTCTGGTCAGCATAGGCGAGCCGCACTGTCTCGTTGGACTCAGCAAGAAATACGCGACCAGACCCTTGTACCTGCAAGAAAAACGCTTCAATCGGGCTATCCACCCACAACAGCGTTGCATCAGCAAGTATGTTTTGCTGTTCAAGTTCTGAACGAGCGAAATAGGGTACGACCTTGTTACCGACCACACGACCTCGCAGTCGGAAGTTTTTCAACTCCGGATAAAGAGCGGACAGCTCGATGGTCAGCAAATCCGCCGGTGGCCTATGCAACGCCGTCTGGAAAACACCGCCGCGCTTTCTGGATCCGCGAAGCAGCGGCTCGTAATACCCGGTCACCAGTCCTTGAGTGGTGCCGTCCGGGTTACGCAGCTGATGCGGCACGAAGTACTGCTCGAAAAATTTACGTACCGCACCAGCATCAGTAGCATCAACCAGATTTGCGGCCGAGCAGACCGGTTTCCATTCCGGCTTCGTGGCCAGGGCACGGCAAGACGCAAGCATGGGTGCCCACGCCTCGCGCTGGTCATCGTCAGTCCAACCCGGAATGTCATTGAAACCTACACGCTGCAAGTAGTCAGCTGGGCGCGTCGGCTCTGCTGTAGGAGGTGTCGATGCTGTAGGAGGTGTCGATACTGAAGGGGGTGGCAATGATGTAGGAGGTGCCGATGCTGTAGGGGGTGTCGATGATGATGCCGGCGCAGCGGGCACCGATGCAGACACCGCCGGCGTTGACCCGCTCACCTTCTGAGCCGGCTCCCGCGCCGGCTTGGTTGCACACCCCGCCACAAGACCAAGCAGCAGCCAGAGCAGCAGAAGGCGGGCGTTGCTCTGCAATAAGCGCATTCGACTAGTGCAGAGTGCGAGGAAGTGACAGACCAAATTCAGGTATCGGTACTTCAAAACGGTGGCCGTCTTCAGCAACGCAAAAGTACTCACCATGCATCGAGCCCTGAGGCGTTGCCAATGAAGTACCGCTGGTGTATTCAAACTGTTCACCTGGTTGCAGCAAGGGTTGATGGCCCACCACGCCCAAGCCACGCACCTCCTGGATTTTGCCGCCCGCGTCTGTAATAACCCAGTGCCTGGAGATGAGCTGAGCCGGGATCGACCCGGTGTTCTTGATCGTCACAGCATACGCAAAAACATAATGCGAACGATCCGGCTCGGATTGCTCGTCCAGGTACTGGGTTCTTACGTTAATGCTCATTTCATACACAGCCATGGCAACCTGTCGCAGTATCAAACCAGAAAGAGAGCGATTCCACACGAATTCACGGGCGCTTGCAAGCGGCTTCACTGATGCCGACGAGTAGAATGCGGCACTCGTACCGAGGAAAACACCAATGAGCACTTATCGCATTGCACCAAGCATCCTGTCGGCCGACTTCGCCCGCTTAGGCGAAGAGGTAAGGAACGTCGTCACGGCGGGCGCCGACATCATCCATTTCGATGTCATGGACAATCACTACGTACCCAATCTAACGATCGGGCCACTGGTGTGCGAAGCGATACGGCCGCACGTGCAGGTACCGATTGATGTGCACTTGATGGTGAAACCGGTCGATCGCATCATTCCCGACTTCGCCAAAGCGGGGGCCAATATCATCAGCTTTCACCCCGAAGCGAGCGAGCATATCGACCGCACCTTGCAACTGATCCGCGACCAAGGCTGCAAGGCTGGGCTGGTATTCAACCCGGCGACGCCGCTGGACTACCTTGATCATGTGATGGATAAGCTTGACCTTATTCTCATCATGTCGGTCAACCCGGGATTTGGCGGTCAGTCGTTCATACCCCAAGCCTTGAAGAAAATCGCGGCGGTGCGGCAGATGATCGATGCCAGCGGCCACGAGATCATGCTGGAGGTCGATGGCGGGGTCAAAGTCGACAATATTGCAGAGGTAGCCAAGGCAGGCGCCGATACTTTCGTTGCCGGCTCGGCAATTTTTGGTAAGCCCGACTACAAAGCAGTTATCGACGCCATGCGCCAACAGCTTGCCTCGGTGTGAACGACTGACCTCGATTGTTCTAAGCAGTCCGAGCGCCCGGCGAACCAGGCTGCCGGTACTGCGCCCGGTGGTATATTTGCGAATTATTGAAACCGCTTTATTGAACCAAGACTGCTTCCTTGCCAATGTTTCTCGTCAATAAACCCAAGCTGATCCCGCGCGGCGCCTTCGAGGCCTGGCTGTGGCGACGCTGGCACGCGCCGATCTGATCTGATCTTGTGTCTCCAGCCGCCACCGGCTGGACGGTTTATTGCCAAGGGCGCTGCCACCATGCTGTGGCAGCCGGAGAGAAACATGACTGAACTCGAATTTCAATCGCTGGCCACGCAAGGCTACAACCGCATTCCGCTAATCGCCGAAGCATTCGCCGATCTCGAGACGCCGCTTACGCTTTATCTCAAGCTGGCACAACCGCAGCAACACGGTAAAAACACGTTTTTGTTGGAATCTGTGGTGGGGGGCGAGCGCTTCGGTCGCTACTCATTCATCGGACTACCTGCCAGCACGTTGCTGCGCGCCTCGGGTAAACACACCGAAGTGGTTCGAAACGGCGAGGTGATCGAAACATCTGATCAAAACCCGCTTGATTTCATTGCGGAATTCCAGTCACGCTACAAAGTCGCACTCAGCCCCGGCATGCCGCGCTTCTGCGGTGGCTTGGCCGGGTACTTCGGCTACGACGCGGTGCGCATGATCGAGCGCAAACTCGAGCACACCGCACCACCCGACACTTTGCAGCTTCCCGATATTCAGTTGCTGCTGACTGAAGAGCTTGCCGTCATCGATAACTTGTCCGGCAAGTTGTACCTGATTGTGTACGCCGACCCCACGCGGCCCGAGGCGTATAGCCGCGCAAGACAACGACTCAAAGATCTGCGGGCAATGTTGCAACGCCCGGTGGATGTGCCGGTAACCTCCGGCTCAGTGCGAACAGAAGCTATTCGCGACTTCAAGAAAGAAGACTTCCTGCAAGCCGTGCTGAAGGCCAAGGAGTACATCATGGCCGGCGATCTGATGCAGGTGCAAGTCGGTCAGCGCATACGCAAGCCGTATGTTGATTCACCCTTGTCCTTGTACCGCGCGCTGCGCTCTCTGAATCCCTCGCCTTACCTTTACTTTTACAACTTCGGTGACATGCAGATTGTTGGCAGCTCACCGGAAATTTTAGTGCGTAATGAAACCGATCGCGACGGTCAGCGCAAAGTCACCATACGCCCGCTCGCGGGTACCCGCCCGCGGGGTGCCACGCCCGAACTCGATGCCAAGCTCGCTGATGAGTTACTCGCCGATCCGAAAGAAATTGCCGAGCATGTGATGCTGATTGATCTTGCACGCAACGACATCGGTCGTATTGCAGAGATTGGCAGCGTAAAAGTGACCGACAAGTTCGTGATCGAAAAGTATTCTCACGTGCAGCATATCGTGTCGAATGTCGAGGGAACATTAAAAGCCGGCATGAGCAACCTCGATGTATTACGCGCCACCTTCCCGGCGGGCACCTTATCCGGTGCACCGAAAGTGCGTGCGATGGAATTGATCGACGAGCTTGAGCCGGTCAAGCGCGGCATCTACGGCGGCGCCTGCGGTTACCTGTCATTCGGCGGCGAGATGGATCTCGCGATTGCTATTCGAACGGGGGTAATCAAAGACGGCACGCTGTACGCACAAGCCGCCGCGGGTATCGTCGCCGACTCCATCCCTGAAATGGAATGGTTAGAGACGGAAAATAAAGCGCGCGCGGTATTACGTGCGGCAGAGCAAGTGCAAGACGGTCTTGATGGGGAACTGTGATGACCCCTCGCCATTTAGCGCGCTTTATTTTTACCTCCGGCCTTGATGGGGAACTGTGATGCTACTCATGATCGATAACTATGACTCCTTCACCTACAACCTCGTGCAGTATTTCGGCGAACTGGGTGAAGACGTGCGTACCTACCGCAATGATGAGATCACGATCGAAGCGATCGAGCAACTGAACCCCTCTCGTATCTGCATATCACCCGGACCGTGCACACCGCATGAGGCCGGCATCTCCGTAGCCGTGTTAAAACATTTCGCCGGCAAGCTACCGATTTTAGGTGTTTGTTTGGGTCACCAAAGTATAGGCGCGGCATTTGGCGGCAAGGTGATTCGTGCGCAGCAAGTCATGCACGGCAAAACATCCCCGATCAAGCATACCGGGGTGGGCGTGTTCAAGAATCTACCCAGCCCGTACACCATCATCCGCTACCACTCACTCGCGATCGCGCGCGACTCACTGCCGGATTGTCTCGACGTCACCGCCTGGACTGACGACGGCGAGATCATGGGCGTGCGGCATAAACAATTCCCGATCGAAGGCGTGCAATTTCACCCGGAGTCGATCCTGTCAGAGCACGGCCACGCGCTGCTGCAGAATTTTCTCAATCAGTGACGGAGAACAGAATGACACTCAGCCCGCAACAAGCGCTGCTGCGCTGTATCGAGCACCGCGAAATCTTTCACGATGAAATGCTGGCGTTGTTCCGCCAGATCATGGGCGGCGAGATGTCGCCGGTAATGATCGCCGCGCTGACCATGGGAC
>VERA01000153.1 GCA_018882935.1 Burkholderiaceae bacterium | reverse complement strand
ATCAAGGGCACGACCCGGCGTCGATTCTGTTGATTTTGTTTCTGGTGGCAGTGTGCAGCAGCCTGTTGCAGATTATGCTGGGCGCGTTCGGTATCGGGCAGCTGATTCGGTATATGCCGTTTCCGGTGGTGAGCGGCTACCTGAGCGGCGTGGGCCTGATTATTATTGCTTCGCAATTACCCAAGCTGTTGGGTGCGCCGGCTGGTACCGACTGGTTCAACGCCTTGCTACACCCGGCGGATTGGAGCGGGGCGAGTTTGCTGATTGGCGCAACCACAATGGCGATGATGGTGGTGGCTACGCGCTTCCCATCGCGCAATGTGCCAGCGGTGATTCAAGGCTTGGCGGCCGGTGTGATTATGTATTGGTTGCTGGCGCTAACGGCGTTTCCGTCAATGGCCGGTCTGGACCACAACAGCTTTGTGATTGGGCGCTTTGATACCGGCTCGGGCGGTATTTTGGACAGCATGGTGGCAGCCTGGGACCGGTTTGGCGCAGCGCCGTTGCCGCACTGGGAGCAGGTGATTATTCCTGCGTTGACGCTGGCTGTGTTGCTCTCGATTGATACCCTTAAAACCTGTTTGGTTCTGGATGCCATGTCCGGCACGCGGCACGACTCGAATCGTGAATTAATCGGCCAAGGGCTGGGTAACCTGGCCTCAACGCTGTTTGGTGGCACACCCGGTTCGGGCACGATGGGTGCATCGCTGGTGAATCGTGCCAGCGGCGGTATGACGAAGATGTCTGGAGTATTCGCCGGTCTTTGGTCGATGCTGGCGTTTTTGGTGTTGACGCCGTTGCTATGTTGGTTGCCTGTGGCCGCGTTAGCGGGCTTGCTGCTGGTAATCGGCTTTCGGATGATCGACTGGCACTTGTTTCACTTGGCGCGCTCACGCGTTACGCTGCTTGATTTTGTGGTCATTATTTCGGTGGTGGTAGTGGCCAAGATGGTGGGCTTGATTGCTGCCTCGGCTTTGGGTGTGGTGCTGGCTATTTTGATGTTTATTCGCGAGCAGATTCACTCATCTACTATTCGGCATAAAAGCCGCGGTGATGTGATTTTTTCCAAGCGGGTACGCTCACGTAAAGAGCGTGAGGCGCTACGCGAGCATGGTGCGAGTAATTTAATTGTCGAGCTACAGGGAAGTCTGTTTTTTGGTAATACCGATGCGCTGTACCGCACGCTTGAGCCCGACCTTGAAAAAGCCCGTTATCTGATTCTGGATTTTCAGCGGGTGCAATCAATTGATATGACAGCAGCGCATATGCTGGATCGCGTTCGTGCGCAGTTGTCCGAGCGCGGCGCCACCTTATTACTCTCGCGTTTACCGTTTACCTTGCCAACCGGGCGTAATTTGCGCGGTTATCTGAAAGAGCTTGGGGTTACCCATAGCGGTGAAGAGATTCAGATTTTTGATGACTTTGCCGACGCGCTTGAGTGGGTAGAAGAGCAGACACTGCGCGCGCTCGGCGTGCATGGCGACGAGGGCAAGCCGCTGAAGCTGGAAGAGTTTGAATTATTTAGCGATATGCAGCCGACTACGCTAGCGGCTTTGCAACGCTGTGTGCATAAGCGTTTTTACGAAGCAGGTGAAACGATATTTATTGCTGGCACACCGGGCGATGCCTTAATGCTGATTTCGCACGGATCAGTGCGTATTGATTTATTGCTGGAAGAAGCGCGACGCATGCACATGGCCACCTTCGGTCGTGGGCAGTTTTTTGGTGAGATGTCGTTTCTTGATCATCACCCGCACTCAGCCGATGTTACCGCGGTGACTGATACTGAATTGCTGATCTTGCCGAGGCCGGATTTTGATCGCTACGCTGCTGAAGATCCGGTAATGGCGTCGCATGTTTTTGCGTCGTTATCGCGCGCGCTGGCAGACCGGT